>NZ_CP166840.1:2165000-2521250 GCF_041346925.1 Agaribacterium sp. ZY112 | reverse complement strand
TTTAACTTCACCATTAACAGCCATTGGGCGCTCTTGAATCTTGTGCATACCCAAAATCGCAGACTGAGGTGGGTTCAAAATTGGCGTTGATACTAACGATCCAAATACACCACCATTAGTAATGGTAAAGGTACCACCAGTCATCTCTTCAATGCCTAACTTACCATCGCGAGCACGCAAACCAAAGTCACGCACACCAGACTCAATGTCTGCAAGGCCCATGTTTTCAGCGTTGCGCAACACAGGCACAACCAAACCTTTTTCAGTACTTACCGCAACACCAACATCTTGGTAACCGTGATAAACAATATCTTTACCATCGATTGATGCGTTTACAGCAGGGAAACGACGCAAAGCTTCAACGGCCGCTTTTACGAAAAAGCCCATAAAACCTAAGCGCGTGCCATTGTGAGATTTTTCAAACTGATCTTTATATTTCTTGCGAAGCTCCATCACTGGCGCCATGTTCACCTCGTTAAAGGTGGTCAACATGGCCGTTGTTTGTGTTGCCTCTAATAAACGCTCAGCAATACGTGAACGCAAGCGCGTCATTGGCACGCGTTTTTCAACACGCTCACCAAGCTGAACCTCAATCGCAGGGGACGCCGCTGGCGCAGCCGCTTTGACAGGTGCTGGAGCTTCAGCTACGGGAGCCGTCGCTGGCTCAAATGCTTGAACATCCGCTTTAGTAATTAAACCGCCTTTACCAGTACCGCTAACTAAAGACAGATCAACGCCTTTTTCTGACGCTAATTTACGAGCAGCTGGAGCTGCTTTAATATCTTCATTGCTACTAGCAGCTGGGGCAGTTTCAGGAGCAGCCGCCGGCTCAGCTGGAGCCGCCGCTACAGCGCCCTCAGTAATTTTACCTAGCAACTCATTGCTCTCTACAACGTCACCTTCGCCTTTTACAATTTCAGCAACAGTTCCGTCCGCAGGAGCAACAACTTCTAATACAACTTTATCAGTTTCAACTTCGACAAGAAGCTCGTCTCGGCTAACAGCTTCACCAACTTGCTTGTGCCAAGTAACGATGGTGCCGTCTTGTACTGATTCCGGAAAAGTAGGCGCTTTGATTTCAGTGGTCATTTCTTTTCTTGTCCGTTTAGGCTCAGTTAATTTTGTGGGCTCGATATTTAATTAAGTTACACATCTAGGTCTAAAGCGGCGTTAATAAACCTAGCCTGCTCTTCTAAATGGGTAGACATATAACCAGCCGCTGGGGCTGATGACGCGGTGCGACCTGCGTAGCGTAAATATGCATCGCTATTTACACGCTCAACAACACGGCGCATACGGTGCTGGCTGCTATACCAAGCCCCTTGGTTCATTGGTTCTTCTTGTACCCAGACCACGTCAGTTACATCAGCGTAAGGCTCAAGCGCCACACGTAAATCTTCTTCAGGGAAAGGATAAAGCTGCTCAATCCGAATCAAAGCAACGTCTTCTTGCTCTCGCTCCATGCGCGCTTCAAGTAGGTGGTAATAAACTTTACCACTGCAAAGCACAACACGTTTTACTTTCTCAGGAGCCAGCTCCTGCTCACCAATCACCGGTAGGAATGAACCTTCCGTCAATTCCTCAAGACTTGAGGTCGCAAGCTTGTGACGCAAAATCCACTTAGGGCTCATCACAATTAACGGACGTCGCATAGGACGAACCGCTTGACGACGAAGCATATGGAAAACCTGCGCAGGCGTGGTTGGGATACACACCTGCATATTGTGCTCAGCACACAATTGCATAAAGCGCTCTAAACGTGCTGAGCTATGCTCAGGCCCCTGCCCTTCGTACCCGTGAGGTAACAACAAAGTCAAACCACACAAACGGCCCCACTTGTGCTCACCACTACTAATAAACTGGTCAATAACAACCTGAGCGCCGTTAGCAAAATCACCAAACTGAGCCTCCCAAATCACCAAACCTTTAGGAGCGGTTGTTGCATAGCCATACTCAAAAGCCAATACGGCTTCTTCAGACAATAACGAGTCGTAAATATCAAAACGAGGCTGCCCTTCTTTAACATTTTCAAGAGGAATATAGCTCTCACCATCCTTTTGATTATGTACAACCGCATGGCGGTGACTAAAAGTACCTCGCCCCACATCTTGGCCAGAGATTCGGATTTCATAATCCTCTTCCAGCAAGGTTGCATAAGCCAAGGTTTCAGCCATACCCCAGTTAATGGGTAACGCACCGCCAGCCATTTTCCTGCGGTCATCGTAAATTTTAGCAACCTGGCGTTGAACCTGAATACCGTCTGGAACATGACTTACCTTATCAGCAATTTCTTGCAATTTAGGCAAGCTAACGCCGGTGTTAGCAGGCGTATGCCAGTCGTGACCGATATAAGGAGTCCAATCAACAAATAAGCTTTTATCTGGTTCACTCACCAAACCGCGAGCAACCGATTCACCGCGATCCAACATGTCGCGATAACCGCGAGTAAGATCGTCCGCCTCCTGCTGACTCAATACACCCTCAGCCACCAGCTTCTCAGCAAAAAGAGTGCGAGTCGTTTTATGCGCGCGAATCGCCTTGTACATCAACGGCTGAGTTGACGACGGCTCATCCGTTTCGTTATGGCCACGACGGCGATAACAAACAAGATCAATCACTACATCTTTTTTGAACTCATTGCGGTAGTCCGCAGCAAGGTTCGCAATAAACACAACTGCTTCAGGGTCATCACCATTAACATGGAAGATAGGCGTCTCGATCATTTTGGCTACGTCGGTGCAGTAGTCAGTAGAGCGAACGTCTTCTTGTTTGTTAGTAGTAAAACCAACCTGATTGTTAATAACAATATGAATCGTACCGCCCGTTTTATACGCGCGAGTTTGACTCATTTGGAAGGTTTCCATGACAACACCCTGACCGGCAAAGGCAGAGTCTCCATGAATAACAACTGGAATTACTTTATGACCATCTGCATCTTCTCGGCGATCTTGACGAGCGCGAACAGAGCCTTCAACTACAGGCGAGGCAATCTCCAAATGACTTGGGTTAAACGCCAAAGCCAAGTGCATTTCACCGCCAGGGGTCATAACATTTGATGAGAAACCTTGGTGATACTTAACATCACCCGAAGTATCTACCAGCCTTTTACCTTCAAATTCATCAAACAAATCAGCTGGGTTTTTACCAAGAACATTAACCAAGGTATTTAAGCGGCCACGGTGGGCCATGCCAATAACCATCTCTTTAGCACCATAACTACCGGTGCGCTGAATGGTGGCATCAATTAATGGAACAAAACTTTCAGCCCCTTCAAGACCAAAACGCTTTGTGCCTGGGTATTTACTATCGAGATGACGCTCTAAGCCTTCAGCCGCAGTCATACGCTTCAAGATGCTGAGTTTAGCTTCATCATCAAAGCTTGGGCGGCAACGGCTACTCTCTAAGCGCTGCAACAACCAGCGACGCTCTTCATAATTGGTGATGTGCATCACCTCAGCGCCAATATTGCCACAGTAGGTTTTTTCTAGATCACCAATGATGTCACGCAACAAACCTTCTGCATAACCAAAGCCCATATCACCGGTTTGGAAAACAGAATCTAAGTCAGCGGTATTAAGACCGTGAAAACCTAAATCTAAATCAGGAGCGCTGCGAGTTTTTTGCAAACCAAGAGGATCTAAGTTTGCTCGTTGATGGCCACTTAATCGATAGGCATTCACCAACTGAACTACTTCAACCTGCTTGCGTTCGTGCGCAATACTGGAAGAGCCTTCCCCCGGTTTCGCGGAGTAACGTACATTACTGCGACCGAGCTGCTCAAAATAATCAACAATTTCAGAATGTGGTACATCTGAAGTCACCACACCCTCTACGCGGGGTAGCTTGTCAAAGGTTTCTCGCCAGCTATCCGCCACCGAGTTAGGGTCTTTTAAGTAAGACTCGTAGAGTTCTTCAACATATGGGGCATTACCACCTGAAAAGTGGGATGTACTCCACAGCAGCTCCATTAAACTTTCTTGCATCTCTTTCCCCGTAAAAACGGACCTTGTACTACTTAAATCAACGATAATTGACGTCAGACAATGTCAGCTCGTAATGCATCGGTAGAGTATAGTTTGCAGGCAAATGCACCAACACCCCAATACTCACACTAGAGCACATTATCCACAAAGCCTTGTGGGCTTCCAGTAATTATTGCTCGGCTAATTAAAACCAAGCTGTCGTTATATATGAGCCGTAAACAACCCTCTTACGACTCACATTAAAACTGCAGACAACCTAAAATTAGGTACTCTGCTGTAACATCATATTACGAATACTGCTAATTGCCTTGGTTGGGTTTAGCCCCTTAGGACAAGACTCAACACAATTCATAATACCGTGACAACGCACAACACTGTACGGATCATCCAATTTAGCTAAACGCTCTTCTGTTGCTGTATCACGACTATCCGCTAAAAAGCGATATGCCTGAAGCAAACCAGATGGACCAATAAACTTATCTGGATTCCACCAGAACGACGGACAACTAGTTGAACAGCACGCACACAAAATGCATTCATAAAGACCATCAAGCTTTTCTCGCTCTTCAGGGCTTTGCTTGCGCTCAATGGCAGGCGCAGGTGTATTATTCTGCAAATACGGCTCAATCTTTTCATATTGAGCGTAGAACTGACTCATGTCGATCACAAGATCACGAATAATCGGTAACCCAGGCAAAGGACGAAGAATCAACTTATTCTTTTTAACAGAAGCAGACAAAGGTGTAATACACGCCAAGCCATTTTTACCGTTAATATTTAAACCATCAGAGCCACATACACCTTCACGACAAGAACGACGATACGCAAGCGATGGGTCTTGCTCTTTAATTTGCTCAAGCACATCAAGAACCATCAAGTCCTTACCTTGCGTATCAAGCTGATACGACTTCATGCTTGGCTCTTTATCCGTGTCTGGGTTGTAGCGATAGATTTCAACTGTCAACATTTTTACTTTCTCCTAATCGCGATCCAGATTAATAAGTACGAATCTTCGGTTCGAAGGTATCGACAGTTTTTGGTTTAAAGTTCACGTCACGCTTACCAACTTTCTTAGTTGTTGGATCGTACATTGAGTGACACAACCAATTCTCATCATCACGCTCTTGGAAGTCATCACGCGCATGCGCACCGCGACTTTCTTTGCGCTCTTCAGCTGCAATCGCAGTCGCTTCTGCAACTTCAAATAAATTCTGAACCTCTAAAGCTTCAATACGAGCAGTGTTGTAGCTCATGGTTTTATCTGCAAGCTCTAAATTCTCAACACGCTCACGCAAAGCTTCTAACTTCTTAATACCCTCTTGCATAAACTCACCCTTACGGAATACACCAAAGTGATTCTGCATGATGCTCTGCAAGTCTTTGCGAACGACGGCAGCTTGTTCACCACCTGTATTGTTATTGAGCTTGTCCAAACGACTCAAGGCCGCGTCGAAATCTGAGTCTGTCGCATCGCGCAACTCGATGCCTTCACGCAACGATTTTTCAATAAACAAACCAGAGGCGCGACCAAATACAACAAGATCGAGTAGTGAATTACCACCTAAACGGTTAGCACCGTGCACAGATACACACGCCACCTCACCACAAGCATAGAAACCATCAATAACCTTATCGCCGCCATCAGCGCCTGTCATTAAGGCCTGACCATCAACGTTTGTTGGGATACCACCCATCATATAGTGACAAGTTGGCACAACCGGAATAGGTTCTTTGATTGGGTCTGCATGAGCAAAAGTACGGCTCAACTCAAGAATACCCGGCAAACGCTGATTCAGTGTTTCAGCACCCAAGTGATCTAGCTTAAGGAAAACGTGATCGCCGTTTTCACCACAACCGCGCCCCTCTAGAATCTCTAGCACCATGGAGCGTGCAACCACATCGCGACCCGCTAGATCTTTAGCGTTTGGCGCATAACGCTCCATAAAGCGCTCGCCATCCTTATTAACTAAGTAACCGCCTTCACCGCGACAGCCTTCTGTAACAAGCACACCCGCACCCGCAATACCGGTTGGGTGGAACTGCCACATTTCAATATCTTGTACAGGGAAACCTGCACGTAAAGCCATACCAATACCATCACCCGTATTAATGTGGGCATTGGTGGTAGAAGCATAAATACGACCAGCACCGCCTGTAGCAAATACAGTTGCTTTCGCTTTTATATATACGACTTCACCGTCTTCCATGTTAATCGCCATAACACCAACAACAGCGCCGTCTTGGTTCTTAACAATATCAACAGCAAACCACTCGTTGAGGAAAACCGTATTATTTTTAACATTGCTTTGATACAAGGTGTGCAACAAGGCATGACCAGTACGGTCCGCCGCTGCACAGGTACGAGCAGCCTGCCCCCCCTTACCAAAATCTTTACTCTGACCACCAAAAGGACGCTGATAAATACGCCCCTCTTCAGTACGAGAGAATGGCAAACCCATGTGCTCTAACTCAAAAACAGCTTCAGGGCCAGTCGCACACATATATTCGATAGCGTCTTGATCACCAATGTAATCAGAGCCTTTAACGGTGTCATACATGTGCCAGCGCCAATCATCCTGAGGATCCGCACTACCGATCGCACAAGTGATACCACCCTGAGCACTTACAGTGTGAGAGCGAGTAGGAAATACTTTTGTAATAACCGCAGTTTTAAAACCGGACTGAGCTAATTGAAGTGCGGAGCGCATACCAGCACCGCCGCCGCCAATGACAATACCGTCAAAGGTCATCGTTCTCATATTCGCCATTCTTAAATCCCCCAGAAAATCTCAACGCCCCAAACAAGGAACACCACGTTAACCACGGCATACACTGAGAGCACAACGACACGAATTGCCAACGCAGAAGAACCCACCATGCGCGACGTAATGTAATCGGTCAAAACAACCCACAAACCGATCCAGCCGTGAGCAACAATAGAGACCAAGGTAAACAAACTAAAAATGCGAACCCATGTGCAGGAAAACAGCGCCTGCCATGTTGCAAAATCTAAATTTGGATTCATCAGCAAAAAGCCAATGATAAATACGGTGTATGCAGCCAATACTACTGCGGTAAAACGCTGGATTATCCAGTCTGACAATCCGTTACGACTAAAACTTGTTGTTGCCGTTACCATAACCACACCCCCGCCAACGCGATCAAAATTACTGAAAGAACGAGACTTGCAGTAGCGCTAGCTTTACCACTTTGCAACTCTTCCCAAAAACCCAAGTCCATTAAAAGGTGTCGTACACCAGCAACCAAGTGATAAATCACTGCTGCCAACATGGCCCATACGATCAACTTTACAAATACGTTGTCGAGTAACTCTTTTATAAAAGCAAAACCTTCTTCCGACGAAAGGCTTACATCCAAAGCCCACAGCAATAATAAAATCGCGCCTAACAACACCACACCACTGACTCGATGCAATATAGAGACGATCGCCGTAACCGGAAATTTAACCGTAGAGAGATCGAGGTTTACTGGTCTTTTATCCACGACAGTGCCACACCCTATTTTAATTTTAAGAAAAACAACCGACTGATAAGTCGACGTTCAGCGTATTATCATTTTTACACACAACAAAGTGCTTTTTATTGAAAGAAGAGCCAAACCTAAAAATGTAACTTTTGCAGCACTGATAGAAGAAGGACTCTCGCGCCAAACCGCACAAAAAACAAACACATTTTTGCAGCCCCCAAATAGCGCGTGCAAATTATATTTATGCGACTGTTAAATTACAAACTTTCATAAGAACTAGTGAAGATCACGCACATTAGTCTCCACTTTGGTGCAAAAGCAGCACTCACGCCCCACGCAAACGCACCAATAAAGAACAAGACTGTACAACATATAGGCAGTAAAGCAGATTTTTATCGATACACATCAAATTGATATTCAAAAGACCCTACAATGCACACTATAATCCGCGCATGCTTTGCGCAGCATTTTTGCTAGCGCGCATCTTTTACTCCAATTGAGTGATGCGGGAAGCAGCACTCATACGCACAGACCGACACTTTTAAAAAAAGTGGCTAAAAGCTGAACCTGCGTCGGAGCCGTTAAAAATTAATCTTAGGAGTCCAGAATGACAGACAAGAAAGCAACCTTGGCGGTTGAAGGCTTAGATGCCAACATCGAGCTGCCCACCTATAAGGGCACAATGGGGCCTGACGTAATCGACGTTCGAGGCTTAACTGCAAAAGGTTACTTCACTTACGACCCGGGCTTCGTTTCTACCGCTTCGTGTGAATCTAAAATCACCTTTATTGATGGTGGCAAAGGCCAGCTATTACATCGCGGCTATCCTATTGATCAATTAGCAGAAAACTCTGACTACCTAGAAACTTGCTACTTATTACTTCACGGTGAGCTTCCTAGCGAAGCTGAATATAAAGAATTTGTAGATATTATTACCACTCATACCATGGTGCATGAGTCAATTTCTCGCTTCTTCCGCGGCTTCCATCACGACTCACACCCAATGGCCATGATGTGTGGCATCGTTGGCGCACTTTCTGCCTTCTACCACGACTCTCTCGATATCACCAATCCTCGCCACCGCATCATCTCCGCCCACCGCTTAATTGCAAAAATGCCTACCCTTGCAGCCATGTGTTACAAACACAGCCAAGGTCAGCCATTTATGTATCCTGACAACAACCTAGGTTATGCCGAAAACTTCTTGCACATGATGTTTGGCACTCCTTGTAGCGATCCAAAGGTTAGCCCAGTACTTGCTCGCGCAATGGATAAGATCTTCTTACTTCACGCAGACCACGAACAAAACGCATCTACCTCAACAGTACGTCTTGCAGGTTCTTCTGGCGCCAACCCATTTGCCTGTATCGCCTCTGGTATCGCAACTCTTTGGGGCCCTGCTCACGGCGGCGCCAACGAAGCAGTATTAAAGATGCTTGAAGAGATTGGCGACGTTAGCAACATTGATGCATACGTTGCAAAAGCAAAAGATAAAAACGACCCATTCCGCCTGATGGGCTTTGGTCATCGTGTTTATAAAAACTTCGACCCTCGTGCAAAGGTGATGAAAGGAACTTGTGACGAAGTATTAGCCGAACTTGGTTTAGAAAATGACCCACTACTGGCTATCGCCAAGCGCCTAGAGCAAATCGCTCTTGAAGATCCTTATTTTATCGAGAAAAAACTCTATCCAAACGTGGATTTCTACTCAGGCATCATTATGAAAGCAATCGGTATTCCTACCGATATGTTTACCGTAATTTTTGCTACAGGCCGCACGGTAGGCTGGATTGCACACTGGCATGAAATGCTAGGTGAAAGTGTCAAAATTGGCCGCCCCCGCCAGTTATACACCGGTGCTACACCTCGTGATTACACCGATCGTGCTGGTCGTCCTGCTGCGTCTGTCGATACCTTTTAAGCCTGTCTTTTAAATAAACAGGAATTAAAAAGGCCAGTCTTTGACTGGCCTTTTTAACATCTAGCGAACACCTAGACACTGTCATTCACGATTAAAAACAAACGACTCAAGGCCGAAGGCCTTTGTTTTATTTCAACCTATCTGCCAACACACCAACAGAAAGCGCATATTTAAACGAGGGGTTGTAACGCATAAGCACACAGAAATTGTTATAAACCAAATATCCATGACTGAGCTCAGGATTTGTAATAATCAAAGAAGCATTCACCTCCACCTTAGGCAAAGACCAGCCATTCATACGCGTTATACCTTCTTGATCCCACTGCCCCAGACTTCGCCAGCCCTTTAAATGCTTGTCATAGCGTTTACACGCTAACGCTTGCTCGGCGTAGTTTTGCGTCTCCTCTTCAAAATCGACTAACTTTTTAGGTGGCACAATCACTTTACGCGCCCAACTGCGTTTTTCATCCCAACCATAAGAACTCAAATAATTGGCAACAGAGGCATAAAGATCTGGCCCCTCGGTCCAAATATCTTTTTTACCATCACCATTGTAATCCACCGCGTATTGCAAGTAGGTACTAGGCATAAACTGAGGTACCCCTAAGGCACCAGCCCAAGAGCTTTTTAGCTGCTCAAACGAAGCCTGCTCGGTTTCGATCATTTCTAAAGACGCGAATATTTCTTTACGAAAACGCGCCCCTCGGCGCTTGTCATAAGCGAGGGTAGAGAGCACGTTAAACAAGTCATGGCTTAGCTTGTAACTTCCATAATTAGTCTCAACACCGATGATCGCTACAATAAAGCGAGCTGGCACACCATAACGTTGAGCAATAGGCTCTATCTTTGCCAAGTTCTTTTTTAGGTAGGCTTGACCCTGCTTTACTCGTACATCCCCCACCCTACGCTCAATATAATCGTGATAAGACTCTGTAAATTCAGCTTGTTTACGATCTGACTTAATCACTCGCTTTTTAAACTGCACATGAGCAAATGCCCGATCAATATTACTTTGGCTAATGCCCTTACTGAGCGCTTCGCTTTTTAATTGCTCAAGCCAAACATCAAAATCGGGACTATTCTCAGCAAAGACCGAACAACTGAACATCATACAAGCCAACAAAGCTCGCTTTATCATTCTCAAATCCATCGAAGTAAAAACCAAGAAACTATAGTAACGCCTTGGCCTACGGCACAAAAGCGCTAACTATGCGCCGTGTTACGCTATCTGCTAAAATTCACACTTTTCTACTTCAGCAGCTATATCTTCGCTACCAAACAGCCAAGCACTGTTAGCGACTGCCTTGCTTTAGAATATTTAACAGGAACTTCTATGAGTGATACACAACGTGTTCTAACCGTTAACAATGATTTACCCATCCGCACAGAACAAAAAGTGCACAACGGCAAAGTCCGCTCAGTATATTGGCTCACTCAAG
Organism: Agaribacterium sp. ZY112; assembly: GCF_041346925.1. Classification (NCBI taxonomy): domain Bacteria; kingdom Pseudomonadati; phylum Pseudomonadota; class Gammaproteobacteria; order Cellvibrionales; family Cellvibrionaceae; genus Agaribacterium; species Agaribacterium sp. ZY112. Next base: position 2,510,421 of record NZ_CP166840.1, on the reverse strand, counting down.
AAGACAGCGCTCGCTTAATTAAAGAAAAAGCCTATGACGTCGCTCCAGGCACTGAACTAGCGGTTATGGTTATTAGCGATCGTATCTCAGCATTTGAGTGCTTGTGGCACGGAGAGAACGACCTTGACGGCATACCCGGCAAAGGCGCTGCCCTGAACACCATTTCTGCCCACTGGTTTAAACTCTTTAAAGAAAAAGGCTTGGCAGATAGCCACATTCTTGATGTGCCCCACCCACTTGTTTGGATTGTTCAAAAAGCCAAACCCGTTATGATCGAAGCCATCGCCCGCAATTATATCACCGGCTCTATGTGGCGCGCCTACAGTAAAGGTGAGCGAGTCTTCTGCGGCCAGCAACTTCCCGAAGGCTTAACAAAAGATCAACGCCTACCTGAACTACTGATCACCCCATCAACCAAAGGCATACTTCGTGGAGTTCCTGGAATCCCCGAAGTCGATGATGTAAATATCAGCCGCAGTGACATTGAAAATAATGTTGAAGCCTTTTGTTTTAAACAGCCTCACGATGTTGACCTGTACGAAAAGTTACTAAGCGACGCCTTTGCTGTTATTAGCGAAGAGCTTGCCAAACAAGACCAAGTGTTTGTTGATACCAAATTTGAATTTGGCTATGTCACCGACGCCGCAGGCAAAGAAAAGCTTATTTATATGGATGAGGTGGGCACCCCTGACTCCTCACGTATCTGGGATGGTGAACAATTGCGCTCCGGTAAGGTTGTAGAAAAATCAAAAGAAGAGTTTCGTCAGATACTGCTCAATTATTTTCCCGATGCCGATATCCTCACCAACAAAGATCGCATGGAAGAGCGCTACGCTCTAGCGCGAGATAATGAGCTACCAGAATCAGTAATGATGCAAGTGAGTAAGACCTACACCGACATTGCAGAAAAAATTACAGGACAGCCACTTACCGTGCCAAGCGATCCCAAGACCGAAATCATAGAGGTCTTAGATAAGCAGTTTGGCATTATTGCCCAGTAAGCAAATAATACGAATCAAAAAAGGCCGCTTAGCGGCCTTTTTTCTGTTTTTTTAGTGGCCTTAGCTTAAAAGCTCTGCCCCTTGTGCACTTAACCAAGCACTCAAGTCCACCTCTTTACCAAGAGCCAAAGAGAAACGATATTCCACTTGCTGAGCGTAAGTCACCTCTAACATCTGCCCTTGATGCAGACTTAACCAATGGCGCAAGCCCTGCTCCAAAGCAAAATCACCAAGTGCACGCAACTCTTGTACTGGCTGCACTAATTGATAAGGAGCAGAGTCTAAAGCTTGGCTAACACTACCTGAATAGGCCCGAATTAAACCACCAGCTCCCAGCTTCGTACCGCCAAAATAACGAATCACCACAACGGCAATATTGCCAAAACCTTTGTGAACAATCGCCGCGAGCATGGGCCTTCCTGCTGTGCCTGAAGGCTCACCATCATCTCCTGAGCCCGCCATTAATGCATTTTCAGGTTCACCAATGCAATAAGCCCAACAGTGATGCCGTGCATCCGGAAATTGCTGCCGCCAATGCTCTAAAAAAGGAGCAAATTCTGCTTTTGACTCAATCGCCTTCCAACGCACAATAAAGCGGCTTTTTTTAACTTCTAGCTCAAATTCACCTTGCGTGAGTGCTTGCTTAAAAACACCTTTACTCATGAATGATCATTCTTTTGCATATTGTCACCTGTGTGACTGACATATATCAACGCGCTAGCAAGCATAAGTCGGAGAATACACGGCTCTGGCTGCTACGTTTTTTCTCATTGTAACACCGACACAGATGCGCTTAGCGTCTATCGCCCTACTTACAATCTCAGAAGTTCAGCCCAAGACCGCCACAGGAGTAAAGAAGCAACCATGCGTCTCCACTTGAATCAGAAGTTGATGGCAGCGCTATTTGTTAGCTCTGTCATTTTGTTTGTTGAATTCTTTGGTTTTCCCGGCCTCAATTTAACCCACAGCCAAGAAATTACCGCCTCCATTTTAATTATTGCAGCCGTACTCTGGATCAGTGAGTGGGTGCCCTTATTTGTAGTTAGCTTTCTTATTCTTGCCCTAGAGATTGTCTGGCTACTTCCAGGCTTAAAAGAACTAAACGCCCACACGGCCAATACTCTTTTCTTTGGCGCATTTTTCTCAGATATTATTTTACTCTTCCTCGGTGGTTTTGTTCTCAGCTCTCTGATGCAAAAATACGGCTTAGAGCTTAAGTTTGCTCAAGCCATTCTCAACCGTACTGGAGGGCGCGCAAACGTTACCCTCTTAGGTATTATTCTCGCTTGCGCTTTTTTATCGATGTGGATGAGTAATACCGCCACTACTGCCATGATGCTGACGATTGTTTTCCCTTTAATTAAGCGTATTCCTACAGAACACCCCTTTCGTATTGCCCTAGTACTTAGCGTACCTTTTGCCTGTAATGTCGGTGGTATAGGCACCCCCATCGGGACCCCACCCAACGCCATCGCATTAAGCTACCTTGCACAAAAAGGCATCCATTTAAGCTTCGCTCAGTGGGTCATTCTGACCTTACCGTTTATGCTTTTTTTCTTATTTGTACTCTGGCAATTACTGGCTCGCTTGTATCCAGCCAAAGGCTTAGTATTAAGCATTGAAAACCGCAATACCGACGAATTCAGTTTAAAACACGCCCTCGCCCTAGCCATCTTTGCTATCACTGCCCTTGGCTGGTTCTTAGGCAAACAAATTGGACTTTCAACAGGAACGGTTGCTCTATTTCCTCTCATCGCCTGTTTCTGGTTAGGCTTACTGGACACCGCAGATTTCCGTAAATTGCCTTGGGATATTCTCTATATTATTTCTGGTGGCCTTGCTCTTGGCATCGCACTTAAATCCAGCGGCCTCGATGCTGTGATTATTGGCACCTTGCCGGCCAACCCAGTAACCGTCGTGTTATTAAGTATTTTACTAACTGCCGCAATGTCTAACCTCATGAGCCACACGGCAACCGCAGGCTTGGTTATTCCCCTAGTCGTATCACTTGATGGCAGTGCAGGCTTTATCGTGACATTAGTAGTATCACTTGCCGTCACCTGCTCTATGGCAATGGCGCTGCCTGTGTCGACGCCACCCAACGCGATTGCATTTAGCTCACAAGCACTGCGAGGCAAAGACTTAATTCTCGCAGGCTCGATAATGAGTGCTGTTGGTGTACTCACCGTTATTATATTTGGACGCCCATATTGGGCTGCGATTATGGGGGCATAAACATGGAGCTGCTGATACAAAAATGCCAAAGCTGTCAGAGTCGTAACTTGCGTAATATCTTAGCTCGAGGCGAGACTCAAAAAGTCTTTGTGCAATGCCGTCATTGCCATGCACTGGTTGCCCGCTATGAACTAAGTAGCGGCGGCTATTTTCATGCAGGTAAAGGCTTTGAGAGTTTTTTGCGCTCTATTGAACGCGATGGCGGCCTTAGTAGTGCCAGAGATATCGATGAGCTTTATCACGCAGCAGAAAGCGAAGCCAATACCGAGTTTGAGGAACTTCAACAGACTTTGAAATTGAAATACAGCGACAAACTACCTTAAACATGCAAACTATTGCGCTAGAAGCAAAGCCTCCAAAACGCACAAGCATAATCAGTACACAACAAAGATATAAAAAGTAGGTTTAGCCAAAACCTGCCCTGCACTAAACTATTAGCTATGATGGCCAAAGAGCCGGAGCATAATATAAACGCGCAGGGAGACACTGATGCGACTGCACTTAGATAAAACCTTTACCGCCGCGATCTTCGTCGCCATAGTGGTAGGCCTTGTTGAGTTATTAGGCCTACCCATTCTAGGCTTGAATCACGCCCAAGAAATAACCGCCGCTATTTTGGTCATTGCCGCAGTACTTTGGATCAGTGAATGGGTACCCTTATTTGTCGTTAGTTTTTTAATCTTGGCTCTGGAGATAGTCTGGCTACTGCCAAATCTGCAAAGCCTCGATCTTGCAAACAGCAACAACTTATTTTTTGCAGCCTTTTTCTCAGACATTATTTTGCTCTTTTTAGGTGGCTTTGTTTTAAGTTCACTGATGCAAAAATACGGCTTAGACCTCAAGTTTGCGCAGAGTATCTTAAAACAAACTCGCGGCCACGCTGACCTCACTTTATTAGGCATCATTCTCGCCTGTGCGTTTTTATCGATGTGGATTAGTAACACCGCGACTACCGCAATGATGCTAACCATTGTTTTCCCTCTACTTAAAACCATTCCAACTGAGCATCCCTTTCGTATCGCTTTAGTACTGGCTATTCCCTTTGCATGCAATATCGGTGGTATAGGCACACCTATTGGCACCCCACCCAATGCCATCGCCTTAAGTTATTTGGCCCAGTTAGATATCAGCTTAAGTTTTGCTCAGTGGATCAGTTTAACCGCGCCATTTTTAATCTTTTTCTTAGTCTTTTTATGGCAGCTGCTTTCTCGACTCTATCCAGCCAAAGGCTTGGTTCTAAGTATAGAAAGCCGCGAGGATACCCCTTTCAGCCCTAAACAAGGTGCTGCCTTAGCGGTCTTTATTGTTACCGCTCTTGGCTGGTTTTTTGGTAAGCAACTTGGCTTATCGACCGGTACAGTCGCTCTCTTCCCTCTTATTGTTTGCTTCTGGTTTGGCTTATTAGATACCTCAGACTTTAGAAAATTACCCTGGGATATTTTGTATATTATTAGTGGTGGTTTAGCGCTGGGCATTGCGCTTAAATCAAGCGGTTTAGATAGTGTTATTGTCGGAACACTACCGGCAGATCCCACTACCATTATGATGGTGGGGGTTTTACTTGCCGCCGCTATGTCGACCGTTATGAGCAATACAGCGACAGCAGGTTTAGTCATTCCCTTAGTGATGTCTTTAAATATCAGCACAGGGCTTATTGTTGCTCTAGTTGTGTCACTTGCCATGACCTGCTCTATGGCCATGGCCCTTCCTGTAACCACACCTCCCAACGCGATTGCCTTTAGCTCACAGGCCATACGCGGTAAAGACATGATGCTAACAGGTGGTATCATGACCATCGTTGGCGTAGTGGCCGTAATTGTTTTTGGTCGCCCCTACTGGACAGCAATGATTGGAGCTTAGTAATGGAAATACATATTCAGAAATGCCAAAAATGTAATGGTCGTAATTTACGTAATATCCTTGTACGGGATGAAGAACAAAAAGTCTTTGTACAATGTCGCGACTGTGAAGCTCTAGTTGCCCGCTATATTCTCTCTAGCGGAGGCTACTTCCATGCGGGCAAAGGCTTTGAAAGCTTTTTACGCTCGATTGAACGCGATGGGGGGCTGACCAGCGCCCGCAATATTGACGAGCTTTATAACGATGCCGAAGCCAGTGCTGTAAAAGAGTTTAATGAGCTCGAAAGCACCTTGGAAGAAAAGTACCAAGGTAAACTGCCCTAAGCTCAATAAAGTGAAGGCTTATATAACAGAGCCTTCACTTCTCTTAGTGACTACTTTTTACTCTTAAAATACGCCAAGATTTCTACGTGGGGTGTTTGTGGAAACTGATCCAAGGGTTGTACCTCAATCAACTTATAACCGCCGTCAATAAAAGCTCGCGCATCACGACAAAAAGTCGCTAAGTCGCAGCTAATATAAAACACCGATTTAAAACGAGGTTTTTTCGGAAACAGTAATTTTTTTTGCTTTAAGCCGTCTCTTGGGGGGTCTAACACCAAGACATCGGTGTTTTTATGCTCTGTGATCAGGCTCTCAAAAATAGTTTCATCAAATAGATTAGCGATTTCAGCATAGACACCTGGGATATTTTTGCAGGCCAGCGCCTCAATCGCTTCACGGGAGCCTTCAACAGCATGAATATTTTTTACACCCGCTGCGGCAATCGCTTCTGTAAAATTACCACTGCCACAAAACAGCTCCAACGCCGTTTCGACCTGCCCCATAGCTTTAATCTTATTGTGTAACCAAGCGCGCATCGCTGTATTTTGTTGAGTATTAGCTTGCTGAAAAGCTAAGCGTTTATTAACAGATACGCCCTCTGCTCCGGAATTTTCATCAACGTCGAGGGTTGACCAAGGCTGCTTCTTAGAGGGAGCTTGCCACTGGCTATTGGGCAACTGAGTTCGCAAGGTTTGCATGGCGCTTAAATTATCTTCACTCAGCACCATGCAACTTTCAACATCCACTAACGTGTTCGAACCTTGGCTGACAAAACCAAGCTTTTTACCATCACTTTTGAACTGGACACGATTACGCCAAGCAAATTCACTGCCGCAAGGCCAAATAGTATGAACCTCTGCTTTAGTATCAATACGGTGAATGTTAGTAAGAACCCGCTGCTGCTTTGCGAGCAGTTGAGCTTTATAATCAACAATCATCCACGGGCATGCACCGCATTGACCATCTTGATGACCTTGATATTTACAGGGCGGCTGGCGACGAACATCTGCCTCTACTAATAGCTCTTTTAATGAGGCAAAACCAACACGCCCTTTAATACTATGCAACTCAAATAAGGCTCGTTCACCCAACCAAACTCCAGAGGCAAAGACAGTTGCCCCTAATGGATGTTTGACAACCCCCTGCCCCGCTGAGGTTAGGTCAATCACCTCGGCTTCAAATACTTCACCAATCTTCACAGGGTTCTCCGCACACAAAAACCTTAGTTTACATCAAAGGGCTAAAAGCTCGGTGTAAATATACAAGCCCCATCGTTTCTTGAACCTGCTTGAGGCAAAAAAAGAGAGTAAATAAAACGATGTAAAGAAGCGAAGTACAGATCGCTGTAGGCAATACAAGTCGCTAGACAATAGAAATAATAAATTATCGAGATACCAAACAAAGTGTATAGCGGCATATTTATAAGCCCCTATAGACTGGTTTGCCCTTGCCCGACTCAATAAAACTTATCCCCAAGGCCACTCTGCATGGCAAGCATAAGCCTGCTGAGCCTTAGACATGGTCGTATGCCACAAACAGCTAAAGCTGAGGTCCAGCCTCAACCAAGGCCTTGGCCTCAGCCGAGTCAGCAAACTTGGCAAAATTGGCAATAAAACGTCCAGCTAAGTCTTTGGCCTTCACTTGCCACTCGCTGCCATTGGCATAGCTAGCACGTGGGTCCAAGATCTCACCATGGCAACTTGGTAACTCCGTGGGATAACGTAAGTTAAAAATGGGCAACGTTTCACAAGCAGCGGTTTCTATCGAGCCATCCAAAATGGCATCGATAATAGCCCTTGTTTCCTTAATAGAGATACGTTTGCCCTTACCATTCCAACCGGTGTTTACAAGGTAGGCCTTGGCTCCAACCGCATCCATTCGAGCAATTAACTCTTCACCGTATTTTATAGGGTGCAAGGTTAAAAAAGCTTTACCAAAACAGGGAGAAAACGTAGGCACAGGTTCGGTAATGCCTCGTTCCGTACCGGCAAGTTTGGCAGTAAAGCCACTTAAAAAATGGTATTTACACTGCTCGTGATCAAGCTTAGATACAGGAGGAAGAACCCCAAAAGCATCCGCCGTTAAAAAGATCACCTTGCTAGCATGGCCCCCACAGCTGACCGGTTTAACAATATTTTCGATATGATAAATAGGATAACTAACTCGGGTATTTTCAGTGATTGATGCATCATCGTAGTCAACACTGTTATCAGCATTAAGCACCACATTTTCAAGTAAGGCGTTACGCTGAATAGCATTGTAAATATCGGGCTCACTGTCTTTATCTAAAAAGATTGTCTTGGCATAACAGCCACCCTCAAAGTTAAAGATGCCATCATCATCCCAACCGTGCTCATCATCACCAATCAGTTTGCGCTTAGGGTCTGTTGATAAGGTGGTTTTACCTGTGCCACTTAAACCAAAAAATATCGCCACATCGCCGTCTTCCCCCATATTGGCAGCACAGTGCATCGAAGCCATATGATGTAAAGGCAGATAGTAGTTCATCATTGAAAACATGCCTTTCTTCATTTCACCGCCATACCAAGTGCCACCGATGATCTGAACCTTTTCACTCATGTTGAAAGCAACAAACACCTCCGAATTAAGGCCCTGCTCTTGCCAGTTGGGATTAGTGGTTTTAGACGCATTCATCACAACAAAATCAGGTTCACCAAAGTTTTCTAACTCTTCTTCGGTGGGGCGAATGAACATGTTTTTTACAAAATGGGCCTGCCAAGCAACCTCCATAATAAAACGGACTTTTAAACGAGTACTATCATGGCTGCCACAATAGGCATCGACCACAAATAAACGGCTCTCACTGAGTTGTTCGGTCACTAAAGATTTAAGAGCAGCCCAAATGTCAGGACTGATAGCATGATTGTCATTATGGGCTTGCTCGGTGTCCCACCACAGGTGCTCACGACTGGTATCGTCTAAGACAATATATTTATCCTTGGGTGAGCGACCAGTGAACTCCCCCGTGCGCACAGCAACGGCACCATTATCCGTCACGATACCTTTCTCAAAGCCAACTAAACTGGCCTTGGTCTCTTCTTCAAATAGCTGTTCAAAACTCGGGTTATAAACGACGTCTGTAACACCGCTTATGCCATATTGACTAAGATCGACGCTTAACTTTCTCATACTCATAGCAGACTCCTTACTATGAACTAAAAACTACGAACGAAAAATAACAACTCCATTTTCAGCATAGTCCTGCCAGAGCGCCTTAGTAGAGCAAAGACATGATGTAAAGCAAGGTATTAAGCGATAAGCACTTTATTTGATTTAAAGTCAGTTTATTCCCCCCAAAGCAAAGTCAAAAGCTTAGAATAGGCTTATAAAAATATGAGCCCCAGAGCATGTATTCTTCACCTACAAGCACCAGCAGCATTCTAAGAACGCTGACTTTTATATTCAGCTTTTGGGCACTGCCCCTTCAGGCGGAAACGCAAAAGCAAGAGCAATGGGAAGTCCTACAAGAGCAGAGCTTCGAACCCAGTATTTTCACCCAAGGTTTATTTGTAGACGGCGATTTTCTACTTGTTAGCAGTGGTGGTTTTGGTCATTCTTTTATAAGTAAAATACCACTTAATAATTCAACAGAAACTGCCAATAACTCGCCGCACAGTACACGCAAATACCTACCCAAGTCTCAATTTGCTGAAGGTTTTAGCCTACACGAAGGTCATTATTACCTACTTACTTGGAAAGCGGGCCTAGCCTATAAGCTCGATAAAAATTTTGAACACTTAACAAGCTATAAACTGGCATACGAAGGCTGGGGCCTAACAAGCAACGGCCAACAACTTATTGCCAGTGATGGCAGTGCTACCTTACGCTTCCTTAACGAGCATGATTTTAGTACTCAGCGAAGCATCAAGGTCAAGCACAAGCAACAAGCACTTAATAAGATCAATGAGCTGGAGTGGGCTCAAGGCTACATTTGGGCCAATGTTTGGCACGATGACCATATTTACAAAATCAATCCCCAAGACGGACGTGTTGAAGGTAAATGGGATCTCAGCTGCCTGCGCCATAAGCTCAAGCTCAACACCCCTGAAGCCGTATTAAACGGTATTGCTTGGGACGAAACACGACAAGCATTCTGGATAACAGGCAAGCTCTGGCCCCAACGCTACTTAATTCGCTTTAAAGAACATGGCGATTCATCGCTTCAGGCCTTAAACTAGCGCCCTTTGAAGAAACCACACAAGCAGTATTGATATATGCCTACCGAACTTCTCTCCCCCGCCGGCACCCTTAAAAGCATGCGTTACGCCTTTGCCTATGGCGCAGATGCAGTCTATGCCGGCCAACCTCGCTATAGCTTGCGCGTGCGCAATAACGAATTTAACAAGATAGAGAATATCGGAGCGGCAATTGCAGAAGCCCATACAATGGGTAAGAAGTTCTACCTAGCTTCCAATTTAAGCCCTCATAACGACAAGGTTCGCTCATATTTACGCGATTTAGAGCCCGTTATAGAAATGAAACCCGACGCTTTGATTATGAGTGATCCGGGCTTGATCATGCTTGTACGTGAAAATTGGCCTGATCAAGAAGTTCATTTAAGTGTGCAGGCCAACGCCGTCAACTACGCAACCGTAAAGTTTTGGGCTCAGAACGGGATTAAACGAGTCATTCTAAGCCGTGAGCTCAGTATTGATGAGATCGCTGAAATTCGTCAGCAATGCCCTGATGTTGAACTAGAGGTCTTTGTACATGGCGCTCTTTGTATTGCTTATAGTGGCCGCTGTTTATTAAGCGGATATATGACTCACCGAGATTCGAACCAAGGCGCTTGTACAAACAGCTGCCGCTGGCAATACAACGTACATGAGGCGAAAGAAAACGAAACCGGTGATTTAATCGCCAGTAGCGAAACGCCAATTTGGACTCCCGAGGACGAACCCGCCCCTGTCTTACTACAAGAAAAGCATCGCCCAGGTGAGTACATGCCAGCTTATGAAGACGAGCACGGAACCTATATTATGAACAGCAAAGACCTGCGCGCAGTCCAGCATGTTCAACGCTTGGTCGAGCTTGGTATAGAAAGTTTAAAAATTGAAGGGCGCACTAAAAGCCATTATTACGCCGCCCGTACCGCGCAAATCTATCGCACCGCAATTGACGCAGCTGAACGCGGTGAAAAATTTGATATGAATTGGATGGCCGAACTCGATCACCTAGCCAACCGCGGTTACACCGAAGGTTTTTACCGCCGCCATGTGCCCGAGGAATACCAAAATTACGAAACCGGAGTATCTAACAACCCCAATCAACAATTTGTTGGTGAAGTTCTCGACTTCGACAGAGGCAACAACCTACTACGCATTGATGTTAAAAACCGTTTTGCAATTGGCAACCGCCTGCAACTGGTCACCCCCGAGGGTAATCGCAGCTTTGATTTAAGCGCACTTCGCAACAAGCACAGTGAAGCGATCGAGGTTGCCCCAGGTTCAGGCCACCTAGTTGAGTTAAACCTAGATGAAGTGATCGGTGATAACGCGGTCAGCGATACTAGCTTAAGCTACGCTTTATTAATGAGATATGCAGAGCCGACGCAAGAGTAGCACCATGTTACAAGCCCGAGACTTCCAACATATTGTTGTATTAAGTGGCGCTGGCCTCAGCGCTGAATCGGGCTTAAAGACCTTTCGCGACGCCGATGGTTTATGGGAAGGCCATAAAGTCGAAGATGTTTGTAGCCCCGAAGCCTTCGAACGCAGCCCTGAAACCGTACTTCATTTCTACAATGAGCGCCGGGCTCAACTTGCCCAAGCCAAACCCAATGCAGCCCACCAAGCTTTGGCCGATTTCCAACATCGCCACCCCTCAAAAATAACGCTTATAACCCAAAACGTGGATGATCTACTAGAACGAGCAGGAGCAAACAAGGTTATTCATATGCATGGTGAACTGCTTAAAGGCCTGTGCACCGCATGCAGCGAACGCTTTGAGTGGCTACTGCCAATGTTCAAAGAAAGCCTTTGCCCCAAATGCCATAAACTTGGCCATATCAGACCCGATATCGTCTGGTTTGGTGAACTGCCTTATCATATGAGAGCCATTGAACACGCTCTCACCCAATGTGACTTATTCGTAGCAATCGGCACATCGGGTAATGTTTACCCTGCTGCAGGCTTCGTCAGCCATGCCAACAGTGCTGGTGCAGAAACTATCGAGCTGAACTTAGAAAACAGCAATAGCCCTTGGTTTAGCGAAAAGCATCGCGGCCTTGCCAGTGAGCTTGTGCCCCAGATGTTCCGCCTCTAGTTACTATTTTGTAACAAGCCTCTGTTAGCCCCACCGCAGCTTGATCCTAATCAAAGCCGCAAAGCGGCTCAGACATAGACTGTTGCTATGAATACCCCCACTAATCCAGCGACCATTATTAGTTTGCAATCACGAGAAGAAATAAGCTTGTGTGACGCCAGTCTGCGCCACCGTTTTGAGCTGCGCCGCAATAAGCCTATGGCCATCATTATCGATGCCCAACAAGGTTTAGAGCTACTCGCTGAACAAAGTGAAATAGGCCTCAGCCTACAAAAAGAATTAAAGCTTTGGCATAAAGCCCTTGGCCGACGAAAGATCAGCTGTATAGAGCTGCATTACAGCGGAGCCTTTCTACACCCTTTTGATATCACCGGTATTATTCACGGTATCGCAAGTAAATTTGATATCAGTGACGCCCTTTACCGAGTGGTACTATCGCCCGATGATGCCCAAACAGAAGTACTTGCCCTACTTCGCGGTTTAAGCTTTCAACACTGCCAATTAGCTATTGAACACGCCCAATCTGACCAGCTACAAATGCTTGAAGAGCCCATCGATGAAGCGCGAACCTACAAGTTTGCACGTGTTGGGGTACAAATACAGCACAGCGAAGGGGTTGAAAACCTGCGTAAGAGCATACGTGTTATGCGTGATCGCTACTCTCCAGATTATATTTATATTGGCTCGACCACCTACCCACTTGGTGAAAAAGACATCGAGCAACAAACCACCTTGTTTAAAGAGGATTTAATTGAAGTGAGCACCGACCATTTAAACCTTGGTCCAGGTGCTAGCAGTAAATTTGGCTCTCTACGTTTGACGAACTTCAGCGACATTGGTCACTACTTAGAGGAAATCGAAAAAGGCCAACTACCTTTGCATCAAAGACCCCTATCTTAGTGGCGCATAAAGCGCTAAAATTAGAGCAATTAATTGCATACGTATTAGGGTCTTAGACAAATGACTGTACAGCTTGCTTCTTCCTCTTCATGTTCTGGCGCCGGTGCTGGTGCGGGTCTTCCTCAAACCAACTGCGCAGACTGTCGTTTAGCTGGTATTTGCTTACCCATTAGCCTTGAAATTGAAGATATCGATAAACTCGACAGTATTATTCAACGCGGCCGTCCTTTACAGAAAAAAGACCACCTCTATCACGCGGGCGAGGCCTTTAAATCTGTCTACGCCGTGCGTTCAGGTGCAGTCAAGACCGTTAAGATCACTGAGGACGGGATAGAACAAATTACCGGCTTCCACCTTCCTGGTGAAATCATTGGCATTGATGGGCTTGCTACTAACCTACACAGTAACTCGGCCATCGCTTTAGAAACCGCCGCTGTTTGCGAAATTCCTTTTAGCCGCCTTGAAGAGCTCAGCGTTGCAATCCCAACACTACAACGTCGCTTCTTCCAGCTAATGAGTAAGGAGATCGCTGAAGAACAGCAACTTATCACCATGCTCAGCAAGAACAGCGCAGAAGAGCGCCTTGCCGCCCTGTTACTTTCTATTGCCACTCGCAACCAATATCGTGGTTTATCAGCCAAAGAATTTCACTTGCCGATGAGCCGTTCGGACATTGGTAATTATCTTGGTCTAACCATCGAGACTGTAAGTCGTATTTTTACTCGCTTAAATAAAAGCGGCATCATCACTTTGGATAAGAAACACATCCAAATTAATGATATTGATGCCCTGCGTTCAAGCTCACTAAGCAGCTGTAAAGACTAATACGAATGACTAACTATTTTGAACGCGTTAACGCGCTTATAGACGCGGCGAATGCTCTCGACCCCAATTTAGAAGAAGACAACGGCCAACAGATCTCAAAAGAGCTTCTCTACAGCCAACGTATGACGTCTATGCTTGAGGCTTTTGATACCTCGGCATCTGAAGCCTTAAAGATAGCAGCTCGCGCCCAGCACATAGAGCGCTGGCGCTCTCCTCGCAGTGACTACCCAGAAGGTCGTACAGGCTATAAAAAGTGGCGTGCCAATCTAGGCCTCTTCCACGCTCAACGTACAGCAGAGCTAATGGAAGAAGCTGGTTACGATGCCGACAGCATTGATCGCGTTAAATATCTTGTGCAAAAGCGTGGTATAAAACGAGACGCCGAAAGTCAGTGCCTTGAAGATGTTATTTGTTTAGTTTTTCTACAATATTACCTGGATGACTTTGCTACCAAGCACGACGAAGCCAAGCTTATTGATATCATTCAAAAGACTTGGGCGAAAATGAGCGAGCAAGGCCATAGTGCAGCGCTCAAGCTTAACTACCAAGCAGCCATGCTTGAGTTGATTCAAAAGGCGTTAAGTTAAGCCCTCAGCCCTATGACTCTTACCTTTATCTTACTGAAGCACCTGCACGTTTGGTGTGTTGTACTGAGCGTAATGCTTTTTTGTGTGCGCTTGAGTTGGCTACGTAAACAAAACGAACTGTTGAAAAAGCGCATAGTACGTATATTGCCACACCTGATTGATAACCTGATGATGATCAGCGGTATAGGAATGATGCTGATCTTACACTACCACCAATACCTACCTAACTGGTTAGCGCTAAAGCTCGTGCTCTTAGGTAGCTATATAATGTTTGGCCTACTTGCCATGCGTAAGAAGCAAGCGAGACTCATCACAAGCAGCCTTGCCCTCCTGAGTGTCTTTACCATTGTTTGGCTTGCCATCAACAAACCCGCCCTCAGCTTTTTAACGTTTTAATAACTTTCAGAGCTAAATTCCCCTCCACTAAAACTCTTTAGATCTTACAGGCGTCTCTGCGGCACCTGTAAGAAGCTTCTTACTATTTTCACACCTAAAAGTGTTGACACAGACCAAACACAAACGTTAAATGGGTCACAGTAGTACTAAATAATTCTAATAAAAACACATATAAAGGCAGGTTAGTTCTATGAAGAAACTGACAAAGCTGTTAGCCCTCGGTCTATTCTCTACCGTTACAGCCACTAGCTATGCATGTGACGAAAGTTGTATGCGTGAGCAAGTCAAAAGCGAAAAAAACATCGAATTCCCAAGCTATCTTACTTGGGAATACTGTGAAGGCCTGCGCCATGACTTTATAACGACGGACATGCAAAACTTACAGTCATATAGCACCACTCGCTTCAACACCCGCTACAAAGGCCCAATAAAAAACATCGTGCAATTGATAGACCAGCGAAAAGACTGGCTTGGCGAATGTGACACTTACTTTAGTGCCACTAAAGATCAGCGTATTTTTAACGATAAAAAGACAACAGATGCCATCTTCAAGCAAATGGACAACGTAAAAGAAGAGCTTGTTGATGTTATCAACGGTGCCCGCTACAGCTCAGAGAATGGCGATGAGACCGTCGCCGTAGTGGGTGAAAAGTTTGAAGCACTGTTTCAGCTTGTTGATAACCACAACAATCTTATGCACCTACGCGGTAGCTATGTTTATCAATAGTTCGCAAAAGTACGGGTTAAATAGAGCTTATTAACGCTTGTTATACAAGGCTGTAAAAGGCATTAACTCAGCAATAATCAAATAACTCTAGTATGGCCTTTTAGATATACGGCTGATAAACAGCCCTGTGAAAATGATGAGGGCTTAAGCCGAAGCTCCAAACAGTGCACAGTTTATTAAAATGCCCTCGTCACCACAGACCATTAGCGAGTGCGAGAGCGGCTCGTTCCTGCACGCTTAGATGGCCCCCGGCCTTTACTAGAGTTATTCTTTCCTGGACTACTCGTTTTAGCACCACGACCTTTATTAGCTCCCCCACCGGCTTTGCCGCCACTGCTCTTAGCACCAGCTTTGGATGAGGCGCTTTTCCCGCGCCCTCGCCCACCTCGACTATCTTTTTGAGATGAGCCAGCCTCTTTAGGTTTTTCGGCATACCATGGTCGGCCAGTCGCCGGCTTTTTCGCTTTCTTTTTATTCTTTGATGCTTCAGCTTGGCCGCTTGAGTCTTTGACCATATCCAATAAAACCGAGAGCTCCTTTTCAGTTAAATCGCGCCACTCTCCCAGAGCCAAGCCCTTGAGGCTGACATTCATAATCCGAACGCGCTCAAGTTTCAGTACCTCAAAATCAAAGTACTCACACATACGGCGAATCTGTCTATTCAGACCTTCTATTAAGGTAATGCGAAAAACCGTATCCGATTCACGCTTTATCTTGCACTTTTTCGTATGGGTACCGAGTATGGGCACACCAGAGCCCATACCTTGAATAAACTTCTCAGTAAGCGGTTTATTAACCGTTACTAGGTACTCTTTTTCATGCTGATTGCCAGCGCGCAAGATTTTATTAACCAAGTCACCGTTGTTTGTTAGAAAGATAAGCCCTTGTGAATCTTTATCTAAACGGCCAATCGGGAATATACGTGTACTGTGGCGCACAAAATCAACAATATTATCTCGCTCACTGCTTTCGGTCGTACTAACGATACCCACTGGCTTGTTTAAGGCAATAAAGATCATATCTTCGGCTTGACGCGGCTCAATCTCTTGCCCGTTCACCTTTACTCTATCACCCGACTCTACACGATCACCTATCGTGGCACGGCGCCCGTTAATATAAACATTACCCTGCTCTACAAAGCGGTCGGCCTCCCGACGTGAGCAAATACCACTCTCACTAATGTATTTGTTTAAACGAATGCTAGACATAGTTCCAAATAGTTCAGGTTGCTAAAAACAGGCAGCTAGATGCTGGCGAGGGGCGATACTGCCCCTACTCAGATTTTATTGCAAGAAACAACATCAAAGATATAGCGCATCAAGCTAACAATAGAATGTGCTAATTAACACAAAAGCCCACCTATATGCTTTATAAGAACTATAGAGCAGACTTTTGTACTGGCTTAGCTATCGAGACTATGTATGGGCAGAAACTAAAGAGGTAAAGAAAAGTCGCTAGAAATCAGTTTTAACCAAGCTGCAAGGCGCTCTTCTGTTAACGCACTTTGATTATCTTGATCCAAAGCGAGCCCTACAAACTTGTCATCTAGCACACTTTCAGAGTGTTCAAACTCATAACCATCCGTAGGCCAAGCACCAACTATATTCGCGCCACGCTCTTCAACGAAGTCATAAATTTCCATCATCGCATCGACAAATTCATCGGGATAACCAACCTGGTCCCCCAGACCAAAAAGTGCTACTGTTTTTCCAGTAAAATCAAGATCTTCAATTTTCCCTAAGAACTCCTCCCAGCTTTCTGTTTCACAATCAGAGCTCAAACCAGGTAATTCACCGCTACCTAAGGTCGGCGTACCCAAGATCAAGTACTGATAACTGGCAAACTCTTCAACACTCACCCTATTTACATTAAGCGGTTTAGCCATTAACTCATCATCAAAGGCACGCTTAATAAATTTTGCAATCTTGCGAGTATTACCTGTACTCGAACCAAAAAAAACACCTATCTTTGCCATAAGCTTCTCCTACAGTGGGCATTCACAACAAACAAACGTAGATAAATCATCTAATTCACTATGACTACTGCATAAAGCAGACCATTCAAAATTTATAAAAAAGTCATTAAATTCAAGACCTTGAAAAAAGCAAATCATAAGAACCGTAGACTTTACGACGAATAAGAAGCAAGCAATGCCACGAGTGTTGGTTTTGCAACAAACCAACCGGTGATGTGAAGTAGTTAATGAAATTTAAGACGACATAAACAGACTAGAACCCAAGCTATTCTCAAGAATAGTGGAAAACTTCCCTCTAGTGATTAAAAAAAGATCTCTTTTTTTTACTATTCAAATCTAGCCCCTCTTTTTTATCTAAGCCTGTCTCAAACAGATCAAGCTCTAAATACGGAACCTCAGCATTGGTATTCAAGCATAATTTACAAGCGTTTAAATCCTGATTAGAAGGAGCTTCAAACATCAACGAGTGTAAGGCAGATTCTAATATCGACCTCAATCCACGCGCTCCGGTATTTCGCTCCAAAGCTTTTTGGGCAATAAACACCAGCGCTTCATTACTAATATCAAAATCGATATTTTGATAAAAAAACAAAGATTTATACTGCTTAAGTAAAGCATCCTTAGGTTCAGTTAAAATCGACAGCAACGCGTTTTCGTCAAGTTCTTGTAAAAAGCTTAATACAGGAAAACGACCAATAAACTCTGGAATCAAACCAAATTGTTGTAAATCGTCAGGCAATACATCGCTCAACAATTCAGGCGAACCACAAAGCTCATTTCGATGCTCTTCATAGGGCCTAGAGAGAAAACCAATACGGTTTTGTTTCGGCTTAATACGATCTAAGATCATTGACTCTAGGCCTGGAAAAGCGCCACCTGCAATAAACAAAACATTTTTACTATTGATTACAATATCGTCATGTTTGTTTTTTCGTTGTTGATCACTACTTAATTTTTTTTCACATCCCTCAAGCAACTTTAATAAGGCTTGCTGAACCCCCTCACCAGAAACATCACGGTTAGTTGCTTCACCACTGCCTCGTTTGGCGATTTTATCAATCTCGTCAATATAGACGATGCCCCACTGAGCTTTTTGCACGTCTCCTTCTGACACTTCTAACAAACGCTGCATAATACTATCAACATCATCACCAACATAGCCGGCCTGTGTTAAAGAGGTTGCATCCACAATCACCAAGGGTACAGACAAAACCTTTGCCAAACTACGCACTAATAAGGTTTTACCCGTACCCGACGCTCCAAGTAACAGGATATTTGACTTATCTAGCTCTACAAGATCCTGTTCCATATTAATATTCGTATGTCGACTATGCTGAAGACGTAAATAATGGTTATACACCGCAATGGCCAAAGTCTCTTTAGCGAGATCCTGCCCCACAACATACAGGTCGAGATGTGTTTTAATCTCTTTAGGGGTTTTTAATACAGGGCCTGCACTCGACTTTTTACTTTCATGCCCCCAGCTGGATACCACACGATGTGCCAATTTGACACATTCTTCACAAATAGCGCCGTTATTGCCAGAAATAAGTGGTAAGTCATTGTTTTTCTCCATGCCACAAAATGAACAGCACAAGTGCTCATGCCCTAAGGCTTGGCTTTCACTATCAGTACCCTTAGCGGAATCTTTATCAGCGACGCTATCGGGACCTTTATCAGACATAGCGGCTCTCCGACCTTAGCCCTTTCTCCTGTTTTATTTCACTACTGTGTTTATCGATAAGCTGTTTTTTCATAAGCCCTGCTAACCACGCTCTCTCTTTGCTGGAACGCTTACGCTGAATTAAGCTTGTACGAAGTTTGTTTTTAAGCTCATCAAAACCCACCTTTTTTTCAGCTCTAATTAACTCACAATAAAGCAGGTGAAAACCTAAGGGGGACTCAACAATGCCACTTAACTGACCGGATTTCATCGAAAATAAATGTTCTTCCAACTCAGTATAAAGAACGCCTTTTCGTATCTCGCCAAGCTTTCCTCCTTCCAAAGCAGTTGGACATTCACTGTGCTTAAGTGCTTGTTCAGAAAAACGACTGGGACGTTTGATAAGGCGCCTTTCTATTTGCTGGATTTTTTCTAAAGCCTGTACACGTTTGTTCTCTAAACTATCTTCATTGATGGTAATTAAAATATGACTCGCATGCCTTACTTCTGGCTGCACAAACTTATGTGCATTCATGTAATAAAATAAGCCTAATTCGGTATCACTGACCTCATCGCAATCGGCGCAAACAAAATCCATTATCGCTTCAAGTTGCAGCTCATGCTCTAGCGCTTGACGAAAGCCTCGCTTATCCAAACCCATTGCTCTCAAATCAGCTACAAATTCCTCTGCCTTCTGATAACGCATTTTCACTTTATCAAAGGCATCATCGAGATAAGATTTAGATAGTTTCACTTGCACAGCTTCAGGGCTTCTAAGAACCGCGCCCTCAATAGCAAGCTTGCGTTTAACCACCGATTCTAGTTCTGACTTTTGTTGAGCACTTAATTCCGAAGGCGGCAAGCTGTGCTGTTCTTGTGAAGCCTTAAAACACTCATATATAAACACCGATTCACTAAGCATAAAGCAGTTCTCCGTCACCACTTTCTTTAACTCTCTTTTTTCCCTTACCCTCCTTAGCACCATCAGCATACCCCTCCAGCTCAACTAAGGCGGCCTCAGGCATTCGTAAATATAAACCCGAAAAGTCAATATGATAGAAAACACGCTGCTGCTGATAATCAGGTAGAATCTTTACAACCTGTCCCACAGTTCCTCGAGCAAGAGAAAGACTATTTACTCTGTCTATGCTCATTCGAGTCCTTACCTTTTGCCTGAGCTCAAACTGAGCGGGCAACCAAGGTTCACTTGCGGCGATTAACTCTTGCTCACGACAACCAATGGTTTTCCCCTCATTAATAAAGTGAACACGGTAAATAATTTGATCTTGCAAAAAGCTGCCAATGTCCCTTACCGAGCCAATAGCTCCTTGCTTAAGTAATAACTCACCACGACGTTTACCCGGGTAGCTGCCATCGTTACGCACATTACGCACGACTCGAACTCGATCACCAAAATCGAATGTGGGTTTCATGCTAAGAGCCCTCTATATCGTCTAAAGCAACAAACGCTGGGGCTTGCTGTTGAAACACTTTTAATACTTTTTGCTGCTGAGCCGAAGAATCAACAAAATCGTCATAGGCTTGTTTTAATAACAAACGACAAGACTCAAAATCTTGATCAGAACTCAAGCCATCTAAATAGAGGCCCTCAGCTTTAAGGTAATTATGAAATTTTTGCATAATATGTAAGCGCTTAATCTGCAGTACACTTGTGTCAAAATCCAATGCAAAAAAATTCATAAAATCTTCAGCAGATTCAAGCTCTGAAAGCCCCTTTCTTTTACTACTCATGCTACCCCCTACTAACCAACGGCCAGTTCACTGTTACTGTATTGCTGGTAAAGTCGTATTAAATCCTGCTCGGTCGGGCTGCGTTTTGTTGAGCTGCTAAATTTACGTAAACCACCGAGTAATATAGGCGTCACATCGTCGCTCACTCTAAGACCTAGGCTTTCATAAGCTGCCTTTAATAAAGCACTGCCCGAATGCTTGCCAAGCACTAATTCGTGGCTACGGCCAAGCTCAGTAGGATCCAAACCTTGATAATTATGCTGATCTTTCAACAAGCCATCCACATGCACACCCGACTCGTGGGTAAAAACCATTGCCCCAACCACGCTCTTATTACTGCTTACAGAACGGCCAGAGGCCTGTTGCACAAAGGCTGAAAGAGCTGGAATTTTGGTAGTATCAATAGCTAAATCAAGTGCGTGTAAATGCTTTAAAGCAAACACACACTCTTCTAAAGGCGCATTACCGGCACGTTCACCTAAGCCATTAACTGTGGTATTTATATGGCTTGCCCCGGCTTTAACAGCCGCAAGCGTATTAGCCGTTGCTAGGCCATAATCGTCATGGGCGTGCATTTCTAACTCAAGCCCACTGCTCTGCCTGAGCTTTTTAAGGCTTTCATAACACCTAAAAGGCTCAAGAATACCCAAGGTATCGGCATAACGCAGGCGCTTAGCTCCATATTTTTCTGCGCATTCAGCAATACGAGAGAGGAAATCGGCATCTGCACGCGATGCATCTTCACAGCCAATACAAACCTCTAAGCCATAGTCGAGGGCACGTGGGATAAGCTTAACAAGCTGATCTAATACCCAAGCTTCACTTTTATGGATTTTATTTTTAAGCTGCTGAGCAGAGCTCGGCACACTTAAATCCACCATGTCAACGCCAGTTGATGCCGCGAGTGTTAAGTCCGCTTCATTTAAACGACTCCAAACCAAGGATTTAGCCCCCAGTTTTAACTCAACAATAGAGCGAATAAGTTCACACTCCTCTGCACCCATAGCCGGAATGCCAAGTTCCAGCTCTTGTACACCGAGTTCAACTAATGAGCGAGCAATATGTATTTTTTCTTCAGCACTAAAAGCCACACCCGCACTTTGCTCACCATCGCGCAGAGTTGTATCGTCAATGACAACCTGTTGTGTGTTTTGCGACCCACACAGGCTCTGTTGATCTTGCTGGAACATAAGGCATACCCACTTCTGTATTCACTAGCCACTGCTTGTTTAGCAATGTATAAGCACGCTGCTAAACCTTAAATTTAAGCCTTCCACTTAGGCCACTCTCCATAAGCTACTCACTTAAGCATAAATGGGAGCAAATTCGGCATCACCGCTTTGTACTCCTTCGCTCCAATACGGAGACAAACTACGCAAGCGCTGTACAATGCCCGGTACAGCGGCAATAACCCTATCAACCTCTTCTTCAGTGTTATAACGCGATAGGGAAAAACGCAAAGTGCCGTGCGCAGCTGTTAAAGGAATACCCATGGCCTTCATAACATGAGAGGGCTCGAGTGAGCCCGATGTACAAGCCGACCCGCTTGATGCCGCAATGCCTTGTTTATTTAAAAGTAATAACAGCGCCTCACCTTCGATAAATTCAAAAGCGATACTGGTGGTATTAGGCAAACGCTTAAGAGTATTACCTGTAACAAAGCAATTAGGTACTGCCTGAAGAATACCTTGCTCCAATTTATCTCGCAGTTTACTGACCACTGAATTCTCATAAGCCATATGCGCTAGAGCCAACTCAGCAGCCTTGCCTAGAGCCACAATGCTCGCTGTATTTTCAGTGCCGGCACGACGCCCTCGCTCTTGATGCCCACCGCGTAATAAAGGCCTAAAGCGAGTACCGCGTTTTAAATACAAAACACCAATGCCTTTAGGCGCATGTAATTTATGCCCCGATAAAGAAAGCATATGAATAGAAGAGTTAGCCAAGTTAATAGGTAGTTTACCTGCGGCCTGTACAGCATCAGTGTGAAACATAACGTTAGCGGCTTCAGCCATCGCCGCCATCGTTTCAACAGGATAAACATTACCGGTTTCGTTATTCGCCCACATAACAGATACCAGCGCGACACGCTCAGACAATAAAGATTTATAAGCTTTAAGGTCGAGGCAACCTTGCTTATCTACTTTTAAGTAGTGCACGGTATAACCTTGCAACTCGAGGTTATTACACAAATTCAGAATCGCGGGATGCTCTACTTCAGTGGTAATAATTTCTTTGCGGTCAGGCTGAGCTCGTAAAGCAGAGAGTATCGCTGTGCTATCAGATTCAGTTCCACACGAGGTAAAAATCACTTCAGAGTCGTGTTCAGCCCCCAATAAGGTTTGTAGTTGCTGGCGAGCTTCACGTAAAGCCATGCCCACTTTATTGCCAAAGCTATGCATGGATGAGGCATTACCATATTGTTCACAAAAAAAAGGCAACATGCACTCAAGTACTTCAGGGGCAACCATGGTGGTAGCGTTGTTATCCATATAAATATCGTTCATATCAAAGCCCACCTAAGTTATGTTGCTGCTTTTCGCTGAGTACATGTAGCTCGACTAATTCTCCAAGTGCGTCTATCAGCGCTTTTTGTAGGCCCGATAAAGTGTCATCAGCCAACTGACAAGATGTACACGCACCTTTTAAACTGACATTGATATGCTTACCATCAATCTCTATTAATTCGACATCACCGTGGTCACGTTGCAAAGTTGGCCTTATGCCTTCCAAGGTTTTTTCTACTAGTTTCATTCGCTGCAGATTACTTAGTTTGGCCTTTTTTTTAGGTGCATAACTTTCACCAGTTTCTACCTGCATATCTTGAATCTGTACAACATTCGCTGCAGCTTTTCGTTTAGCTATAGGAGCAGGTTTAAAAGCCTGACCAAGCGCACTTAACTCTTCTTCAAGGATATGCTCTATCGCCTCATGGCAAGACGAACACGCTCCACCTGCCTTGGTATAATTAGTTACGTCTTCAACCGAACTCAATTGATGTTTTCTAACTGTTTCTCTTACCTTGATGTCGTCTACAGCAAAACACTTACAAATTAAAGCCCCCTCTTCGTGATCATCGACAATTTCTTCACCGCGATAATTAGCTACTGCCGCCTCTAAAGCTTCTTGGCCCATCACTGAACAGTGCATTTTTTCAGGCGGTAAGCCATCAAGAAAATCAGCAATATCTTGATTATCTATCTTTAATGCTTCATCAAGGGTTAAGCCTTTAATCAGTTCAGTGAGTGCCGATGAAGACGCAATGGCAGAACCACAGCCAAAGGTTTGAAAACCCGCCTCGTCGATACGCTCACTTTCAGGGTTCACCTTTAAGGTAAGTCGTAAAGCATCACCACAACTTAACGAACCCACATCTCCGACTGCATTCGCATCAACGACGGCTCCGGCGTTTTTTGGATCAAAGAAATGTTGCTTAACTTTTTCTGAATATTCCCACATAGCTGCGCTCCAAATTCGTCATTTGTATTAACAAGAACCACTACAAGAACAGTTTGATGTTGCCTTGGGGTTATCGAACTTAAACCCTTTACCTTGCTCATCATCGACAAAATCCATCACTGTATCTTTGAGCATGCTTTCACTATCTTGATCAACAAGCAGAGTTAAACCATCACAGGAATACAATTTGTCTCCACTATCAGCGTGAGATGCAAGAGAAAGGGAATATTTTAAGCCCGTACAAGCTAAGCCTTCGACTTTCACCCTTAAGCCAAATACATCGTTTTTAGATCGGCTGATAAATTCTTCTATTGCACTAACAGCCCTAGTTGTTAAGGAAATCATTAAGCTACCCCGCTTATCTTTTGCACACTGATAGAACTTATTTATAAAGCTCTCTACTACAACTCACTGATTAAACTAGGTGCAATCTAGATGCCAGCGAAAACCACAAATAAAGTATATTAATTTCAACAACTTAGAGAAATCATGGTTTTGTCATATTTACGACAGAACGTAAGTGCTATGGCTTTTGTAAGGCTTGCTACAAAACAAAGTATTGATACGGCTATAAAACAAACTAGAGTTGATGGGCTTTTAAAGGAGGGATTAAGACACAGCTGTGCCATAATTTTGGTGTTTCGGGGCTGCGTCTTATTTTCAGGGTAGCCGTGGGTGTTTAAGCAGGGTAATTTGATACTTTAGACATGGAAGTGGGTTTAAGCAGTGGATGAAGGGTTTCTAAGCTAGCTTGCCTCCCCCCTTCATACCACACATCACAATCACACTATTCGAATTCAGTTCAGTCTTCAGATACCGATCTTCATACATAGTTGGCGATATTAGACCTACTACTCTCATTTAAAATAAGAGCCGTATTTTAAGAGGCATTATTACGCGGCAACTGGTGCATGAGTCTGGCAATTTTTAGGGCAAACACGCGCACAAGACTTGCAACCGATACAATCGAGCTTGTCTTTTACGGCCATCACCATCATCTCGTCATCATCATCGTAATCGTCGTCTTCATCATCGTCAAAGCTGTCCTCCAATACTGAAGACCTGTCGACCAAGGTAAACACATCTCTCGGGCACACTTTGTAACAGCGACCACAACCAATGCAGGTCATAGCATCAATTTTTTCAATAAATTCTGGGGTCCACTCTGTGCCCCCCCGCGTCTTAGAAACAACAAAAGCCATCGTTTATGCCTCATCTAATTAACTAATTTATACACGCGCTGCATCGGGAAAGCTGCGTGCTACGGTAAGTGCTTCGTTAATCAAGCTATTACTCTGTGTTAACAACTGCGCCTCAGTTCGAAACGAAAAACGGTGTACATCACGTAATGTTTTATTAATCACAACTAGGCGACCTACTGTCACTAAGGCCTTGCCAAAACCTTCACTGCTGATGTGCAAAAGAGGTGTCGCAAATAAACCTAATTCTTTTTCCAAACACTGGGCTACTGCGTTGTAATAGGCTTTAAGGCGATTAAGGCAGGCTTCATCTGGGTCAGCCACCACCCCTAAAGCCTTGCGCTCTTCTTTACTGAGTATCAGCATATTAAGCACCTGCTTATCACTCCAGTTATCTCGAACCCTAAAGCCACCCAGCGCACGTAATTGCACTAACAAATACTTTTGGAATTCTAGGCTAGCAGCTTCCTGCTCTTGCATATTCATCTCCAACAATTAGTAAGACCTTGCCTCATTCAACCCAAGCCAACCACTACTACCACTGTTTAATTCCTTTTTAAGTACCGCTAATAAGTGTTTAATATTGGTTGCTTCTTTCACCTTGACCACGGTCACCGCTTGCTGCTCAAGCTTTTCCATCGCCGCAGCGCCACAGGCTCGACAAAACACTAAAGAGCAGTTACTAACCAGATCTAACTTAGCTTGTAATTTCCCATCTACACTGCACTCATCCAAACGAGAGAACTGAGCAGCCTCTTTTATCCAGCAGTGCTTTTTATTTAAGTTGTAAAGCACAAAACCTGTAGCCGAGCCAAAGTGCTGATTAACGCAAAGACCATCATCACTCGCAAACGCCACACACAACTCGACTTCGCCCTTATCAGGGGCCAATACAGTAAATTTTCGTTTAAGCCTGGCCATTTTAGGGAGATGCACGTAAATAGGATGAGTAAACTGGCAACTCTTTATGGTTTTGTAGCAATAAATTAGCGACATCAAACAAACACAACTGGCTACCGCGATAACCACTACTTAAGTGGCGAAAAGCCCCAAGACTATCGTGCAAAGGAAAACCAATACGCATCAGAGGCAGTTTTAAACGTTCTGCACTGGCTAATGCATGGCTACTGCCCATAACAAGCTGAGCTTGTTCTTGTCGGGCTTCTTTTTCTAGCTCACTAAAATCCCCCACTATCACTCGTTTGCAACTTAACTCTTTTAAACTTGGGCACGAAACCGGCGCAACTGCCGCCACCACCTCGGAGCCGACACTATTCAATAACTCCTGCCACGCTATCAATAAATCTGCTTCTGTCGCTATAGCAATGCGCGCCTTGCCACACATAAAATGGCAGTCGAGCATAGCGTCCAATAACTGAGCTCGGTGTCGGCGCCACTTTAATGCTATTTCACGCCCACTGATTTCCGCTAAACAAGCAAACCAACGATCAACATTATCGAGCCCCATCAGATTATTAAATCTCCAATCCCTAAGCCCTGTCTTTACATGCAGTTTATCTGCAGTATTGTTAAGGCTTGCTCCAATAACCAAAGTCGCCGTACTTTGCCCCGCACTTCGAAGGTCATCTAGAGCTACACCTCCTGCACTTAAAGCGGAATAATCACTCTGCCCAAGGTGACCATCAAGGGAGTGTTCCAAATCAGGTAAGATCAAGGCTCGCAAACCAAAACTCTCTATACTCTCACGAATAAATTCGAGATCGGCGGCATTTAAATGCGCAGCTGCTAGTACATTGACTTGGTTTTTCCTAAGCCCTTGCTCATTGCTTACTTTAATTTCAGAGTCAATTATCGCTTCTAATGCTGCCGCATAACCCTGCTCAAAACCACCACTAAAGTCAGGGGTACTCACTGGCACCACCGCCGTATTTTTATGTTCGGGGTGATGAGTTTTAAATTCCCTTACTAAACGCTGAATATCACTTCCTTGAGTTTCAACTAAGCCCGTTGTTAACAAACCTATCACCGAAGGTTTGTTCTTACTGCAAAGTGTATCCAGAGCCTGAAGCACATTATCATCGCCGCCCATCACCGAACTAACTTGATCCATGGCCGTTGTTTGCAGAGGAATTGGCTCGCGAAAATGACGCACGAAAAACACTTTTGCAAAAGCCGTGCAGCCTTGAGAGCCATGCATAAGTGCAATACTACGCCCCAACCCCTGAAAGGCTAAGGCGGCACCTAAACACGCACTGTTTTTTAAAGGGCTTGTAACCAGCGCTTTATTTAGTTTAATTAACTCAGCCATGATCTAAGACCTCCATCAGAGCACCTTGTGAATTCGTATTAGTACCATTGACACAGCTAACACAACTACAATTATTAGCCGTACAGCTACTAGCAGCTCGATGTATGTGCCAAGGCGCAGCTTTGGTAACGGCCTGCCACACGGGGTTTTCCAAGCTTAAACACAACTGCTTAATAAGCTCAGCCATACCGGTATAACCGGCATAAGCAAATTCTCGCTCTTGATTAATATCTAAAAAAGGGACTTTGGCTTTCAGCGCGGTATACATATTTCGACCACCGGCAATCAGCATATCTGCGCCATAATCTTTAATGGTTTGTAACAACACAGTAGGGCTGCCATCTTGCAACATTACCGCCTTATCCCCCATTAAGTCTCGAATACGAGCCTTATCCTCCTCTGTGGATTTTTTAGTTCCTGTTGCTACTACAATCATGCCAAGGTCCTGCAAAGCAGAAATAATCGACCACGATTTAACCCCTCCGGTATAAAGCAATACCTTTTTCCCCTTAAGGCGATCGCGACCAGCTTGCATAAGCGGAGCAAGTTTTTCTTCCTCTCGCTTAATTATTTTCTCTACACGCTTAATTAAATCGGAGTCTTCAAGATATGAGGCGAAATTTCTTAACGCCTGAGAGGTATCACTCAAGCCATAAAAACTGCCCTCGAACCACGGAGTTCCATACTTACTTTGCAACTTACGAGCAACATTAAGCATTGCTTTAGAGCACACCATCATATTGACCTCGGCCCGATGCATACTCTGAATTTCTCTAAAGCGAGCATCGCCACTTAAACGGCCTAAAACACGTAAACCAAGCTCATCAAACAAAGGCAACACATGCCAAAATTCACCAGCGATATTAAATTCACCGATCAAATTAATATCGTGAATACTTATGTTGTTATCGATTGGATGCACAGGCTTAGCTTCAGGCTCGCGAGTGCCAATAACGTACTTAAACATCGTCTCACCGGCTATACGATTACCTAAGTTTTTAGTGCCATAGAACCCCGCAGCGTCAATAGGGACTACCGCCAGCCCAAACCTTGCGGATGCGGCTTTGCAAACGGCTTCGATATCATCACCAATCAAGGCCGGTATACAGGTGTTATAAACAAAAACAGCTTCCGGGCTGTGCTCCTCTACGGCTTCTTTAATGGCATGGAATAAGCGCTTTTCTCCACGACCCATGATGACATCTTGCTCATTTAAATCCGTGGTCATACCTATACGATAGAGTGTGGGGCCACTTGAGCGTGTACCACGGTTATCCCAAGAGCTGCCAGCACAAGCAATACTGCCATGTACAATATGTGCGACGTCTGCAACCGGCAACAGTGCAATTTGAGCACCATCAAAGGCACAACCACCCGCTGTAGCCCCAGGCTTAGGGCGAGCACAAGCGGCCTTGTCTTTCTTATTGTGCTCACATGCAGGCTCGTCACGTAATTCGGCTAATTCTTTTGCACGCATAATGGCTCTCTACTGCAAGATGATAAATCTGTTACCAAAATGAATTGCAAAACCTAGGCCACGCATTTAAGTCTTGTTTTTATTAGGTTTTTTAATTGAAGTAAGGAAAGCTTGTCGCGATTACGACAATGTATTGTGTGAATATTAAGCTTATTTGTCGTTAGCACGACAGCGCTGGCATAGCTTGTTATCTTTGTTGTCATTCTTATTGTAATCGCGCTTACTTAAGCTGCTGATATTTACAATTTTCTAATGGCTGTAGCTTAAGAGCTACAAACTAGCTACTAATCTGATCCTGAAGATAAGTACATATCCACTTCACTCATCAAATCTCCGTATTTATGGAAGTTAAGTGCAAGTTCTTGAGCTTCTTTAAAGCTATAATATTTAAGGTCAAAGCTTAACTTACCTAGGGCTGCCTTTTCATAAAACAACTTTAAACGCATCTGCCAACAATCTTGGTTTTGGCCCACTGGGTGTAAGCTAATACTCGCTCGTAATTTTTTATCTAACTTACAAACACAAGTAAATACAGCAGACATAATAAATCAAGTGGGCTAAACCCAACCTTCAGCCTCGTAAGTCTCAAAACGGCTTTGTCCCTGCTTTAGACGTTGCTTTTTTAATATTATGCTTTGCAGCCAAGCTTCAACTTTGACCCTTGCAGCAAGCTGAGCTTGTAAACCACAAATAATATCTGAAATAGCACGGTCTTGGTCTAATCGAACAGGCCAAACACCTAAATTCAGAGTTTGCTTACTGGCACTTGGCCCCATTGCTCGACAGTACAATATATCTGCATCGCTAAGAGCAGCGAGCTTTGTCTTGAGCTTATCCTCATTACCATCCTCAGCCTCTTTTTTAAACAACCGACAAGATAGAAACTCTACTTCACGTGTACTTATACGATATGAGTACAACGCCAGAGTTGAGCCGAAGTGTTGATCGACTTCAGCGCCTGTTGCTGATGCAAATAACAATTTAAGCTCAAGTGTATCTGTAGTGCTATCTACCTGCTTCAAAATCCGTACTCCTCAGCAATCACAAGGCCACTGGCACTTTCTAAACAGGATGTTAACGTTGTGCAATGAGAGTTTGAATCGACTAAAAATAAAGAAAAACCATCACTTGAATAAGCAGGCTTACCCACATGAATGTCATCAATAGAACAGAGCGTAAAGTGTAACTGCGGAAACTTGTGCTTAAGTTCACTGTGCCTATCGTGAGTCAGACCTTGCTTTTCTAGGTAGTTAACTACATCATTTAATATCTGTTGAGTTAAGGCCATCACTTAAGCTCCCTGTTTTATGATGCTCGTTTTTGTAAAGAAATCACACTTTCAAACTAAGCCTTTCTACTTACAAAGGCCTCATTTTAGGTTTTTTATTGAGTTTATTAATTAACCATGGAGCAAGTTGAGCTTCACACAAATGTTGCTGTAGCTTCCTAAGTTGAGCTTCGGCATCAACACCTTGCTCCACCTTTAACACATGAACATCGAGTTTTACCGCTTTAGCCATCGCAAAAGCACCCATACTGGTGGTATAGAGTAAATCACAATCAGCAATAACTAAGGCCCGATCTAACAAGCGATTAGTTGAAGAACCAGGCGAAAAACAAGTCCTTACATCACATAAGGAAATATTTAACAAGGAGCACCGGTAAATTAAAAAGCGTCTGCAATTATAAAAAGCTCCATCAATCAACTGTCCGGTATTAGAAGCACATGCAATAATTAAACTTGGTTCATCCTCTGCAAAATCTGCTTTCATCTCAGGCTTAGCTTTTATATGTGTACTTTCTTTTGACGATAAGTCTTTTAAGCCCCGACCTTTAAGCAAGGCAAAACCTCTGGCAAAAGCCTCAGTACTTGTTGCTTCAAATAAGTCACCACCCAGATCCTTAAGCTTTTTTGCCCTAAGCCGTTTTAACTTGGCCGGGGTCAGAGGCTCGCCAGTAATGCTTAAAATCAAAGCTAAAAAATCAGATACACTAAGGCCTTCAAACTCTCGTGTAGCCAAGGCTATGCGCAAAGCAAGATCTCTATCGAGCTTACCTCCCAACTTACAGCTTTTTTTTCTAGCCACCTTAGACTTAGGACCTCGAGACTGACTTAAAGTAGGTTGCTTCAAATAAGCCTTATGCAACTGAGCACAACCTAAGTTTTGTTTTGCATGCCTCTTTCCCGAGCACATTGTTAAGCCCTGCGTGCTCGCAGAGTAATAGGTAGCTTAGGTGCGCTAATCGGCTCAAGGTAGTACAAAGAACCGTCCGCCAGTTCAACCTGCCCCCCCCAGCACTCATCACTATTGTGTTCAAGTGAAACTATCTTTTCTTCAAGGTCTTTTTTAGCTACATAGAGCGTCATTGCACCATCAGCAGTTTTACGAATCATCACATTAGGCATAGAACTCTCCTATTAGTTAGAGTCCAAAATAAAAAGCGCCGGAGGCCGACTTATTTAACGGCCTGGCTGATTCCGGCGAAAGCGATGCACAGAGTAAAAAGCTTGGCCCGGGTATTTGGCCGTTTACAGATCTAAAGAGTTGAGAATAGGCAGCCTCTAAATCTAAAACAAAGCTTTTTAATTTGGCACTTTGTGCATCTGCAACTAATAAAGGGCCTAAAGTTTAAGACAAAGCGTCAGGCCCTAATCAAACACAAGCCATTAACGAATGAGGTCGTGGTTATAATCGGTTTTACCCATATAACGTGTCTCTTCATCTAGGCGTTCGAGTACGGCATTCACCAAGGTCGTTAAGATTTGCATAGCCCCTTCATAAGCAAGGGTCGTTTGTCTATGCATATGGTGACGATCAAAGATCGGGAACCCTAAACGAATCAATGGCACTTCAAACTCTTTACCCTTGTGCAGGGTATCGCGCTGAATAAACTTGCCGTAGCTATTACCAATCATAAAGTCAGGCTTATTAGTAAAAACTAAAGAGCGCATATGCCATAAATCTTTACCTACATGAACCTCACAATTCTGACCATAAGGAGATTCAGCTAGTAGCGCCTCCATGGCTTTTTTCCAACGTTTGTTGCCGTTGTGACACAGGATGTGAGTTGGCTCAGCACCAAGTTCCATTAAGAACTTACTCAAGCCCATCACAAAGTCAGGATCACCCCACAATGCGTATTTTTTGCCATGCAGCCAAGAATGAGAATCAGTCATCATGTCGACTAAACGCCCACGCTCTTTAGCAAGGCTGGGTGGAATTTCCTGGCCACTAATTTCACTGACCTTCATCAGGAAATCATCCGTCCACTCTAGCCCCATAGGGATGTTGATTAACGGGGTGGAATGCTTCCACGTGTTTTTAATATATTTCGTGCTTTTATTAAGCTGCCAACGCTGCAGCATTAGAGTGTCTTTAGCATTAGGCGCATCTTTCATTTCTGCTTGCGTAGTACCGCCGCTGTACATACGGAACTCACCATCAGCAGGAGTATCAAGCACCTCACTAGGATCGCACAGCAAACTATAAGGCACGTTCATTTCATCCATCATGCGACCGATCACACGATAATTACCCAAGTAAGTTTCAAAACCCGGTACAAAATTAATTTTTCCGTTTTTACCAGGCTCTTTATCTTCCATAAAGTTCAGAGTGAAATAACGTGCAACCCCTTCAAACATATTGTCCCAACCTGTGACATGGCTACCAACAAAACTTGGGGTATGGGCAAAAGGCGTTGCGAGATCTTCTGGTATAAACTCTTCTTTTTTGGCATTGGTAATAAAGGCGTTAAGATCATCCCCTATCACCTCGGCCATACAGGTGGTTGATACCGCGATCATGTCCGGTTTATATGTTGCTAAACAATTTTGCAGACCGTCTTTCATGTTTTGCTGGCCGCCAAAAACTGCTGCATCTTCAGTCATTGAATCCGATACACAGGCAACAGGCTCTTTAAAGTGACGGTTAAAGTAGGTGCGGAAATAAGCCACACAGCCCTGCGATCCATGCACATAAGGCATGGTTTTTTCAAAACCCAAAGAACACAGTACTGAACCTAAAGGTTGACATGCTTTAGCCGGGTTAACCGTTAAAGCCTCGCGCTGAAAGTTCAGGTCTTTGTATTCTTCACTGGTAGTCCATTGGAATACTTCTTCAATTTTTTCCGCAGAATGCGGCTCTTCAAATGCGTCTCGTTTGTTAGCCAACATTTCTTGATAATCATCTTCAAGAAATAAAGGGTAACTTTGTTTGATGTCATCTACTTGTTGACTCATAACAATGCTCCTTCCGCGCCACAACATGTGAACAACGGTATAGGCCCTTTAGGCAGGCAGTTCGCGCAGGAACTGCCCTAGGGCGTGAGTAAAATTCTTAGTGCTTAAGCAGCTTCAGTATCGGCTTTTTCAGTTTGTAACCACGGTGCCTGAAGCTTGCCCCAACAGGGGTTGTTTAAGGTCATATCCATATCTTTGGCGAAAATCGCAAAACCATCAAAGCCGTGATATGGGCCGGAATAATCCCAGCTATGCATCTGCCTAAACGGGATACCCATTTTTTGGAAAATGTATTTTTCCTTAACACCCGAACCGATCAGATCAGGTTTAACCTTTTTGACAAACTCTTCAAACTCATAACTGGTGACATCGTCATAAATCAAAGTCGCATCGCCGATTTCTTTTGTGGTTCGGTCGTAGTCATCATTGTGACCAAACTGGTAACCCGTACCCACTACTTCCATACCTAAGTCTTCATAGGCACCAATAATATGGCGCGGACGTAAACCGCCGACATAAAGCATGACTTTTTTTCCTTCAAGACGAGGGCGGTATTTATCAACCACTGCCTGCCATTCACCTTGATATTTAGCGATCACTTCTTCACATTTTTTCTGAATAGTTTCGTCAAATTGCGCCGCTATTTCGCGCATACTTTCAATCGTTTTTGTTGGTCCAAAGAAGTTGTACTCCATCCAAGGAATGCCGTACTTCTCTTCCATATGACGCGAGATATAGTTCATCGATCGATAGCAATGCACCAAATTCAATTTTACTTTTGGTGTTAATTCCATCTCAGTAATAGTGCCGTCACCGGACCACTGAGCCACCACTCGCAGCCCCATTTCTTCAAGCAGAATACGTGAAGACCAAGCATCACCACCTATGTTGTAATCCCCAATTATGGCAACGTCGTAATCACCTATTTCAAAGCTATCATCACCATCACGTGCACCGATAACCCAATCGCGCAAAGCATCGTTAGCAATATGGTGGCCAAGAGACTGCGATACACCACGAAAACCTTCACAGCGCACTGGCACCATCGTTTTTCCGTGTTCAGTTTGTTTAACTTTGGCCACAGCTTCAATGTCATCACCGATTAGACCAATCGGGCATTCACTTTGTATGCTGGTGCCTTTGTTTAATGGGAATAAAGTTTCAATTTCATCAATTAGCTTTTCTAGCTTTTTATCGCCACCAAAAACAATGTCTTTTTCCTGAAAATCTGAAGTAAAGTTCATCGTGCCAAAGGCGTTAACACCGGTCGTTCCAACATAATAGTTGCGGCGACCTGCACGGCTGTACTGACCACAGCCCACTGGGCCATGGCTAATATGCACCATGTCTTTCACTGGACCCCACACCACACCTTTGGAGCCGGCGTAAGCACAACCACGAATGGTCATTAAACCAGGTTGAGATTTTCTATTAGAAACAATGCACTTTTTACCCTGCTCGGCAGAGTGATCATTAGCGGTAAGGTGCTTGGCGCGATCTTCCTTCGCCTTTTCTGGATAAACCTCCAGCACCTCGTTAATAAGGCTTTCGACCTCGTCACGTGTTAAATCTGACATAAGATTCTCCTGCAAATCTAGCTACGGGTAATAGGTGCTCGTGGCGTTCCTAACTGGAATTTTTACCAGCCCCGGTTGTTCGTCAGTACTTGATAAACGCCTAAGCGCCCAACTCTGCCGCAGTTTTACCGATGATGCTTTCATCTTCCTCTTCGAGGATACCGAATTCCATCAATAGCTCTTCGAGTTCATCCATCGTTGTAGGCGTGGGCACCACAAACTTTTGATTAGCAATAATCTTTTGCGCAAGCGCACGATACTCATCCGCCTGCTTGGCATTCGGATCGTATTCGATCACCGTCATTCGGCGGATTTCAGCACGTTGAACCACATTGTCACGAGGGATAAAGTGAATCATCTGTGTCCCAAGCCTATCGGCTAGAGCCATAATTAATTCATCTTCACGATCGGTATTACGGCTATTACAAATAAGTCCAGCCAAACGCACACCACCCGAATTGGCATATTTCACAATACCTTTAGAAATATTGTTAGCCGCATACATCGCCATCATCTCACCGGAGACAACAATGTAAATTTCCTGAGCTTTATTCTCGCGAATAGGCATGGCAAAACCACCACAGACCACATCACCGAGTACATCGTAGAAAACAAAATCGATGTCTTCTTCGTAAGCGCCTTCTTCTTCAAGGAAATTAATCGCAGTAATTACACCACGACCAGCACAACCCACACCGGGCTCAGGGCCACCAGATTCAACACAACGTACATCGCCATAGCCTGTACGTAATACATCTTCCAGCTCAAGATCTTCAACTGTACCCGCCTCGGCGGCCATTTCCATAATGGTATTTTGAGCCTTGGCATGAAGGATAAGGCGTGTTGAATCCGCCTTCGGGTCACAACCAATAATCATGACCTTCTTACCAGCCTCTGCTAACGCAGCCACCAAATTCTGGGTCGTTGTTGATTTACCAATACCACCTTTGCCGTAAATAGCACATTGACGCATAGCCATGTCTTACCTCCTGGGTCTGTTACGACTTGCTCATGCCCGTAAATAAACGGACAAACTTTAAATAGACATAAGATATAGAGCAGCTTTCATTCCAAACGCATAAAAAACCCGCAAGCAATTGTTTTTATTGTATTTTTATACAAAAAAAGAATTTAAAACCACGCTAGATAAACGACAAAAGAGAACCGTTTTTGTGTTATTGATGACAACATTACAATGTAAAAAAAATTTAAACCAATGAAGATGCTTGTGTTAATAGATAAAAAAGAAACCCTAATATAAATAAAGACAATTATTTATATTAGGAGGATAAATTAAAGGTGCAGTTAAATAGCGATCCTACTAACACTAGAATACGAGCATGCACTGCCTAACCTATTTTTATCATTAACACGTTTAAGCATTTCCTTCAGCTCTGAAGAATCAGATCTACACCCCGAAAACTAGCCCAAGGAAAGGAAAGAATGAACTCCAAGACAAAGATGAAACAAAGGACTTTACTGATTTTGTTTCAAATAAAACAGCCGACTATTTCAGTTTAACGGGGAAAAACAACAGATGGATTTTGTTCAGACCCTAAACCAATTAGTGAAACCTTATTAGACAGGTTTCGTTCGCTTATCGAGTTATGGTACTTACGAATCGATTTAATTCTCGAGCTATTTCAGATGGGGTGAACCCTTACTGTCCTAGTGCAGAAATCGTATACCTTTCTTTTGAAGTAATCTGGTGGTATTTCATTAATCATTACCCTCCTTGGCGGTTGAGTTAGCACGGAAGTATCCCAGATTACTTCTCCATAGAGTATATTTTAGGCAAAGGGCAGTTTTACTCTTAGTTATGAATTCGTGGCCTAAACTAGCCAACCTCTTCAGTTAACGCCCTCTTAAACCGAACTCTATTTTCTTTACCTTGGCTTAGCTGCTTGGCTAACCACGGCGGTGCACCATCTTGTAATACCGCTTGCAATTGAGTAATAAGTTCAGGGGCTGCACAAGCTTGCGTTTTTTTAATCGGGTGTATACCTGAACGGATTACTTTGGCGGCAGCTGGACCACCAATAGAAAGGACATATAAGAGCTGGCAGTCTGAAATTAACTTAGCTCGTTTTAGACTTTGGTCCTCCCCTGCTACGGGTTCTTCTACACATCTTAGCTGCTCAAGATAAGCCTCATCGGCACTGACCGTATAAATCAAAAAACGATCACATGAACCAAAATGGCCATCGAGCTTGTCTGCGCTATTTGAGGCCAAAGCAATACGTAGTGATTTTTTATCGTTGTACTTTGTTTTAAGCTGTTCACAAACTTGAGCCCTTAAATTAAAAGCCAACTGAGCCAACGCGACAGAGCTTGGCATCGTGCTTTCTAACTTTAAACTTTTAGCTGCTTGTAATAAGGATTCTGCTTCGAGATCTTTAAGTTTTTCATCTAAGTGGCTACCTGCCCACTGATGCAATAACTGCATTAGGGTTTTTAATTCGAGCACGTCGCTTTCTTTAGCTGCCATAGCTATGGCAAGGGCGGTGTCTCTATTCATGGTACTGCTCCTAGAGGCTTAGTCGTCATCGTCATCGTCGTCGATGACACGGGTAATTTTTCGATACAGTTCTATACGATCGCCGTCTTCGAGTTGGTGATCCAAACTGACAAAGCGGCCAAAGATGCCCACCTTAATGGCTCGTAGATCAAGCTCTTTAAACATCGTTAACAAGCCACTTTCTTCTATGGCTTGACCTACGCTTGGGCTTTGCTGAAAAGAGCGACGCAAAACAAAAGGCTGAGAAGCGGCATAAACAAGTACTATGTTCATCGCATTAGGCTCCCTCTATGGCTACAAACTGGGTAGGTGCTGCTTTTTTGTGTTGGTCTACTTTGCTGTCTATCAGACGTTTAAGGCCAATTAATAAACCAAGCACAATAAAACCGCCCGGAGGAAGCAAAGAAAGCAATAAACCTGAATCAAGCTCGACAATGGTTAATTCTAGCCAACTAAAGCTGGGGCCAAGCAAAAGAGAGGCATGGGCAAATAAGGTTCCGCTGCCCAGTATTTCACGAATGCCACCGAGCACTACTAAGGCCCAAGTAAAACCTAAACCCATACCTAGCGCATCGATCACGGCGGCAAGAGGGCCATGTTTCATGGCAAAGCTTTCTGTTCGCCCAAGAATCGCACAATTTGTAACAATCAGCGCAATAAATAAACCCAGCACTTTATAAAGTTCGTGCAGCCACGCGTTAAAGACAAAATCAACTAAGGTAACGGTCGCAGCAATGATGGCTATCATCACAGGATTGCGAATTTGGGCTGGAATAAAGTCTCGCAAACACGCAACAAATAAATTTGCTACTAATAAGACCAACATGGTCGCCAAGCCCATTCCCAAACCATTAGTTGCCGAGGTGGTTACCGCCATAACAGGGCACAGACCAAGTAATTGCACTAAAGCGATATTGTTTTCCCACAGGCCTAAATTAAAGTAATCACGCAGGCGCTCTGGCGGCGCAGCTTCAACACTGGGGCATCCATTACACGAAGCACTCATAAGGTTTGCTCCTGACTTAAGGCGAGATCTTGTTCAACTTGTTGATGGCCATGTTCACTCATGCCTTTGCTTATTCCTTTACCCTGATCCTGCCTACTCTTTATATCTTTTGAAAGTAATTCACCTTGTTGGCGCTGATAAAAAACTAAGCTTTGATATACTCTTCTGACAATGGCTCTTGGGGTGATGGTAGCACCAGTAAACTGATCAAATTTACCGCCATCTTTTTTCACAGCCCACAGCTCCTTGCTGGTTTTCTTAAGGGATTCACCATTAAAACTTAAGATCCAATCACTTTTACTCAGTTCGATCTTATCGGCAAGACCAGGGGTTTCTTTGTGTTTTAGGGTGCGTAAACCAATAATTTTACCCTGTACATCCATCGCAATTAATAAGCTCATCAATCCGCCATAACCCTGAGTGTTTATTTCAAAAACAAAAGCACTTAACTTTGAGTGTTTGCGAGCAATAAAAATTTCGACTGCATCTTCTGAAAACGCCACATCGTGAATTTTTAAAGATTCCTCTAAAGGTTGATTATCGTAAAGCTCAGAGGGCAGCACCTGTTCTAACAGTGCTTGCCTGTCTTCAGCGATACGCAAACTAATAAGCGGCGCCGTAAAATACTCAGCAAAGAGCAAGATAATCGCAATCAGTGCACAGAGCAGCCCCAAAGCTAAGCTTTGATAACTTATTTTCTCGCGCGCTTCGGCAATATTAAATAAGAGGCTAGTCATGATTTTGGCCTTTTAAGTTTTTGCGCTAATTCAAATGAGGCAAGATTGGGTAATGCTTCTTTGTTGGCTAATCGGCCATAAATACGCGGCCTTAGATAGCGCTCTATTAAGGGGTTAAAGGCATTCATAATAAGTACCGCGAATGCGACTGCCTCTGGAAAGCTGCCCCAATTTCGAATAATAAAAATAAGTAGCGCGCAACCTAAACCAAAGACAATACGTCCCAAAGAGGAGCTTGGTGATGACACTGGGTCTGTTGCAATAAAAAAAGCAGCCAGCACAACACCACCGCTAAAGAGGTGAAAACTTGCAGCTGCATAATGCTCGCCATCGAGGATATGGCTAAGCTGAGTGAAGACAAATAAACCCAGTAACATTGCTACTGGAATTTCCCAACTAATAATACGCTGCCACAGAAGATATACAGCGCCTAATAAAATAAGTAGCTCAGAACTTTCCCCCATACTGCCAGAGCTCCAGCCTATAAAGGCGTATAAAGGCTGATACAACTCTGCTAGGCCTTGCTCGACATTTTGGCCCATGCTCAGTGCGGTTTTTAAAGACCCCAAAGCGGTGGCGCCACTGTAGGCATCTATATTTGTGGCCGAAGAAAAACTAATTAAAAGCGCGCTGAAAAAATCGGGACTGCTTGATAAGACAATAGGCGTAGGCTCTACCCATGTTGTCATTTGCATAGGAAAGGTAATTAATAAGGCCGTACGCGCCAGCATAGCAGGGTTAAAAATATTTTGTCCAAGGCCACCATATAACTGCTTGCCAACGACAATCGCAAAAAAAGCGCCACCAACACCTAACCACCACGGCGCCCAAGGCGGTAGGGTTAGAGCCAGAATCCAGGCGCACAGCAAGGCAGAGCCATCCATAACTCTCACTAAAGGGTCTTTGCGCATATACAAACACAACGCTTCAAACAATAAAGCAGAGAGGCAAGTACAGAAAAATAAAAAGATGGCGGGCCAGCCAAATAAGTACAAAGAGAAAAGCGTACACGGTGTTAGAGCCAAACATACCTGCCACATATGCTTTCTTACACTGCTGCCCGAATGTGCGTAAGGACCGCAGTGCTTATCTAAGAGTTGGCTTGAACAATTAGCTTGGCTCACGAAATTAACTCCTGCTCTTTATGTTCTACCGCTGTTTGAGTAGTTTCTTGTGCTGTTTTTTGTTCTTGTGGCGCTTCTTGCAAGACAGCGGATTCCGAACCGCGCCTACGACTTGGCCTGCGTTTTTTGGACGCGCGTTTGGCCGCTTTCTCCGCGGTTTTACGCGCTTTTTCTTGCTCTAAACGTTTTTGTTTGGCAAGACTCATAGTAACGGTGAGATCTAGTTTTTTAGCTGCTTCTCGCTTTTCTGCTTGTTTGTCTTTGGCGTAACGAAAATACTGTACTAAAGGTAAGTGCGAGGGGCATACATAGGAGCAAGACCCACAAAGTATGCAATCTGCCAATCCATAATCAACCGCTGCTTCAGCATTTTCAGCTTTGATTAAGGCGGCCATATCTAAAGGCATTAACCCCATGGGGCATACATCAACACAGCTTGCGCAGCGTATACACGGTGAAGCCTGATCCTGCTGCACTTCACTTTTACTTAATGCAAGAACACCTGTAGCGCCTTTAATGATCGGAACGGCTGTTGATGTCAACGCGATACCCATCATCGGCCCACCAAGTAATAAACGAGCAGGCTCTTCTGTTAAGCCTCCACAAGCCTTAAATAACTCTTCAATTGGAGTGCCGACCAAGGCTTCAATGTTTTTGGGGCGACTAACACAACCTCCGGCAACAGTGACGATACGAGAGATTAAAGGCCGGCCTTGAGTTAGAGCTTGAAAGATGGCATAGACCGTTCCCACGTTGTGCACTAAGACGCCCACCGAAGTACTACGAGCACCAGCGGGTACTTCACGCCCAGTTATTTCTTGAATTAATTGTTTGGCAGAGCCCATAGGGTAACGAGTGGGAACAACTTCGACTTCGACCATACCGTAGGCTTCTGCGGCAGCTTTCATTGCAGCAATAGCTTCGTGTTTATTATCTTCGATTGCGATCACTACCCTAAAGGCTTTGAGGATGTGGCGAATCAAACGCGCGCCCTCAATAATATCCTCAGCTTTTTCGCGCATTAGCCTATCGTCACAACTGAGGTAGGGCTCACATTCGCTGCCATTGACTAATAGTGTTTTAATTTCGTGTTTGGCGCCCTGCTTTAATTTCACTGCCGCAGGGAAAATAGCTCCGCCCATACCAACAATGCCTGCTTCAGCAACTCGATTAGCCAAAACCATCGCATCTTCTTGAAAAGCATCACTCGCTTCTGCTTTTGGTAACCACTGATCTTGGCCATCAGTTTCGATCACAATGGCCGGAGCATTAAAGCCCGAAGGGTGAGCTGCACAAACGTCAGTTATGGCCACCACCGTACCTGAACTAGAAGCGTGTACCGGCGCCGATAACTCCGATGGTGCCAGTGCAATTAACTGGCCTTTTAACACCCTTTCTCCTACTTTAACGATAGGGATCGCTGCCGCTCCTGCGTGCTGCAATAAAGGTAAAAACAATTTAGGCGGAATAGGCGCAGCACTAACATGCAAAGCTGAAGAGCGAGCTTTGTTAGCAGATGGGTGAACACCGCCTTGTACAGGCGCAAGTTTTAACAGGCCTCTAAACATACTTATAGCCCTCCTAATTCAGGTTTGGGCCAGCGCCAGTTATTAATACCAGCAGCTTCTTCTTCAAGTGTGATGCAGTTTTCTGGGCAGCTATCTAAGCACTGTTTGCAACCACTACAAGCTTCGCTTAAAACCACATGTATTTGGCCTGTCGCACCAACAATGGCATCCGTTGGGCAGGCTTTTAAACAGCGGGTGCACCCCACACAAATTTCTTCATTAATTTGGGCAAGTTTGGGGGCGGATAAATCACCGGCTTCACTTGGGTCCACCCCCATTAACGCGGCGAGTTCATCTAATAATGCTCGGCCTCCGGGTGGGCAAAAATTTATGCCGACTTCGCCCTCTACTAAAGAATTAGCCGCATCGCTGCAACCAAGATAACCACATTGACCACACTGACTTTGGGGCAGTAAGGCCACAATTTCTTTAACTAAAGGATTGCCTTCCTCTACGGCAAAATATTTACCAGCTACTGCTAACAACAAGCCCAAAATGGCCCCGAGGCTAGTGATGGCGAGTACAGCAACGATCATAGTTAACCCTCCCTTAACTGACGTGGACCAAGCCACCAAAGCCCAAAAAACTCATAGCAAGTAAACCCGCACTCACTAAAGCAATGGGTGCCCCTTGCATAGAGGCAGGCACATTAGCAAGTTGTAGGCGCTCTCTCATACCCGCAAACATAACCATGACCAAACAAAAACCGAGAGCCGAGCCAAAACCAAAAACAAGCGCTTCTAAAAAACTTTGCTGATCTCTAACGCTGATCAGGGGTACACCGAGTACTGCACAATTAGTCGTAATAAGAGGTAGGTAAATACCTAGGGAACGATATAGAGGCGGACTGAATTTTCGGATAAGTGTTTCTGTAAACTGCACTAGAGCAGCAATGACTAAGATATAAGCGAGGATGCGTAAAAAACCAATGCCAAGTGGCGCCAATACATAGGTTTCCATCAACCACGAAGCCGCGCAGGCAAAGCTCATTACAAAGGTGGTTGCGGCACTCATGCCTATGGATGTGCTGAGTTTGCTGGATACCCCCATAAAGGGACACAAACCTAAAAAACGCACCAGAACGACGTTATTTACCAGCGCTGCACCAATAAGCAAACTTAAATAGTCCACAAGTTATTCCCCGCAACTTCTACAAAACAGTGACTTGTTACTTGTGTAAACCTAAGTGCAGCAACTGTGCCAGCCACCTTGCAGTGAAGCTGTTAGACAGGCAAAAATTAAAGGCAATAGATCATCGATAAATAAATTTGATCTGCCTTAATTTTTTTAAAAATACCACAACTTAATTGACATTTATTCTCATTTAAATCTTGTAATAAAGATTACAAAACGTCGGTTTTGTTTGTGGCTGTTTATGTATTAAAAGCTACAAACAACAGCTTTGTCAGCTTTCAAGCAAAGAAGCGACAAGGACCTTATCCGTCGGCATAATTATTGCTCTTATCCAATCGATAAAGAATTTAATCTGAAAATAAAAAAGATAGATTTAGAGCTCCACCTAAAAGCAGCAACGGGTACTTTTATGAAAAACATGCAGAAACAATATCCAAGCGATGACAGACTATTAAGCATAAAACAGGAAACTGATAAGCAAGCAGCTCCCTGCTCCCAAGCTCAGACCTGCAAGAGCACCCTGCTCAATTGCGATGCTTTTTATCAAGCTGTTGAACACGCCCCGATTGCTATTTCAATTACCGATCTCAATGCCAACATCCTCTATGCCAATCGTAGCTTTAATAAAGTAACTGGTTATGAAAGTAATGAAGTGATTGGAAAAAATGAAAGTATGCTTTCTAACCACACAACTCCGCGTATCGCTTATCAGGCCCTGTGGCAAAACTTAAATAACAAACGCCCTTGGTCGGGGTTATTGGTCAATAAACGCAAAGATGACTCACTCTATCTGGCTGAAGTGAATGTTGCCCCCGTGCTTGATAAAAATGAAGAGGCTATTTATTACCTAGGCATGCACCGTGATTCAAGTGAGCTGCATGAACTTGAGCAGCGCGTAACCAATCTAGGTGAAATGGTTTCAACAGTAATTAATCGCTCCCCTATCGCCACCACTCTGATTGATGCAAATAACAATATCGTGTTAATGAACCCGATGTTTCAGCAGTTAATGACGGATCTGGCACCTAGAAAAAGCCAAGATGAAGCCAAAGCTTTATTGTTTAAAATACTGGGCCATGACTTTGTACAGC
The DNA here is from genome assembly GCF_041346925.1 of Agaribacterium sp. ZY112. Classification (NCBI taxonomy): domain Bacteria; kingdom Pseudomonadati; phylum Pseudomonadota; class Gammaproteobacteria; order Cellvibrionales; family Cellvibrionaceae; genus Agaribacterium; species Agaribacterium sp. ZY112. Next base: position 2,466,493 of record NZ_CP166840.1, on the reverse strand, counting down.
TAAAAAACCAGGGGTTAGAATTTCACAACCGTGAGATCTGTTTAGATGAAGGCGGTGATTTTCCTCGTTATTTTGTCTGTGATGGCACCGCCGTGAATTTGGAGAACGAAGAGGCCCACAACTTTTTTAATCAGCATGATGACACACATATCTTACTGACCATTAATGACATCAGTGAACTCAAGCGCCGACAAGAGGATTCCCGTTTAAATGCCCTTAAAGCCTTGGTTGCTGAAGAAGAAGTCGTGCACGCAACCCGCGAAGCATTTAACGGCGCTGTGCACAGTTTACAAGGGCCGGTAAACTTAATTAATGCGGCCATGCGTATGCTGGAACGCCGCGCCGAGTACCTTGAACAAGGCGACCCACTAATAGGAGCCTTACAAGAAGCCGGTAAAGCAGGTGAAGCAGCTCTTGAAACATTAATGAGCTCGACTCCTGCCGCCCAGCAACAGAGATCTACACAACTTAATTTAAATGAAGTAATTCGCAATGTGATTAAATTAAGCACGGCTAAACTATTAGGCGCAGGCATTGTGGTCGACTGGCAACCCGAGCTGCATTTACCTCAAGTACTTGGCCCCGAAGGTAAGATTGTTAGTGCTTTTTGTAAGCTCGTCGATAACGCCATCGATTCACTGGCTGATGCTGACCTCGACAAACGTGAATTGAGCCTGCGCACCATCGCAAAAAATAATGTGGTCCGTGTAGAGATTACCGATAGCGGCGCAGGCATTCCTAAATCCTTACGCTACAAAGTATTTGAACCCTTTTTTAGCACCAAGGTCGGCGGTAAAAAAGCCACAGGCATGGGGCTTTCTATGGTGCAAGAAACCGTACTTGATTTAGCCGGTACGGTCAGTGTCGATACCAGTTACCACGGTGGCTGCTGCATGGTAGTCGAGCTGCCCCACCTAAACAGTAGTTATGCCACCGAACACGGTTCAACTTCAACTAAAGCCACCTCGACTAACAGCACAGCACACTCCTCTTCTCCCAGCCCCAGCAGTCACGGGACAAGCTCATGATGATGACAACAAGACACTCTGTATTAAGCTCCAGCCCCAACAACACTCGTATTACTTTATTAGAAAAAGAAACGCTGGCCTTAAATCGTATTAGCCAGATTGTTTGCCACTCAGAAAATATTGAAACCACTTTTGCCGAAGTTTTAGAAGTTTTGCATACGGTGGCCGAGCTACACTACGGTTTCATTTCTATTTCCGACGCCGAGCACAGCGCAGTGCAATTAACAGCTATTTATACCGGCGAGAACAACAATCTTAAGCCAGGCACAGTAAAATACCGAAGCGGTGAAGGCATTATCGGCCGAATTTTAAGCCACGGCCGCCCCATCGTATTAGGTCGTATTAGCTCGGAACCTAATTTTCTCGACCGCCTAGCTATCTACGACTACGAACTGCCCTTTATCGCCGTACCGATTGAAAATAGCGAAGGTAAAACCATTGGTGTACTCGCAGCACAACCGAGTACACCTGCAGACGATTTCCTCAGTGAGCGCTTGCGCTTTATGGAAACAGTCGCCCATATGATTTCACAAACCGTGCGCCTAGTAATTAACCGTGAACTCGGTGAGGAGATTGCCTCTGAGCGCGATGAGTTACGCCGTGAAGTACGCGGTCAATTTGGTTTTGAAAAACTGGTCATAGGTAGTACCTCGTCAATGCGCCGTGTCTTTGACCAAGTAAGGCGAGTTGCCAAATGGGACAGTACCGTATTAGTACTTGGGGAATCGGGTACAGGTAAAGAGCTTATTTCCACCGCAATTCACTACAACTCACCTCGCGCTAAACAAGCTTATGTGCGTTTAAATTGTGCCGCCCTGCCTGAAACACTATTAGAGTCAGAGCTATTTGGCCATGAAAAAGGCGCCTTTACCGGTGCAATTAAACAGCGTAAAGGCCGCTTTGAACAGGCTGATGGTGGCACTTTATTTTTAGATGAAATCGGTGAGATATCGCCCATGTTTCAGGCCAAGCTCTTGCGCATTTTACAAGAAGGCGAATTTGAGCGTGTTGGTGGAAGCCAAACCATTAAAGTGGATTTACGTATCGTTGCGGCAACAAATAAAAACCTTGAAGCCGAAGTTGAAAAAGGCAAATTTCGAGAAGATTTATACTATCGCCTAAATGTGATGCCCATTCAGATTCCGCCTTTGCGTGAACGACGTGCCGATATTCCACAGTTAGCTGAATTCTTATTGGGCAAAGTAGCCGAAAAACAAAAACGAGAACTGCGTTTAACCAACAGCGCAGTGCGAATTTTAATGAGCTATCACTGGCCCGGTAATGTGCGTGAATTAGAAAACTGTCTTGAGCGCGCTGCAGTGATGAGCGAAGATGGCTGCGTCGATAGCGACGTAATTTCCTTAAGCGGTGTGCAAGTTGTTCCACCACCTGTGCGCAACGATTTTGAATTAAATCCTACCGACCTTGAAGACGATAACCTCGACGAACGCGAAAAAGTGATTGCGGCCCTCGAACAAGCAGGCTGGGTGCAAGCCAAGGCGGCCCGCTTACTCGGCATGACTGCACGACAAATTGCCTACCGTATTCAAACCTTAAATATCAATGTAAGAAAGATTTAGACTACACAAGTGAGAACGGAGCTCTAGTTCTCACTTGTGTAAGGCTTCTTACAATTGTTTCCTGAAAGCCTGTCAACTCAGCTACAAAAAGCCCAATAAAACCAATAAAAACTCAATATAAACAACAACTTATTAAAAGGCATAGGGATTGCAATCACTTATATCATTAACCGTTGTAACAAGTGAATGCCATGGACTTAACTATTATCGCCCGCTCTTCTGACAGCCCACCTGCTGATCAATGCCCTTCAACAAGCTGCCCAAGTTCCGCCACAAGCAGCAGCGATATTCCCGAGCACATTCAAAAGAAAATAGAAAATCATCCCTGTTATAGCGAGCAAGCTCACCAAAAGTTCGCACGTATGCATTTGGCCGTTGCACCAGCTTGTAATATTCAGTGTAACTACTGCAACCGTAAATACGATTGTTCAAATGAGAGCCGGCCAGGTGTTGTCTCGGAAATACTGACACCAGCTCAAGGTCTTAAAAAAGTGAAGGCCGTCGCTGCTGAGATCCCTCAACTCAGTGTACTTGGTATTGCTGGGCCCGGTGACGCCCTTGCTAATGCCAAACGCACCTTTGAAACCTTTCGCCTACTAACAGAACAACAACCCGAACTGAAACTGTGTTTATCAACCAATGGCTTGATGCTACCCAGCCTAATTGACGAACTTTGTGAATTTAATATCGATCATGTGACAATTACCATCAATTGTCTTGATCCAGCTATAGGTGCCAAGATTTATCCGTGGATATATTGGAATCATCGCCGTATACGAGGCGAGAAGGCCGCCAAGATATTAATTGCGCAACAACTCAAAGGCCTAAGCCTACTCAGCGAACGCGGAGTATTGGTTAAAGTAAATACAGTGTTAATACCAGGTATTAATGACCAACACCTAGGTGAGCTAAGTCAAGAAATCAAAAAGCGCGGCGCCTTTTTGCATAATTTAATGCCGCTGATTGCTGAAAAAGAACACGGTTCCTATTTTGGTGTTATGGGCCATGCCAGCCCAACCGCAGCAGAGCTAGAGCAGGCGCAAGCTACCTGCGGCATGGATATGAAGTTAATGCGACACTGCCGCCAGTGCCGCGCCGATGCCGTAGGCATGTTAGATGAAGACAGAGGTGCAGAGTTCAGCCTAGCCAAGCTCGAACAACAAGAGCAACAACACATATCGACAGAGGCCACATACAAGGCCACGCCGGAGCGCCATACGGCAAACCAGAATCACACCAGCTTGACCAGCTCAGCCCCCTTAATTGCAGTGGCGAGTAAAGGATCTCATTTGGTCGATCAACATTTTGGCCATGCCAAGGAATTTTTAATATATCGCGCTGGCCCACAGAGTGTGAACTTTGTAGGCCGGCGTTCAATCGAGGCTTATTGCTCGGGCACAGAGCACTGTGATGAACGCGAACAGCTACTTGAACAAGCCATACAAAGCCTTGAAGGTTGTGCCGCTGTTCTCTGCGCAAAAATTGGTTTTGGCCCTTGGCAAAAACTAGAAGCCGCCGGTATCAAACCGAGCAGCGATTTCGCTATGGACACGATCGACGAGGCACTTATGGCTATGAGTAGGCAGCTAGAAGACGCCGTTCAGGCAGAGCCTACCCATCAACTCGCTTAATAAAGCAGGAGTTCGGTTTATGGCAGTAAAAATTGTAGACGCGTGTGTCAGTTGTTGGGGCTGTTTAGATGTGTGCCCAAGCCAGGCCATCTATGAAGGCGACCAGCAAATGATGGTCAGGGCTGATAAATGCACCGAATGTGTGGGTGATTATGCCGACCCTCAATGTGCCAGTGTCTGCCCTGTTGAGATGGCTATTCTCGATAGCTTTGGCATTGCGTTTAACCCTCCGGGCTCACTGACAGGTATCTATCCAGAAAAGCTGGCTATGGTCATGGAGCAGGATTAACAGACTTATGAACCAAGTAGCCAATTTAAACCAAAGAACAAGTGAGCTCAGTAGTAATAAGCTCAAACTGCTACGCCAAGTTGAAAACATAAGAATGCTACAAGGCATTATTAAGTCTCAAGCTCAGGGCTTAACTGGCTTAAGCTCCTGCTTAGGCTTACAGAAAGAGCAAAAGCTGCAACTCTTAAATTTTTGCCATTTAAACTACAAGCACGCACCACCTGCGCTTAAAAAAAACGACGACTTATTACTCGAACTCAAAGAGCTTAGAAAGCAAGAAGCACAAGACCTAAACCAGTTACTTATAAGCGCCCGTAACGGTGAGCATGAAGTGGAGCTGTGGCTGGCTCAGATTATAAGCTTAGCCAGCTTAGGCAGTGCCCATTTATGGCGAGCCCTAGGCTTACAAAGCCGTAGCGACTTAAAACTACTACTACTCAATAACTTTCACAGTCTCGCGACTAAAAACAACAAGAACATGCGTTGGAAAAAGTTCTTTTATAAACAGCTCTGTGAACAAGGCGGCCACTATGTATGCCGTTCACCCAGCTGCGAAAGCTGTACAAGTTATAACGAGTGTTTTGCTGAAGAGCTATAAGGGGCAATCAAGACGGCTCAAAAAAATTCAAGCATAAGATTTTCATTGCACAAACAAAAAAGGCCCAAGCTTTCGCTTGGGCCTTTTTATATATGGCGCACTCGGAAGGATTCGAACCTTCGACCGCTCGGTTCGTAGCCGAGTACTCTATCCAGCTGAGCTACGAGTGCGTTACTCTCCGACATGTGCTGACCTCGTCAGAGGGCGCGTATAATAGGTATAGAGCACTTTAGAGTCAACACTTATTTTAAGTTTTTTTCATTTGCGCTAAAAAGCGCTAGCAATCCCCATGCAGCGGCCTAATATGTAGTAAAATCAATGCATTAGAGCGCTGATCAAATAGCGATCAATACGCCGAAAACAAGACCAACAAGGAGTTGCGCTTGAAAACCAAACTTGCCCCCCTACACAAGAACAAAAATATTGCCTTAGTTGCTCATGACAATATGAAACCTGTACTTAACGAGTGGGCCACAAAGAATCGCGAAGAGCTTAGTACCCACGCGCTATATGCTACAGGTACCACAGGTTATGCTCTGGAAAAAGCACTGGGCCTCAAGGTACATAAGTACATTAGCGGCCCACTCGGTGGTGACCAGCAAATTGGCGCAAAAATTTCTGAAGGCGATATTGATGTTCTAATCTTTTTCTGGGACCCGTTTGAACCCATGCCTCACGACCCTGATGTCAAGGCCTTGTTACGCCTTGCAGCCGCATGGAATATCCCCGTAGCTTGTAATCCAGCATCAGCGGACTTTGTCATCACATCGCCGCTTATCTCTTCCACCTATGAGCGCCACATTCCAGATTACGATCTTTATATCAAAGAACGTACAGCAGACTAAGCCCGGTGATTTGAAGCTAGTGCGACTGGCCTAGCTTCAAATATTTGTACCCCAGCAGTCTAAGTTCGAGCAACAAATTTGCCACTCAAACTCACGTGAGAACCACGTACGGTACCCGAGAATAATGCTCCTAAATTGCTGAGCTGGCGTCCTTGTAAGCGGTTTTTATTGAGCTTTAATTGCCAATACTTCATCAAATAACTATTTGCTGACGCCGTCGCGCTATCTTCATCGTTGCCAAACTGAGGAGCAAAATAGCGCATACAATAGTCTTCACGATAATCCGCTCGCCCTAAGGCCGTCACGATTAAGGCTTTATTCGTGTAGCGACATAGCTGCTTTAAATTGGGTCTGAGATAACGAAGCTCTGCCGCACTTTCAATTTCAACAATAACGTAATGAGCAGCAACCTCAACACTGTCGAGTACCTGGTGGCGCAAGATCGCCTCCCACGGGCCAATACGCACACGTTTAGCCTGTAATGCGGCATTCACCTCCATACTCAAACCTTTAGCCGTCTTAAGCACACTTAGATCTTTATTGGGCAGATGAATCTTAAACTTAGGATTATTTTGCAACGGCTCTTGCTGCTCAAGCCTGGAATAAAGCATCCAAGCACAGGCCATCGCCCCAGAGCCACAAAAAAGAACTTCTTGGCCATGGTGAAAAATACGTGGGCTGATGTCAGTGCTGTTGATTTGCTCTTCGGGAATAACAACAACGATATCTGGACTAACTTCGCTGCTGTAATCTAGGTACTGTGCCTCGTCGATGGCTCCAGAGTTAATGATGACTCGATGAGGGCTGCCTTTGCAGCCCACACCTGAGAAAGCGCTTAGTAATTGGTACTCTATATCTTTCAATGTGTTCTCTGTCCTAGCTTGTCGCTAGCTAAGGCCTTTGCATAGTGTTCGCTGCTTACACTTAATCTGCACTTAAGAGAAAGATACTAAACATATCTCCATCGGCTAACCACTTCTCTTGAATTTGCCAACCGGCTTGCGCAGCTAAGTGCTGAAATTGCTCGGGCGTGTATTTATAGGAATTTTCTGTATGGATGCTCTCACCAGCATGCATTGAGAATGAGCGCCCTGCAACACTAAACTCTTGATAGCAGGTGCTGACAAGGTGCATCTCTATACAACCTTGCGAGGCATTATAAAACGCATAGTGCTCAAATTGGCGTAAATCGATATCTGAATCAAGTTCGTTATTTAAACGACGCAGCACATTTAAGTTAAAAGAGGCTGTGATACCACGTTGATCATTATAAGCCCGGTGCAAAATAGCGGGAGACTTTTTGGTATCCACACCAATTAATAGCTTGGCTTCAGCCCCCAAACTTTCACGTACACTTTTGAGAAACTGTACAGCATCTACCGCATCAAAATTACCGATGGTAGAACCCGGAAAAAATCCCATCTTTTTATGCTTGGTTGATGGCAACTGCCCCGGTGCACACATATCAGCAACATGAGGTTTGACTCTTACATCTGGAAATTCATGCCTTAGGGCACGAGCAGATTGATATAAATGCTCGCCACTTACATCTACCGGAATAAAACTTCGCACTTGCTTCATCTCTTTTAACAACGGACGAATTTTTATTAGAGAGCCGGCACCAAACTCAACGATGGTCAGGTCATCATCTAACAAACTGACAAGCTGCTTCGCGACCTCAGGCAACATTGTTAACTCGGTACGATAAGGGTAGTACTCAGCTAAAGCGCAAATATCATCAAAAAATTGAGAGCCTCGTTCATCGTAAAAATACTTAGGCGACAAGCGCTTTTTATTTTCCGACAAACCCTGCCATACATCCTGTAAAAACTCAGGATCTAGACTCTGACATTGTTCACATTTCGATCTATGCTTTTCTGCTTCCACATTGAGTTTTTCTACTGCTAGCCCCATAGTGCCTCCTGCTCTTATGCTCTAAGAATTTATGCGTCCTCAGCTAAACGAAGCCCTGTAAACTGCCATCGATGATGAGGATAAAAGAAGTTGCGATAACTTGCCCGAAGTTGCGCTTGAGGGGTGACACATGAACCACCTTTAAGCACATACTGATTACTCATAAACTTGCCGTTGTACTCCCCCAAAGCCCCCTGCTCCGCTTTATAATGCGGATAGGCGTGATAACTGCTTTGAGTCCACTCCCATACGTCTCCCCACAACTGCTGTATACCTTGAGCGCCCGCCTGAGCTGCTTGTGGACGCCAGTATTCACACTGCAATATATTACCTGTATGGGGCTCTATGCCTTGCTCTATAGCCCTGAGGCTTGCGCACTCAAGTTCATGCTCATGAGGCATACGCTTGCCTGACCAACGTGCAAAAGCATCGGCTTCATAAAAACTTATATGACAAACCGGTGCATTTGGATCAATCGCCTTTAAACCATCCAAACCATATTGAAACCATATTGAATCTTGTTTCTGCCAATATTCGGGAGTTTGCCAACCGAACTTTTGTACGGTGGCCCAGCCATCGCTCAGCCACAGTAGAGGCTCTTGGTAAGCGCCGTCTTCCATAAACTCAAGCCATTGGGCATTGGTGACTAAACGATTAGCAAGCCGATGGCTGCCTAGATATACATCATGAGCCGGGCCTTCATTGTCATACGCAAAAGCCTGACCGCTATAACCCACTCGATGCATTCCGGCAGGCACATCAATAAAACCTAAATCGGGCGCTTGCGCCTGCAATTCTAGCTGGGCACTGGCAAAAATCGCCTCTTGCATGGGATTACAACTAAATAGATGCAAAATATCTGTTAACAATAATTCTTGATGCTGCATCTCGTGGTGCAAGCCTGTTTGCAGCAACATTTCTACCTCTGCAATATCACAGGTATTCGCTTCCGCTTGCTGTAAACAACTGAACATTTGCTCGTCAACATAAGCGCGATAGGCGAAAACCTGTTCAATACTAGGGCGAGTCAATAAACCCCGCTTAGGTCTCGCGTGGCGAGTACCTGCACTCTCATAATAAGAATTAAAAAGATGGGCAAAGTGAGGGTTAAATACTTGGTAGTTAGCTAGGTATTTTTTAAGAATAAAGGTCTCAAAAAACCACGTTGTATGGGCTAGGTGCCATTTAGCAGGGCTGGCATCAGGCATGCTTTGCACTTGCATATCTTCAGCACTTAAACGTTCACATAGCCCTTGAGTATACGATCGAAGCTGCTGATACTGATCAAACAGGTCCGCCATAGCTCCATACGTAGGTGTTTGCATAAAGAATCCATTTTATTTTCAGTGAAGGCCCTCTAAGCACTCACCTATCACTTGAGTTTAGAACAAATGTATAAACTTTCAGTGCTGAGTTAATGAAGATACAACTGATATCACAAAAACATGAAAGGATAAAAACACAAGAAGCTAAAACAGGCAAATAACAGTACAAAACCTAGAAATACAATAAGGTTTTAGCTAGATCTACTCAGTTTCTAATGCAGCTATTTATAGCTGTAAATAGCTGCTTGTTATGGCTTAGCTTGGTTTTTATCTTGAGCCCTGCGCTTGCGAACCACAAGCTTAGTCGCCAGTCCTTCCTCAATCTGACACAATGCACTGTATTTTAGTGCTTGTTTATACACATCCACCGCATCAAATTGGAAACGAAACAAAGCAGTGCCCGACTCATACTGCTCAGGCTCACGCCCCTCATCAACAAGAACTAATGCATCAAATAAGGCCGTTCTTTCTTTAAACAAGCGCATACACGAAGCGTGCATAGCCTCTTTTTCTTCAGCAATGGCCAAAAGCCTTAAGCGCTCTTGCTCCGCAGCTAAAGCCTGTTTCTCTTCTTCTGTGAGCTCTTTTTCTTCTTCGTAAGGTGTTGTTAATGTTTGGTAGCTTGTACCATCAACAAGCTCGTTATAGGTTCGGCCGTTTTCTTGGCGGCACTGAATACGAAAAATAGGCTTATTTTTTTCGCTCTGCTCTAAATCCAAAGTGCCACGAATAACTGTTTTACAACGAGGTACTCGCTCAGCGGCCTCCGCTGAGGCTTTAAGGTCTAAATACAAACGCTCATAATTTGTAGGCAACCACAGGCGGTCTTCATCCAAAGCACTAAGCCAAGGGCTATATGCCACTAATAAAACCAATAGGCCGGCAAAAGTCTTAAGACACGCTCTGTACATCACCAAAAGCCATGGAGTTAAAAATAAAACCAAATAAAACCAAGAGCTTTTCCTCATCAGATTCACTAAAGGCAATGCCATAGCTGGTATTACCGCTGGCACGAGCTTTTTTATTTTTAATCTCAGCTTTTAATTTAACTGTACGGCGTATACCGCCAACGTCAAATTTACCTTTTAACTCTAAGAGATCACCAGCCTCCCCTACATCTTCGTAGAGCTCTAAGCCGGCACCGCCTAAACTAATATCTGCAATTTTTCCAGCAACCCCACTTTGAGCTGGACAACTAAGGCTATAAACCAGCACAGGTAAAGCAACTTCAACTCGAGAGGCGCTGCGAACCATACGAAACTGCACAGCTTGAGGGAAATCGAGATACACCATAAACACCGGCATATCGGATATAAATAGAACACACGTTTGAAACAAGGCCACACCATTGGCCGACATCACTCGTATAACCACTTGCTGACCGACTTCTAGATGAGGAAAATCTTCAGCACCCGGCGCTGCAGTTATTAAAATACTCTCACCGGGCAAGCTACCTACTAATAAACAATCACAGCGAGCTTGAGGCTGAGCAGGGTCAGGATGGATTTGCACAACCTGACCAAGCTTAATATTAAGGTCGTTAAAACAAGGAGAGGATTCAGTCGTCATGGCTTAAAGATATGGCTTATAGGAATAGGCAGTATTCCTATAAGCATAGCCGAGACTTAAGAGATATGTTGCTCGACGGCGTAAGCATCTCTCATATCTTGAGATTGAAGTTTTACCTGCACACGTAAGCCAAGATTCAACAAAACAAAGAGCGCAACAAGACTAAGGGCTCCGCTAGCATCAAATGGTAGGTTAAACACGGCCGCAGCTAATACTAAGCCAAGTACAAAAACAGACAGATACGCGCCCATCATCGCCACCACCCAACTGAGGTACCAACCACGCAACCAACCAAGTAAGCAAACCAGCCACAAAACCAACGCACATAAAGCACCTAGTGCCGCTATTATCAACACCAAAGCTTGCAAGCCTAGAAGCGCAAACACCGCCATAGGTAAAGCAAGCACCAACAGTACAGACAACAGCAAGGTTGGCAAAGACCAAAGCACCAACCACAGTCCACTTAAGATCCTCATTGCTCAGCCTCCTTATTAACACGTCGCTTAAACATCGAAAAGCTAACTAAATAATGTTTAGCAGGCACATAAATATAACGATGGAAAGCGGCTTTAATTACACTAGGCAAGACCAACATGGTCGGTGTCACGGCCAAAGTTAGTACGGTTGAAAACACCAACCCATAGACAATAGCACTCGCTAAAGCAGTCCAATACGAACCAACGATACCGCCCATATTAAACTCACGGTTCACCAAGTCGACACTTAAACCCGTCGCCAAAGGCAATAAGCCTAAAATAGTTGTGACAGTGGTTAAAAAGACAGGGCGTAAACGCTGAGTAGCCGCCAGTATTGCAGCATCTTTTATCGAGGTTTTATCATCAGTCTGGCGAATATAATTAAAGGTATCAATTAAAACAATATTGTTATTTACCACAATACCGGCCAAGGCAACAATACCGACCCCAGTCATAATCACACTAAAAGTGCTTTGGGTAAGCATTAAGCCCAAAAACACACCCGCTGTAGAAAGTACAACCGAAGAAAGAGTTAATGCCGCCTGATAAAAGCTATTAAACTGAGCAACCAATAAGATAAACATTAAAAACAAAGCAAGTAAAAATGCGGTGGTTAAAAATGAAAATGATTTTTCTTGCTCTTCATTAGCACCGCGATAACTAAGCTCCACACCTTTAGGGAGCGGATGCTGCTCCATCCACGTCTGCACTTCTTTAAGCACATTATCAGCTACCAAACCTGAGTCTACATCGGCCATAACCAACGCAAATTCACGTCCATCAATACGCTCAACTTTATCAACTCGAGGTAAAGCGACACGCTCAACAAAACCGGCTATGGCCGTTGGCCCGTTAACAGTATTTACTTTCAAGCTATCGATTGCAGTAATACCGCGCTCCTTTTCGGGGAAGCGCACACGAATGTCTATTTCGTCATCGGCATCCGAGGGGCGATATTCACCTATTTTTACACCCGTAGTTAACATCTGTATGGCATTACCCACCTCGATAACATCGACACCTACTTGTGCTGCTTTTTCTTTATTCACCTCTATGCCCCACTCGATACCAGGCAAAGGGGTTGAGTCTGTTACATCGTTTAAACCCGGAATAGCGTCTTCCAAATCTGAACGCAACTGACGGGCGGTTGCTAATAATAAAGAACGATCTAAACCAGTAAGCTGTATTTGAATAGGTTTACCGACCGGTGGCCCTCCTTCTAAAGGCGCACTACTGACATAAACACCGGCAATACCTTTAGTGGCTTCTTTTATTTCATCGTAAACTTTAAAGGTACTGTAACCTAGCTCCTCAGGTTTATAGGTCTCAACCATCATTGCACCAATTTGGTCTTTCTCTGGCGCTCTTGGGCTAAATTGCACAGGTGAACCAGGGCTTACTACCGAGTACAACACTTTCACCCCAGGCACCTCGAGTACTTTTTCTTCCACCTCGGAAAAAATGTCACGCGCCTCATCAACGGATAAGTTGCCTTGTGCTCGAACAGCAACCGTACCTTGAATGACCTCGGTTTTAACAAAGAACTCAACCCCAGGACTGAACTTGGCGTAGGCAGAAAAAATACCAACTAGAATCAAACAAGCCGCAAAAAAGAAGCTCAATGGATGGTGAATGACCGATGACAAAAAGCGAGCATAAATACCCGTAACCCCCGGCAGAGTTTCAGGTGCATCATTTTCTATGCACGTGAGATAGGCTTGCGTCTGAGCAGACATTTTATTACGACCTAATAAAGCACCAACAATAGGAGCAAAAAACAAGGCGTATAACAAAGAGCCCAGTAATACGGCAAATACAGTGACCGGTAAATAACGCATAAATTCACCAGCAACACCGGGCCAAAACATAATAGGTAAGAAGGCGGCAAGAGTGGTAGAGGTAGAAGCTGTTACCGGCCACAACATGCGCTTAACCGACAATATATAGGCATCGCGGCTCGAAAGGCCTTCAGCCATTTTTCTATCTGCAAATTCGGTAATCACAATGGCGCCATCAATCAACATACCTAGCGCCAGCAACATGCCAAATAGCACCATAAAGTTAAACGAATAGCCAAGCTGCAAAAGAATAATGGTCGAGAACAACAAGGAAAACGGCACCCCCGCTCCCACCAATAAACCGGAGCGAAAGCCCAAGGCCGCAATAACAATAATCATCACCAGAGCCATAGCCGTTAGAATATTACCCTGCATTTCGTTGATCATGCCTATCGAGAAATCACTCTGATCAAGCATAAAATCGAGCTTGATGCCCTGAGGAATCTGCGGTTTAAGTTCAGCAACTAATGCTCTAACGGCTTTGGTCACTTCAATGTCATTAGCATCCACACGTTTTTTAACATTTAAAGTAACCGCGCGCTCGCCATTAATCGCAGAAAATTGCCAAGCATCTTTAAAGGTTCGCCGCACCGATGCAACATCGCCCAAGGTTACGGTGGCATCTTTACTTGAACGAATAGGAAGGCGATAAACATCTTCGCGAGTTTCAATGAGGCTAGGCACTTTAATCGCAAAGCGCCCCTTGCCGGTATCCATCTGCCCTGCAGGCACTAATAGATTATTAGCTTGAATCGCTTGATATAGCTCACTGCTGGTAATGCCGTAATACTCAAGCTTGGCAGGCTCAACAATGATCTCAATCATCTCATCACTGTGTCCGCGCATATCAACCTCCAGCACCGAAGGCATGGCTTCGATTTCACGCTTTAGTAACTGTGAGGTTTGAAAGATGCTTCGCTCTTGCACCGCGCCAGAAACAGCTAAAACAATGGTGGGGGTATCGTCCGCAGCAATTTCATTAACTTGGGGCTCTTCAGCACCGGAAGGGAGTTCCGACTTAGCTCTATCAACCGCGGCCCTAACATCGGTCACTGCTTTTTTTACATCTTGATTAGCTTCAAACTCAATGACCACATAAGAGACTGTTTCTCGTGAGGTCGCACGAATTTCCTTAACCCCCTCAATCGTACGTAATTCTTTTTCAACCGGCCGAACTAATAAGCGCGCACCATCTTCGGGGGATACGCCATCTTGCATAAGCATCACCATGACCACAGGCACAGTGGGGTTCGGAAAAGCCTCAATGACCATATTCATTCGCGAAGCAAAACCCGCAATCAAAATAAGTAACATCAAGCTCAATGTGGCGCGAGAGCGAGAGATCGCGTTTGTCAGGATACTCATGACTGAGTACCCTGTTCAGACTCAAGCTCTGGCTCAGATGCTTTATTAGGTTGTTCGAGCTCGACCTCAACGGCTTTTTTAGAGCGTTGCTCTACGGGAAGTACCTGCTGACCTATGCTCACATACTCTTGTCCTACCACAATCAATGTAACTTGCTCTGGTAAACCGCTGATCCAGACACCTTCTTTATCATCAGCGAGTAACTGAACCTCATGTATTTGCACTTTGTTATTTGCGTCTAAGCTGCGAACACCAATCACCCCCTTATCCATTAACGTTAATAAGGCAGGGCTAATTAAATGGGCTGGCAGTTCAGCGGCATGAATACTGACATCGGCAGCTAATCCACTGACTAAGCTGTGATCTTTATTCTCAACTTCAACTTCAACTCGGTAGCTGCGAGTCAACTCATCGGCAGAACTTGCTAAATAACGCACACGACCTGTGCGTTCTTCGCCATCAATAAAACGCACCTGGGCACTATCACCTAAAGATAAAGAACGAATATCACGTTCACTTAAGTGGCCACTCACAACAAGAGGGTCTAGCTCAAGCACGGTAGCGCAAGGTGAGCCACGCTGAATGAAGTCACCCACTTCTTTATGGCGTTTTTCAAGCACTCCAGCAAAAGGCGCTCGAACTTGTAAGTGATCAAGTACATTTTGGTTACGCTTTAATTCAGCTTCGGCCACAGCAAGGTTCGCTTTTGCTGCGGCAATTTGAGAACGGCTTTGATAACCACTGCTCTTAAGCTTGGAGGCCGCATCGTAATCTAACTGCGCCTTGCTTAACTGCGCTTGAGCTTGCTCTAAGCGCAATTGCCGATCTTCACTTGCCAAACTACACAAGACCGCACCCTGCTCAACCCACTGCCCCTCTTTTTGCGGTGTCGCTTGTATTCGACCATCAACTTCAGCAGCAACTGCTACACGCCGCTCGGCTTCACTTCGAGCTCTTAAGTAGACGGGCCGGCGAAACGCTTGAGCTTGGCTATCAGCAACTTGAACTTCAAATAAATCTTGTTCTTCTGACTGCTCTTGTTTCTCTTCCTCTTTAGATGCTTTAAAGAAACCTGTAAGCATCCATACCGCAACTAAAGCTGCCAGCACGGCAGCTAAGCGTAAATTTGAGTTCATATCTCATCCATATCAGTAATATCGATCAACTAAAACCAGTATCAAGTGGTTTACGATGCATGCATTGTAACGACATTTAGACCTCAAGCTCTAGCTTTAGTCATCTAAATAAGACAGCGAGAAATGGCTATACTAGGAACAAAACCGTCACTGCGTTTAGACGAAGATTTAGTAAAGTTCTTACCAAGCCCCCTTATATCCAAAGGAATATCATGCTAATTTACGGCTGTCGTGGAATTACTGTTAATTGAATACCTATTCATAGTAAAAGCCATTGAAATGAAAGACTTCCACGAAAGATAACAACAGAGAAGAGCACCTCTTTATGCACCATGCCCAAAAGCCAGCTAAGACATTGCGTCACGCTTTATTGCTACCCGTTATTGCCATAGCCCTGCTTCTAAGCCCATTACTGCAAGCATCAACCATTATTAATGGTATCGCTAGTCATTCAGAGCTCGGCCAAGAAGCCTTTATTGGAGCTTTATTGGTTACAAGCCCATCGACTGATGCTCGCGCAATTCTTACAGCTCAAGAGCCAAAAGAAGTACAAGTACGCGTCCTTGCTGATCGACTTTCATCTCGCCGTTTTAAGCGTATGTGGATTCAAGGCATGGCTATCAACGCTTCCGCTTCTGAGCTAGAGAAACAAAGCGCTAACATGGCCAAGTTCAGCAATATGCTCAAAGTGACCCTCGTACGTGGTGACATTGTTTCTATTCAGCGTGATTACGACAAAGTCAGTATCTCTGTAAACAGCTCTAAACTAGGCACTATTAATGACGCTGCTTTTTTTGATCTGCTATTACGGGTATGGATAGGTGGCGTTCCTCTCTCATCACAATTCCGTAAAGACCTATTATTAGCAGGTAAAGTACCTGAAGATAAGTTAACGGCATTTAATTCAATTACCCCCAGTGATGACAGAGTCCAAGCCGTTGCTGCCGCTATTGATCAAAGCAAAGGTAAGACTGCTGCCGCTGCCGCCGCAGTAAGTGCGCCAGTCGCAGCGACAGTTAAAAAGCCCCCTGTTATTAAAGCCCCTACTGTTGCTGCGCAAACGCCTAAACCAAAGCCTAAACCTAAAAAAGCAAGCCCTAAGCCAAGCCCCAAAAAAGTAGTTAAAGTGGTGCCTTCACCTAAGCCATCACCCAAGGCCAGTAAACAGTCGAGTGTTCTTGCGGCACTATCAGAGCTTTATGATTTAGAAGATGTGATCGAAGAAGATGAAGAGGAGTTCACTGCTGAGTCGCTTCTATCGCAACAACTTTATATTGCTAAGCTAAAAAAATGGACTTATAAACAATTGCGCTACCCACAGTCTGCGATGGAAAAAAATGAAGAAGGCATCGTACGCCTTAGTATCACCATCACCAGATCCGGTAAGGTTGAGATTATCGATATCATCGAAGAACCTCCATATCCAAACTTAACTAAAGAAGCGGTTAGAGCAGTCAGTGCCTCGAGCCCATATCCAAGCGTGCCCAATGATGTACTAGGCGACAAATTCACATTTAGCATGCCAGTTGTATTCCGCTTAGTTGAATAGCACAAACGGACTGATTATCAGTCGACATAAAAAAAGCTGGGATTAAACACCCAGCTTTTTTTATGTCTGCCCACTTAAGCCTTTGCTACAAACTAAGTAAGCTTAGGTTTTAACTTAAGCTGCTCTAAGCGTTTGACAATCACACTTTCTATCGCCTTCAAGTCCAATGAGGACATGGCTGATACGCCCCGCAAATTTAAAGAGTGCAGATGCAAACAAGGTGTTTCTTGATTAAACTCTCGCAGATCGCCTTTCATAACCACAGGTAAAAAGGGCCTACCTTCCGGCATTTTGCTATTTATCAGCTTTAAACCAATCTCTAAGGGTACGGTGCGAAACTTCTTTTCTGACTTATTGATGGGCAAAATGAGCTTTAGATCCGATGTTTTCCCTGCTGCATTCTCGGGATTAATTAAATAGAGACCGGTCGGCCTGACACTGCTCTCAGGAATACCTTGAAAGGTATCATGCGCTGCATAGGGGTTAGGCAAGATCACAAGCTTACGATTTTGATCTTTAGGAAAAAAGATATCGTAATTGGTATAGAGCTGCTCAACAGATGAGGAAAAGACACATAGTTGATTTTCAATACCTAGAATTAATTCTTGGGCGCGCTGACGCTTTCGAAAAGCGTCTAGGTCCCATATTAAGTCATTATTTTCCATTAAAACACATGCCGTTCATACTTAGACTGTGCATACTATCCGAATAAGTAGATACTCTACCACTGCTTTCTTTTGTCACTTAAAACAACTCTACCGGAGCCTCACCAGCATTACTCTTATTAGAGCTGGTCTGAGAAACCGTATCGTTTTCCTCAATAGCTAATAGTGATCGCTCTATTTTTCCCTCTAAGCGCTCAATCGCCTCATCCACCAATAAACCCTCATTAAATATACGAGTTGTATTGCGAACAACGTCATCCATCGCATCTTCAATGAATACCTCATCGTGCTCAACTAATGCTAAAGATGGCAATCTCACCTTAAGCTTGTCTGCTGTTTTATCAACTTCATCAGCAATATCCCGCATCACTTTTTGATAGCTATCTTGGATAACCTGCATCACATTGCGAACATCTCGACCTAATTTCTTTAAGGTTTCACGCTCATCAAGTAAGCGGTAACGATGCTCCAAGGCGATGACACGGGCATTCACTCCCTGAATCAAAGAAAAAGTATTGTCTTTAATAGCACCATACTTTTCAGGGTCGTCTATCGGCATATTTTTTATGAGCACCGAAATACGCTCATAATTTATTACCGTTCGAGCACCAAAATCGATATAACGCTCGCCTTCGCGCATCTGGTATAAAAGCTGAGACTCTAAGTCTTTAGCCATACCATGCGCTTCCATGTTTTTAATCTCATTCTCTCCACGCAGCTGTAGACTGCATTTCAAGCCATAGCGCTCTATTGTTGTGAAAAAAAGCTGCCCCAGCTGATCTAAGTTATCGCAGTCATGTACGCTTAATAAAAACTGAATGTTTGCCCCTAGGTCACTGTTATCAATCATCGCAGAGTGGGCGGTTTGATTAGCTAGCTCTAAACGACTCGATAACTGAACAGCGGCAACTCGATGAAAAATAGACTTGGTAATACGGGCACACGCCTCGTCACCGGCAACATCTGACTCTACGAAGTCATCACAGCCAAGCTCTAAGGCTTTGAGTTTATCCTCTATACTCGCAGGCCTTGCCAGCACCACCACGGGAATCTCAAACTGCTCATCGATTCGCATTAACTCAGCAAGCTGCTCAAGGTCACAGCCACCACAACCCAACTGGTCAATAACAATGACTTTATAGTCATCCAAGCCCAAGTGCTCAGGCAGAGCATCTAGACTAGATTCCAAGTCGGCTTTAAAAAAACGCTGAATATGCTGGCCTAGGTCAGATAGAGTATCAGGGGATAGAATCAGCACCTTGTGCGACACCATTGAGCTTCTCCTTATCTTAAATGCGGATCCTTTATTCCTTTAAGCTAGACCATCTCCTAAATCTCAGTAGGCCAATGATGATTAGCGCGCCACTTTTATGCACCGCCCAAGCTATTAGTTATTAACTTCCCTTGATGACTTAGAAATTCAGGAATAAGAACAAGCAAAAACCATCTTGAGTGCTAAATTTAAAATCATATACCCGCAAGTTATTAGTACTCTTAATGGAATAACGACTATGAACACGGCCCCCACCGATTCAGGATCATGTAACGCACTCGAACAAGAAGTACTCGCCAAACTTAATCAGGGTAAACTTGAAATCCCTATGCTGCCTGAAGTCGCAGGAAAAGTAGTGCGATTAACGCAGGACCCTGATTCTGACTCCGCCGATCTTGCAAGGCTTATTCAAAGCGACCAGAGTCTAGCCGCGCATGTCATGCGAGTAGCCAACTCCGCCGCATACAGCCCCAATGCATCACTCGTTAGCCTACAACAAGCAATTACTCGTCTGGGCATGAGAACCATTGCAGAAATCGCCTTAGCCGCCTCTATCAACAGCACCCTTTTTAATACCCCAGGCTATGACTCCTATATCCAATACATCCTTAAGTGTTCTTTAGCCTCAGGCTTGTGGGCTAAAGAGACAGCCAGAGCTTGTAGAAAAAATGTAGAAGCGGCTTTTTTAGGAGGCTTATTAAATGAGATTGGGCGGCCTCTTGCTGTGCAACTGGCCTTAGAGCTTGCAGCAGAGCTTAAACTTTCAATTAAATCTGAAGATATTCAAAACATCGAAGTTAGCTGCTCAAGAGCCATTGCCTTAAAAGTGATTGATGCTTGGGAGATGCCCGAAGCAGTAAAGAATGTCATCACTTACTTCGATAACTACCAAGAAGAGCATAGTGGCAAACTACAAACAGCTATTGCGGTTGCAGGCAGTGTCATTGCCAAGCATTTCTACGCTGATGAAAATAAAGAAAAGGTACCCAATTTAGAAGAGCTCAAAGCCCACCCTGCCTTTAGTGAAATTAACCTCTACCAAGACGAAGTGGAGCAACTGCTAGAACGTGAGGAGCTGGTTAAGTCGGCCATGGAGGCAATGCAACAGTGAATACCTACGATCTCATTGTTATTGGCAGTGGCCCTGCAGGCCAAAAAGCAGCCATTCAGGCAGCCAAATTAAACAAGCGTGTTGCCGTTATCGAAAAAACCAAAGAGACGGGTGGCTCTTGTGTCTTTCGAGGGACAATTCCGTCCAAAACCCTGCGTGAAAATGCACTGCGTATCAAAAATATGCGGCAAAATGCAGCCATCGCAAACTTTGAACTCACTGAGGATACCGAGCTTGCAACCTTAATCACACGGCTGGACGACGTGCTTAAGGCTCACGACAGTTACCTTTCTAGCCAGCTAACTCGCAATGGTATCGATGTTATTCATGCAAGGGCCAAGTTTTTAAGCAGTACTCAAATTGAAATCACCAAAGTAGATGGGGAGCAACACACCTTAAACACAGAAAAGGTCGTTATTGCTTCAGGCTCTTTCCCAAGAAAACCACCCAACATTCCCATCGACCATGAACATATTTTTGACAGCGACTCGATTCTATCGATGCTGTATTTACCCAAGAGTTTAACCGTCTTAGGCAGTGGCGTTATAGCCAGTGAGTACGCATCTATTTTTCAAGCACTGGGCGTCAAGGTGACGATGATCGATAAATACCCTGCCCCACTTGGCTTTTTAGATAGAGATCTTACCGACCGCTTTGTTCACTCCTTTGAAGAAATGGGCGGTAAGTGGCTAGGCGAGCATCTAGTCACCAAGGTTGACTGGAATGGTTTTGATGCCGTTGTAACTGAGTGTGAAGATGGCACGATAGTCAAAAGCGATAAGCTGCTGTGCGCAGCCGGTCGTCTTGCAAATGTTAAAGATCTGCACCTAGAAAATGCGGGCCTAAGCTTGAATGAACGCGGCCTTATTAGTGTCAACGAACAGTTACAAACAGAGCAAAAAAACATTTACGCCGCAGGCGATGTCATCGGCCCTCCTTCCCTTGCCTCAGCCTCGATGGAGCAAGGCCGACGTGCCAGCTGTAACGCATTCGGGCTTAAACTTGGAGAAATGCAACAAACGCTACCTGCCGGTATTTATTCTATCCCCGAACTCAGCTCCGTTGGCATAAGTGAAACCCAAGCCAAAGAAAAATATGGCGATATCATTGTCGGCCGTGCGCGCTTTGAGGAAATTGCACGAGGGCAAATATCAGGCATTCAAGATGGCATGCTAAAAATTGTCTGCGACAAGCAAGGGCAAAAAGTTCTTGGCGTTATGATTATTGGCGAAGGCGCAACAGAACTGATTCATATAGGGCAAATGGCTCTGTTATCGCATGCTGAAGTCGATATTTTTGTGGAGAGCATATTTAACTTCCCAACGCTTGCGGAAGCGTATCGAGTGGCGGCATTAGGAGTAATAGAACAGCGAGAAAAGATGACTAAAACAGGTTCATCATAAGCATGCAGAGCCTGTTTTAGTTGCAACTAGCCCTTATTACTTAAGAGCCACTGCTTAATTTAAGTGGCTCATCATCCACATGGGCCGCACCTGAGCCCATCATTACACCTATCCAACGGGTATCACTAAAGCTTTCTAAGGCAATTTTAACGGTAATGGTTAAGGGGATAGACAAAAGCATGCCCACCGGCCCGAGAACCCAGCCCCAAAACACTAACGACAAAAATACAATTAAGGCTGATAAGTCTAAGCCTTTTCCCATAATTCTAGGCTCGAGTATATTACCCACGATAAAGTTCACGGCTAAGAACCCTGCAGCCACCAACAAGGCGTCACCGCCTCCAAGCTGGATCAAAGCTAATAAAACCGCGGGAATTGCCGCTAACACCGAACCAAAGGTAGGAATAAAATTCAGCATAAAGGCAAATAAACCCCACAGTACAAAATAATCGAGCCCCAATATCCACAGCCAAACAAGTATCAAAAGGCCTGTAAGCAACGAGACCATGGTTTTAATCGCCACATAGCGGTTCACACTAGCGGTAAACTGGCGCAAGGCCTGCAGGGAATGCTTGGTTTTTTCATTAAACTGCAGCTTTTCCGAAAAGCTGACTTCTTCTGCCAAAATAAAAACCACAGTGAGTAAGATCAAAAAGAAATTGGTCATCATGTTGCCAAAAGAAGCCAAGGTATTTCCCGCCATGGCTAAGGCTTTAGAAGGCTTAAAACCCGCTCGAATCTGCTCAAAATCTACGGCTAACCCAAAGCTGTCTAATCGTGTGAAAATATCAGCTGTCAGGACTTGCAGCTTTTCTTGATAGCTGGGTAAATCTTCGCGAAATTCGGCAATTGACGAGCCAATAATGGCCCCCACCAAAAAGCTTAAAATGATTAAACTGGAGACAATCGTAAGTAAAGCAAGCCACGTAGGCAGCCCTTTGCTGCGCAACCAAAGTAGAGGTGGCGAACTAATAATTGCAATAAACAAAGAAAGCAAAAACGGCACAAGCAGAGATTCAGCGGCCTTCATTCCTGCGACCACAACAACAAAAGCGGCAAGTACCACTAAAAAACGGGCGATGGGGCTTTGAGTTTGCATGTCCGTTGCTCTTAAGGAGAATAAACTTATAGGTAGGCCAGAGTAATGACTCTAAGCTAAAAATACTACTGCTTATCTGGGTGGCGCCCTGTATAGCGACCACACAGGTGTTTGCGTATCTGTTCAGCATCTTTTTCATGATCCCCACTTGGGTACCATGTGCTGTCTATATGCATCGTTTTCGACGGGAAATCCCACGCAACCAGAACGACCGGCACCCCAGCATTGTAAGCCGCGCGTAAAAAACCGGTTTTCCATTTAGCCACATAAGAGCGTGTGCCCTCAGGTGTGATGACCACCCATAACTTTTTATGTGACTCAAACCAAGAGCATATTTGCTCAACAGTATCTCCGGCAGCACGCCGATTTAAGGGAATGCCACCTAAAGCCAGAAATAAGCCTTTTAAAGGCCAAATAAAAGCCTCTTTTTTCATCAGAAATGAGATTTTGATGCCCATCGCCAAAACAGCAAACATCGCTAGGACAAAATCCCAGTTTGATGTGTGCGGCGCTGCAGCAAAAACGGCTCTGGGCACATTAGGTAGCTCGCCTTCTATCTTCCAACCAAATAAGCGCAATAAACTGCGACCAATAAAGCGTGTAATGCGCCCTCCTTGATGAGGCACATCCGCAGGTAAACTTGGTACAGAAGGCAAAGCCATAAAGCGTCTTAATGCTCGCGAGTCGAGCGGAAGCGAACTTCAGGGTAGCGCTCTTGCGATAAAGACAGATTTACGCGACTAGGAGCCAGATAGCTTAAGTGGCCGCCACCATCTATGGCTAAATTATCCGAGCATTTACGCTTAAACTCATCCAGCTTTTTAGGGTCTTCACAGTCGACCCAACGTGCCGTATTCACCGTAACCGGCTCATAAATAGCATCAACCTTGTATTCATCTTTAAGTCGATAAGCAACCACTTCAAACTGAAGTACACCTACGGCTCCCACAATAATGTCGTTGTTATTCATAGGGAAAAACACCTGAGTAGAGCCTTCTTCCGACAACTGTTGAATGCCTTTTTGCAAAGCCTTAGTTTTAAGCGGATCTTTTAAGCGTATGCGCCTAAATAGCTCAGGAGCAAAGTGAGGAATCCCGGTAAACTTCAGAGCCTCACCGGCGCTAAAAGTGTCACCAATTTGAATCGAACCATGGTTATGTAAACCAATAATATCACCCGATACCGCCTCCTCTACATGGGATCTATCCCCTGCTAAAAAGGTCACCGCATCGGCAATTTTTACATCTTTACCAATGCGCACATGGCGCATCTTCATGCCTTTACTGTAACGGCCTGAACACACACGCATAAAGGCAATACGATCTCGGTGCTTAGGGTCCATATTGGCTTGAATTTTAAACACAAAGCCACTGAATTTTTCTTCGTTGGCATCAATGACACGCACATCGGTTTTACGCGGTAAGGGCTTAGGCGCCCACTCAACAAAACCATCTAAAAATTCACGCACACCAAAATTACCTAGCGCCGTTCCAAAGTAAACGGGGGTTAATTTACCCGCTAAATACTCTTCCAGATCAAACTCATGAGTGGCCCCGCGAACAAGTTCAATTTCTTCACGAGTATCATCGGCATAGACCCCCATTAACTCATCAAACTCAGGGCTATCGATGCCTTTGATTTGGACATCTTCAGCAATAACTCGACCTTTGCCACTTTGATACACATGCACCGTATCGGTATAAAGGTTATAAACCCCTTTAAATTCCTTACCCATCCCTAGAGGCCAGTTAATAGGCGCAGCCTTAATTTTTAAGACCTCTTCAACCTCATCAAGCACCTCAATAGGATCACGAATATCACGGTCCATTTTGTTGATAAAGCTTAAAATCGGTGTATCACGTAAACGGCAGACTTCCATTAACTTAATGGTTCGATCCTCTACACCCTTAGCACCATCAATCACCATAAGCACCGAATCAACCGCGGTTAAGGTTCGATAGGTATCTTCAGAGAAGTCTTCGTGCCCCGGAGTATCGAGCAAGTTCACCACTCGATCTTTATAAGGGAACTGCATCACCGATGAGGTAACCGAAATACCTCTCTCTTGCTCCATGCTCATCCAGTCGGATTTCGCATGACCACCGCCAGACTTAGCTTTTACAGAACCTGCACTTTGAATCGCATTTCCAAACAGCAATAGCTTTTCGGTGACGGTGGTTTTACCCGCATCCGGGTGAGAGATGATAGCGAAAGTGCGTCGCTTATTGACTTCATCAAGAAAATTGCTATCCGCCATACTGCCGTTACCTAAATGTCTATTACGTGTGTACTTATTAAAGCCTAGCTGCTTGAACTTATGCTTTAAAAAATGCTTAGAGCTTTATACTTTGCGACTTTAAAATAAAACGCTCACTAAAACATAAGTGAGCGTAAATCATTGAGTACAAATGCCAAAAAGAAAGGATAGAAGCGCAACAAGTGCTTCTAAATATACGATTAATGATCGCTATAGAGCGCCTTGCTAACCTGCTCTACTTGAGCGCAAAGTTTCTCACGATCTTGCCCCCAAAGGTTCAAGTGCCCTACTTTACGTTTAGGTTGAGCCGTCTTGTTGTAAGAGTGAAGCTGCATATTACTCGCCGTCAACAAGTCCGTTTTCACATCAAAACCAAGCAAGTTAACCATCGCTACGTTCATGCTGGGTTCGGTTGCCCCTAGGACCATGTCACAAATGCCGCGCAGGTGGTTTTCAAACTGCGAACAAACGTCACCAGCTTGCGTCCAATGACCACTATTATGCACACGAGGAGCAAGCTCATTTACCAATAATTTATCGCCAACAACAAAAAACTCTATCGACAATACACCTACATAATCAAGCGCTTCTAGAATAAGAGTCGCAGCACGTTTCGCTTCTGCCGATAGAACATCACAAGTAAGCTCGGCAGGGGCGATAGACTTAACTAAGATGCCTTCGTGGTGCTCGTTTTCAGTAATTGGATATACTGCGGTCTCACCGTTGACTGAGCGCACCGAAATCACAGAAACTTCTTTTTCAAAGCGAATGACTTTCTCGACAATCAACTCTTTGGATATATCAATTTCGGCTAAATTAGCTTCAAACTCAGCAGCGCTATCAATTTTCCACTGACCTTTACCGTCATAACCTTCGCCACATGTTTTGATAATGACAGGCAAGCCCACTTTAGCAACCGCCGCTTTTAAACTTTCAAGGCTGTTGGCAAGTTCAAAAGGCGCGGTTTCAATTCCCAAACTATTTACAAAGCTTTTCTCACGACCACGATGTTGACTAACTTCAATAGCTTTAGGGTTTGGGCAGACACGACAAAAATCCGCAAGTGACGCTAATAACACGGTATCGACGTGCTCACGCTCAACGGTCACCACCTCGGGCTGGCCCAGTGCGTTAAACAGAGCCTCACCATCTAAACCCTGCTCTAGCTCTACAATAGAACCTAGGCCATCAACACACACTCGGCTCTCACCTGGGTTAGCTAAAAACGAGAAGCTCAAGCCCATACGCCAGCCATCTAAGGCCATCATTCGAGCAAGCTGACCGCAACCAATTATCGCTATGTGCATTTATTCAACCTCAACCGGCACGCCATCGGTCTGGGAATTACGCCAGTCGATCAAACGCTGACGTAGTGCCTCATCTTTTAGAGCAAGCATTTGAGCGGCCATTAAACCTGCGTTATAGGCACCAGAAGCACCCACAGCCTGACAAGCTACGGCAACGCCTTTAGGCATTTGTACCATCGACATCAAGCTATCCATACCATTAAAGTGCTTACTAGGCACAGGCACAGCAATAACAGGTAAATGAGTCTTAGCCGCGGCCATACCAGCCAAGTGAGCAGAGCCACCAGCACCGGCAATGATCACATCAATGCCACGCTCGTGCGCTTCTTCACAAAAGGTGAACAGGCGATCAGGAGTACGGTGAGCCGAAACCACCTGGGTCTCGAAGTCCACCGCCAACTCACCTAAGGGGATCGTGGCAGATTGCATAATGGGCCAGTCAGACTGGGAACCCATAATGATACTCACTGAAGGCTTACTCATAGTTCTATCCAGATAAATTTGGGCGCGTATTATATATGTATCGACGAGAATACGGTACTTTCAAACGCAGGATTACAAGCTAAAGTCGGCGAAACAACGCTAATAGCTCAAAAATAAGGGCTTAAAATACCGAAAATAAGCGTTTCAAAGGCCAGAGTAAGTGCTCTAGCCCGATGTCACAAGCTGCAATATTAAGGGGCTTGTGAGGCCAACACAGCCAAACAGCTATCAACCAAGGTTTTTGCCTCTGCTGCCGTATCGGCCTCGGCATAACAACGCAACTCTGGTGCGTTACCCGAAGGCCTAAAGTGAACAACCGTCGCAGACTCAAAACTCAACCTTAAGCCATCTGTGGTATCCACAGAACGTATCGCCGACTGCAAATTTAACTGCTGGCAAAGCCACACAGGGTCAGCTGTCGCTTTTTCAATAATGCTGCGACTCAGCTCTGTGGGAAAGGCCTTAATTCGATCACTATAAGTAAAACGCTGAGGCAACTGTGCCACTAAAGCCGAAATAGGCTGGCCTGCTTTTATACTTGCGGACAACAACATCAAGGCAGGAAGGATGGCATCACGTGTCGGCAAAGCATCCAGCGACTTACCGTCTAGCTTAAGGTTTGAACCCAATAAGAAACCTCCATTTGCCTCAAACCCTGCAACACTGGCATAACGGCTATTCAAACTTGCAAATTCAGCAATCACATAAGGTGAACCAATTTTACAACGCTCAACATGTTTAAAAACAGCAGACTGCTCAATGGCCGTATTGCAGCTAACAGGCACCGCCAAGGCTTCAACACCGAGCGCTTTGGCACACAACAAACCCAGTACATCACCACGTAACCACTCCCCTTTTTCGTCGGCGACTAAGGGTCTATCACCATCGCCATCGGTAGAGAAAATAAAATCAAAGCCATATTCAGTAGACCACGCCTTGGCCCTAAGAATATCGTCTTGCGCAACAGCTTCGGTATCAATTGGGACAAACTCATCACTGCGACCTAGAGAGACAACGTCGGCCCCCAGCTTGCTAAACAGCTTGGCGTAAATATCACGCCCAGCACTACTGTGCTCATAAATACCGATCTTAAGGCCGCTGAGAAAATCCTCTGCAAATAAGTCACTATAACGCTTCGTATACAGCTCAAGGGCGGCCTTATCGAGTTTAAGTTCTGCTAAGTTTTGCCCTTGAAGAGAGGCAAACTCTGCCTGCGCAGAGACAATAATATGCTCATCGTCTTTAGAAATCTCACCATCAGGGCGGTAAAACTTGAGGCCATTACGATCAAAAGGAATGTGGCTTCCCGTCACCATAATCGCCGGTAAATCTTGCTGCATAGCAATAAAAGCTAAGGCTGGTGTTGGCACCACACCGTAATACAAAGTGCGAATACCCGCCTGAGACAAAGCAGCACTTATCGCTTGAGCCATGGCATAGCTACTTGGGCGATTATCAATCGCTATTGCAACACTATCAAAGCTAAAACTAGCCTTCATAGATGCAAGAAATGCATGGGTAAAGGCCGCACACACATCCACACTAAAATCTTCAACCAAACCACGCGCACCACTGGTGCCAAATTTAACGGCACTTTGAGCCAGTACTTCAGAGCTTTTTAACATGGTTTTATATTTCCCCAGTATCAGCCCTCAAAAAACGGAGGGCAATAAAAAGCAAGATTTTAGCAGAAACTACAAAACAGAGTAATTGCAGCAGCCCCGCCCCTTCCAACCACTTTCCTGATAAAATGCGTGCAAAGGCAATGGGGACAATAGCCCTAAGCACATCACCCAGCGATTAAAGTGAATACCACAGAATGAAATACCTAGTTACCGGTGCGGCCGGTTTTATTGGCGCGGCCACTTGTCAACGCCTATTAGATGAAGGCCACGAAGTGATTGGCCTAGACAACCTGAACAGCTATTACATTCCTCGCCTTAAGCAATACAGACTCGAAAAGCTACTTGGACAACAGGGCTTTACTGAAG
The DNA here is from genome assembly GCF_041346925.1 of Agaribacterium sp. ZY112. Lineage (NCBI taxonomy): Bacteria > Pseudomonadati > Pseudomonadota > Gammaproteobacteria > Cellvibrionales > Cellvibrionaceae > Agaribacterium > Agaribacterium sp. ZY112. The sequence continues at coordinate 2,437,761 of NZ_CP166840.1, read as the reverse complement.
CCCGTCTAGACTTGGCTGATCGCGACGCCGTTGCGGAACTGTTCAAAAAGGAAAAGTTTCAACGAGTGATTCACTTAGGTGCGCAGGCCGGTGTACGCTATTCTATCGAAGCACCTTTTGAATACGTCGACAGTAACCTTGTCGGCACTATGTGCATTTTAGAAGGTTGCCGACACAACGATGTCGAGCACTTAGTTTACGCAAGTTCAAGCTCGGTTTACGGCATGAACCCAAAGATTCCATTTAGCGAATCCGATGCTGTTGACCACCCAGTCTCCCTTTATGCAGCAACTAAGAAATCGAATGAGTTAATGGCCCATTCGTATTCCAACCTTTATAAAATACCAACCACAGGCCTACGCTTTTTTACGGTTTACGGCCCAGCAGGCCGCCCAGATATGGCGCCATGGTTATTTACCGAGGCGATCTTAAATAACAAGCCCATCAAGGTATTTAACGAAGGTAAAATGCAACGTGACTTTACGTATATCGACGATATTGTTGAAGGCATTATACGTATTCAAAATGTCATACCCGAAACAGATTCAAGCAACCCATTAACCGATCCATCGAGCAGCACGGCACCTTATCGCGTTTACAACATCGGTAATAACAACCCCATTGAACTGGCAACATTTATCGATGCCATTGAACAAGCATGTGGTAAAAAAGCAGAAAAAATTATGCTTCCCATGCAGCCTGGTGACGTAAAACGCACCTATGCCGATATTGATTCGCTTATAGCAGCAACAGGCCATCAGCCAGCCGTGGATATTTATGATGGAATAGAAAAGTTTGTTAAATGGTATAAAGACTTTAAATAACATTAACGCACGTTAACAAAGCCCCTATTTTAAGCTCTTTGTTCCTATCTGCACTGCTACCGCTTAAAAAGCAGACATAAAAAAAGCGAACCAAATAGGTTCGCTTTTTAATTTAGTGAGGCTCTAACAGGCGCTCACAAAACAATCAGTTTTGAGTAAAAACAATCTTATCAAGGAAGAACTGCCAGCGTAATTCAACGCCAGTAGATTCAATACGAATAACATGATCGCCTTCACTAATACTTAAAGCACTAGCAACATCAAACTCAACAAACACGTTTAGGTTGTCGCCATGAACAGGAGCTTCTGCGACTTCAATGCCATCGATATAGACTTTCACATTCGAATCAGTGAGCCTATCTGTTGATGCAATAATGCTTAAGTCGTAGCTGCCATCTTCAGGGAAAGATACTGAGTACTCAGCCCAACCCCCCGTTAAAATATGATCAGCAAAGGTGGTTTCACGTTCACTGCCTTCCCAGAAAGTACGTGTAGTAAAGCCATCCTGAGTACCGCCAGTATTAAAAAAGTTCTCGCCTTCAACAGCAAGAGGTACCGCAGGTGCCGGTGATACAGAAGGAGAAGGAGATGGGCTAGGAGATACCACAGGCGAAGGACTCGGACTCGGCGATGCAACAGGAGAAGGACTTGGGCTCGGCGATGCGCCACCAGCTAAAGCCTCCTCGACGGCAGCAGCAACCAATTGGTCCACTTCTTCAGGAGTATAAGCTTCGCCATAAGCGGCCACATGCAAAGAGTCTGAGTGACTTTCACCGGTGATATCTTCGACATATAAACGCACGTTGTAATTACCAGCCTGAACCAAGTCAACAACAGCGACCATACCATTGACACTAAAGTCAGACTCACACAAAGCTGGCGCTTGACATAAGTGCTGGATAAACCAGGTATACCTTGCATTTTCTTGCCCAGCTAAAACAACTGAAGCGCTAGCATCAAGTACGACTTCATCTAAGACAATTTGGTCTGCGCCAGCATATGCGGTTACAGCAGGCTGGGTTTCTTCATCATCTAAGTACTCTGCAATACCGTCACGGTCTGAATCATCATCACTTAAAATACCATTAGCATTTAAGTCTTCAGACAGCGTCGGGATACCGTCATTATCATCATCACTATCAATATAATTAGGCAAGTCATCCGCATCGGTATCTTCCAATAGCTCATCTTTGTTAGCGACTCCGTCTAAATCAAAGTCACGTAACACTACCGGCCCAGCCAAAACATCACCAGAGCCATCAGCCCCCGTTGCTAAAGCTTCAAAATCTTTTACCAGTACAAGATTTTTTTCAGAAGGTGTAATACAAGCCAATTTTTGTAAATTAACATTATCACCAACTAAGAGGGCCACGACTTCAATAGAACGAGAGTTTAAGCTATGAGCAAGACTGCATACGTCTTCGGTATTGCGTGGGTACGGCGTACCATCCGTCACTAAAACCAAGATACGCTTATCATCATCAGCGGTGTAGCGATCAAAATCATTGAGTGCAAGCTTAATTGCAGTACGTGTAAATGTCGCACCCTTTGAATAAATCGCCCCCTCAATAATAGGCTCAAGCACTCCAGGCTCTTGCACATCTCCTAAGGAGTGTAATATTTCAGCCCCTGTAGAAAACTGAATAACACCCACTCTTGCTTGCTCAGAATCAAATGAACCCGCTAAGTCAGACACAAACTGTTTCTGTAGCTCAAACGACTCTTCTCCGACACTGCCAGATGCGTCCATCAAGATCATGACGTTCGCACGCGGCTCAGCCAGTGCAGAAGAAGCATATAAAGGAAGTAAACAACACAGCAAACCCGAAATAAGGGCGCGTGATACAGACATAGTGGATCTCCGTTAGATCAAACAATAAGCAGGGTGAAAGCCCTAAAGAACTTTAGGGAAATAAAAAAGCCTATTTTATAAGCAAAAAGTATAAATGTCAGCTTTTTTGAGACATAAATCACACTTTATGATGATAATTACGCCAAAACATACACGGAGATCAATCAAGGCTCCCATTAAAGGGGCTAAGAGCGGCGAAAAGTACAGTAAATAGCTCGCTTAGCAGATCAGCCCAACGAGCTAGCATGAACACCTCTAAAACTACCTAGTAAGTACAGGGTCGAGGAAATCAAGTGATGCTATCGCGTACCAAGGCCTGAGATGATTAGAGTCGCTATAGTAGTACTCATAATCCTTATTCATGACCTTACAAACATCCGTACAGAGATAATCAATAGGATCAATAACCATGACCCCTTCTAGATTTTGAAGTGACTGCAAGGCCTCATAATGCACGCGATAATTAGACCTAGCCTGCTCTACAGAAATAAAACCAGCTAGATCTCGGCGCAACGACTTTTTCGGGTCAAATTCATCACCTTTAGGCTCGCCCAATAAGACTACAACCTGTTTTACCTTAGTTTTCACATAAGCCAAAAACTGATCATATTCACGGACTCTTTGTTTAAGTTGGCGCGTAGCTATCTCAGCATCACCAGACAGATAACCATTAATGTTATATAAAGATGTAACTACTTTTTCAAACTCGACCTGCTCCATAAGCGATTTATAGCCCTGAACATTAGAGCAACTCCACTTAGGGTTTTTAAATGACTCGGCGACAAAGCAGCCACCCATAGTCAAAAAATAAACATTATATTCACTATCTAATGAAGCGACATATGGATAAAGATGTTCTATATGGCTTGAACCAATAAACAAAATATTTTTATCCGTACTCCCTTCAATGAAACGAATATCGCTTTCCCCAACTTTCAAATCCCCATGCATGGGGTAAGTCCAATCATCAACTGCCACTAAGGCACTCCTAGCCTTAAGCTGATCCGCTTCAGAAAAGCGCGTCATTGCTCCCTCTGAATAAACTACAAGATAAGAACATAGAGCCATCCCAAGAACCATATACAGTGGCGGCGAGCGATACACACTCGCCCAATGGGATAAGGATGAAAATCTTATTGACTCAATAAAACGATAACTCAAACAACCAAGTAACACCGATAGTGGAATACCAATAAGCGGCCAATAACTAGTAACAGAAAAGTACATAGGCACAACGACAAGAGGCCAATGCCAAAGATAGATTGAGTAAGACCAAGAACCCAAATGTTGGAACACAACGTTCCCAGTCAAGAAGCTAGTATTAGAATTAGCCTGCACAACAAGAAAAGCACCTAAGACAGGAATAAGTGCTAAATAACCGGGCCATGCATCGTATTGAGAGAGACTAAAATAAGAAGCCACTATCATTAATATGCCAATCACCTCAAACCATCGCTTATGGTTTGCCTTAAGCGACATTGGGTATAAATAAGCGACGCCACCAATCAACATCTCCCAAGCGCGGGTAGGAAGAAGGAAATAACTGGCAAGCGGAGATGTATAGCTGGCCACAACACAAAACAGAAAGCCTAAGACCGTAGCAATTAAAACAAGAATTTTTAAAGTAGGTAGTGATACAAACCGGCTAAATAACGCAAGAAAAATAGGATAAAGCATATAAAACTGCCACTCGGCAGAGAGCGACCAAGTATGTAATAGCCACTTTTCATGTGATGCTGCATCAAAATAACCAGACTCCCCCCAATACACCATATTGGAAACGAAGGTCACACTACTCAGAACATGCTTAGCTAACTGAGCGTAGTCATAAGCACTAAAAGTAAACCAACCCAAAACCAGTAATGTCAAACATAAAAAAGCCAGAGCGGGAATAATCCGATTAGCCCTAGCCACGTAAAAGGTGACTATCGAAAACCTGTTATTTTCCAAGCCCCTAAAAACAATGCCTGTCATTAAGAAGCCTGAGATAACAAAAAACACATCAACCCCAGCAAAACCACCGGGCAGCCATATCGGGTTAAAGTGGTATAGAACAACAGCAATAACAGCTATCGCTCTTAAGCCATTAATATCCTTTCGAAAACTCACGATACAACTCCACACATAGAGCCGCCCACACGCTATAGATAGTTTCGTTTTTTAACAGAGCAATAATTACGCCGAGTGAAAAGCGCCTAATTTATGGTGACACAGAATTTATGATTTATGACCAGAGGAAGCTCATTTAGCTGCCCTATAGAACATACAATAGGAAGCCTATTTAAAGATCGAGCATAAAGGACTAAAGGGTGCCTTAGCCGATCATTAGCAAGGGCTCTTGTAATATGTTTTAAACCTAGCGCTCGAAAGTTTTTAGGTAGTTCATCCCAATATAGAAGCTGGGTTTTAGCAATGGTTTGATTAACATTAAGGTTATACGGGCCGTATTTATCCGCCGCCTTAATATAGCGAGCAAACTGATCATCAAACTCGTTTAACTGGGCTTTAATTTTGAGTTTGGCCGCCCAGGTGTCAGGCCATGCAGGCCTAAGCTTCGCAGCGCCCTGATAATAGCTAAGAGCCTCTCGTAACGCCTCTTGCCTTAATTGCAACTCATTAAAATCATAATAAGCCTGCCATTCATAAACACGGGCTGCTGCAGAGTGATAAGCGGGGTTATTGCCCTGCCAAGCTAACATAGGAACAATAGCAGCTCGAGCGTCTTCTAACTCATCCGGTATTGGCTGTGCCGATTCATTCCAACGACTAAAATACGCATCAATTTTCAAAAAAAAGATATTTGCAAAGGCACGCTCAAAAGAAAAAAACAAAATCAATAAAGACAGCGTAGCTATAACAAGCTTAAGCAACAGACTATGTATTGACTGAGAAAACATCAAAATGACACTAGGCTAGAATTAGAACTGATAATTCGATGAGGAAGCTGCACAAATAACTCATCGGCTCTAAGCTCACCGAACTTTGAACTCACGGCTCTATATGCCTCTTCCATTCTTGGGGCTCGCTTTTGCATGTTATGCATATCCGAAGCCACCACAACATTCGGCGAAGAAGCTATTAACTGCCAAGCCAAACTCTCTGACTCCTTTCCAAACTGCCCTAAAATTGAGCTTGCGGTGATCTGAAACATACATGAGCGCTGAATAAAGGGCTGCAGTACTTGAGGCAACTCACGAGCCTCTACATTTCTTTCAGGGTGGGCGATAAGAGGGAGAATATTTTTCGCCAAAAGGAAGTCAATAAATCTTTCGCTTCCAGGGGGAATATGGGTGTGAGGAAACTCTAATAAAAGTAGCTTTTTCCCTGCTATAGAGCCAAGAAAAGGTAATTTATCTTGCTCAAGCAAAGTAATAATTTCAGGACAAAGGCGAACCTCTGCGGCAAAACCAAGCGTAATCGATAACGCTTCTTTTTGTAATCGCTCACAAAGTAAAGTGAACGAAGCTCTAATTGTCTCTAATGTATTATCAAATACACCGATATGAATATGAGGCGTAGCCAAAACAGTGCTCACGCCCTGTTTTGATATTTCAGCCAGCATTGCAACAGAGTCATCAAGTGTAGAGGCTCCGTCATCTATATCAGCAAGAATGTGCGAATGAAGATCAATCATAACGCGCCATTAAGACGGCTTACTCTCTTGCTTAGAGCCATAACTGTAATAATCATAATAACCTTGATAGCCACCAGACTTAGACTTTGCACCAATATCAACCTGATTAAGGACGATGCCATCTATTTTAGTGCCTACCTCCAGCAATCGGCCTACCCCCTGCTGAACTAAAGACCTCTTTGTACTATTAGACTTAACAACATAAATCAATGAGTCGGACAACTTAGCAACAACCAAGGCATCACTGACAGCTTGAGTCGGTGCGGTATCAATAATTATGCGATCGTATCTTTGTTTAAGCTCCTGAAGAAGCTGTTCAAAAGCAGATGAAGATAGCAATTCGAGTGGGTTGGGAGGAATATGGCCCGCACAAATGATATCGAGGCCTGACTTACTATCTTTAATGATACAGTCATCCAGTTTTTCAACGCCAGAAATAATATTAGATAAACCCGCTTGATAGGGGGGCAATGAAAACAGTTTATTAAAGCTAGGCTTACGCATATCTGCCTCAATTAAGATGGTTTTCTCCATTTGAGACATGGCAAAAGCTATGTTTGTCGATGTTGTAGACTTCCCCTCTCCCGGTAGCGATGAGGATATAGAAACTACCTTATGATCTAAGCCTAAGTGAGATAGAACAAAGCCTGTTCGCAGGGTGCGAACCGACTCAGAAAAATCTTTAAATTGCTCATCAAAATAAGCATGAATATTCAGTGGCTGATTCTTCTTAACAGGCAGCTTGGGTAATAAACCCAAAAAACGAAGCCCAAGCTGCTCCTCAACCTGTGACGCGCTTCGAAAGCTATCATTCAGAGTTTCGAGCAATATAGCCAAACCAATAGCAAAACTGGCTGCCATAACAAACACAACAGTAATCAACTTAGCCTTTTGAGGTTTAACCGGCGCACCAGGTAACTCCGCTCGATCTAGAATACTCGCTTGCTGACTTTCAAAGTTAGTTGCTATATCGGTTTCCTTAAAGCGAGACAAAAAAGTATTGTAAAGCTCACGATTTGCCTCGACTTCCCTCTTTAGCTTGAGGTATTCAGACTCTTTACCACTAACCACCTGATATTCTTGCTTAGCTTCATTGAGCTGGCCAAGCAATCGACGTTCTCTATCTGTTGCTGCCGACAGCTCCTTTTCAATCCCTTTAACAAGCTTAACAATTTGGTTGTCCAGGTTTTGATTGACGGCCTCTTGCTCCGCTTTAGCCGCAATAAGCTTCGGGTGTTTAGGGCCATAGCGCTGAGAGAGCTCTGAAACTTTTTTCTCGGCCTCGATCTCCGAGCGGCGAATTTCCCTAATTAATGGGTGATTACTAATCTCCGCCAAACTTGATAGCTCTGCAGTATCGAGAGCTATATTGTTATTTTTAACTAATAGGTAGACACTTTCAGCTTGAACACGACGCTTCCTCGCGTCACGATAATTTAAAGACAAGCCTTCAAGCTCACTCGCTACGATGCCACTCACACCTTCAATATCAATAAGCTGTTCTTGCTCACGAAATGCTTGAAGCTTAGCTTCGGACTCATCTAGATTCAGGCGCAGCTGCTCTAAACGCTCGCCCAGCCAACCAACTGCTTTCTTATTAACGGACAAACGAGCGCCCATTTGGTGCTCGATATAAACATCGCCAATTAAATTAGCTACTCGAGTTGCTAGTACTCGATCTTGAGCTTCAAAACTGACATGCACTAACTGCGTTTTACGGACTGGGGATATAGATAGGTTCTTCTTAAATTCATAAATCAAACGAACTTTTTCCGCCCTGGCCTTTAGTTCGTCATCTATCGGTTTAACTTCAGGTTTTGGCAAAAACGACTTAATAAGGCCTTTAAAGCTCGCTAATAAGCTAGTATTTTGCTTAGGTTTATACTCATCCCAACTGCCTAAGTCGACTTGATCTACAACAGCCTCAGCAATGCTATTGGAACGTAAGATTTCATACTGTGTAAGGAAGTATTCTTTGCGAGTCGTATCAAGCGTATAAACATCTTCAATAGAAACGGCCTTTTCTTGCTCTGCTTTAATCAAGATAGAAGATGTTGCTCGATATATAGGGCTCATCCCAACAATAAATATCGCAGCAAGCAGGGTCGTGAAAAGCGCAAAACCAAGAATCTGAAACTTATACTTCAGTACAATGTACCAATAAGCTAACAAGTCGATCGCTGCAGATTGAAGATTAGGGGAGGTTTGCATAAAACTCTCTGTATAAAAGGCGGAACTAGAAAAAGCTCTGCTTAATAGTGATGGTGTCACCTGGGCTTATTACATAAGTTAAGTCGACTTTATCAATTACAACGTCACCACTTACTTCATGTTTAATAAAAATCTTCTGCTCTGAAGCTCGCTCAGTAAGCCCACCTGCAAGAGCAATTGCTTGATCTACCGTCAAACCAGGGTGATAAGCATAACCGCCGGGCTGCTTAACTTCGCCATGTATATAAAAGGGACGATAAGCCACAATAAGCACCTGCACTGATGGTTTAATCAGGTAATCCCCTAATAAGCCTTCGGTAATGATCTTTTGCACTTGGTCAGTGGTTTTTCCGCTGATAGGAATATCCCCCAAAAAAGGGAAGTTAATATCACCATCATCACCAATCACTGTTTCAATAGTTAGGTCAGGTTCATCATAAACAAGCACCTGTATGGAATCTCCCACACCTAAGCGGTAGTCCCCATTAGTGCTTTCCTGAGCAAATAGCGAACTAGATAGGAAAAGAAATAAGAACAGAATAAATCGCATTACAAGCTAGCCGTTATAGACAGACTGTAAACATTTTTATCAAATGTTATATTTTCTGCAGTTGAGACCTTGTCAGTAAAATCATAGCCAAGCCCACCTTTTAACCAACGAGCAAAAGCATAGTTCAGCTCTGCAGAAAACCCTGTGGTTTCATCATGACGGCCACCGCTTCCGATATAGTCCTCATCTGAATACGACGCTTTAAAATCGGTAGATATAGTTGATGTCCAACCATGATTCCAAGCTAATAATAGATAGCGCTCATCGATATAATCTCCAACAGCCCCAACAGAAGTAGGATCTTTAGCTACCTGTCCTAAGCTGAAATCGATTGATGAATATGTTTTCGGCTCCCAAGTAAAGCCTATATCAACCGCCGTACCCGAAAAGTCTTCACGGCTTTCAGAGTCGAAATCCTTAACCTGATAACCCACTTTCGCTTTACCAGTGGTTTTTGCTAGAGCCTCCCATTTAAGGCCTATAAAAGCACGGTTATCTGTACTATCACGGCTAGCTTCGGTTGTTCCAATATGGGGGAATCGAATATCAGCGGCAACGCCATCTAGCGTTAAAGCGGTGACGTCTCCTAAACCAAGCTCGAAGTCAAGGCCGTAATTATTCTGATCGGTATCTCGAGCGGCTGAATATTCACGAAAGTTAGTGTATTCCTTTGAGTAGTAGCCAATTTTACCGCCAATCCTTGCTCGGGAACTCTCAGCACCAAATTGATACCTAGCATTAGCTGAGGTCATATCATACTCAACAGGTTTATCGATCGCATCAGGACGCCCTTCTGACAAACCAGAACCTCGATCTTCATGCAACTTATTGTAGGATGCGTCTATATCAAGTCGGTTTTTACTATTAGGTTCAATATGAGCCAGAGCGCTAAAGCGATGATCTAGATAATCATCATCTGAGTTAACATAAACCGTACCTGAGGTTAATGAATAACGTACGCCATAACGATTGACGCCATCATCAGTACCGAGGGCAAAATCGGGTTTAACAACAAGAATATTCGATGAGGTTCCATCAAACTCCTCATCATAAATATTATCACTATGCTCCATAGCGGCCTCAACCGTAGGAACAAGTTTTAACGAGCCCGATAAGTTAATCGGAGCGGGATCAAATTTTTCAGCCATGACACCCGGTGCAGTTATGCAGCCAGCCAAGCCTAACAACGACAACCTTCTAAACTTTTTCATTCCGCCCCCTGTTGCAGGCATATATGCCATGCTTAACGGTGTAAATTCCATATGAGAGTATCTAGATGGCAATATAATTACTTAACTGCCTAGCAAGGACTGATTCTCAATCTTAAACATCCCTCTCAACTCATACAAAGCCTAAGTGCGCTATATAAACAAGCATCTGGGAATAATGGTTACATTTTAAAGCGCATCGAACACATGGACAAACCTTTTATCCATGTAAAACATAAAAAAACGACCCGATTCGCTACAATTCTTCTTAATTTATGATAAAGAGCCTAGGCTTTAGCCGCATAAGCGCGAGTACAAAGCTTTCACCTGCTGACCAAGACGCTCAATTCGATAGCCCTGCTCATAAAAAGCGCGCCCTACCTGCCCTTTATGCACTATTTCAGCGCTTTCAATACGATCAAATTTACGCAAGGCCTCAACAAGCCCATCATAATTCGCTTCAAATACGATTCCTTCGGCGCCATGAACCAGCTTTGTTAAGCCTCCAACATTAGAAGCCAATACCATCTTTGAAGCCGCCATCGCTTCCAAAGCAACCAAACCAAAACCTTCCCAACGCGACGGAATTATTTGCGCTGAAACGTTACCATACAACTGCTGTAATTGTTCTGCACTTAACCAGCCCAAAAACTGACAGCGACTCTTTTGGGTATTTATAGTCGCATCAGCAAGAACCGAATCTCCAACAACTAATAAATCAAAATCATAAGCGCCGTCATCATAAGCTTTAACAAGTAAATCAATTCCCTTTTGCCTATCTAGACGACCAACATAGAGCAAGGTCTTTTTGTCGGGAAAGCTTGGGGGCACATCAAATGCATCTGCCAGGGCATTTTCAATTAGCACAAGTTTTCCACGCCCCCCAACATAACGCTCAGCATCATGCTCCGAGATTGCTATAACAGCATCACAGAAAAAAGAGAGCAGCCACTCAACAAACATATATGCATAACGTAATACACCGTCGCCTCGATCATAGGCCCAGCCATGAGCGCAATAAACCAAAGGGCGCCCAGCAGCAGAGCGACGAAGCACTCGACCGATCAAGCCGGCAAATGTACCGTGCAAATGAATAACTTGCGCATCACTCTCTTTTAATATCGCCTTATAACTACGAGCAAGCTCCAACAAGCCTTTTAGCCCTCGAGACTCACGCGGAAATACATACTGTTTATCTGAGTCGAGCCAATCAACGGGCTCATTACACAGCAAGATAGGTTCATCCCCTTGCTCGATTTGGTATTCACACAATAGGCGCAGGTAGGTCTCCACACCGCCCTTTATTGTTTCCGCAACATGTAAAATCTTCACTAACTGCCCACCTTATTCTTTATATACACCCGAATACTATTCATACCCACCCGAATTAAGGTCGACAAAAACGTGTTAAAAAAAACAGCCACAGACGTGACGGCAAATAAGAGACAATTCGAAACAAGAAAAGTACCAATCCACGAGTACTTATAGGAAACACCATTGGCTGCCGCAATAACTTATTCATTGCGACTGTAGAGGATATTACTTCGGAACTTTCTGTTTTATTGGAGATCAACTTAAGCAAAAAGTGAACATACATGGTCGCAACAAAATAATTCTTACTGCGCCTCAACGAGCTATCACTGTCTAAGTCTGAGATTGCAACAAATGATTTAAAGTGGTTTAGCACCTTCTCGGTCGCGATACGATTGGTCGCTGAGCCTTCAACAAGATAGTAATCAAAATAGCTCTGTTCCTCTAACACCAAGTTAGAAGCTTTAGTGGCACAGAGGACAATAAAGAAAATATCCTCAGACAGATAGAGCTCACGATCAAAGCGCAAACCCTGCTCCAATAAAAAACGCCGACGCAATAAAATAGAGCACACATGAGCGCTTATTCTTTTAGAAAAGTAAGCTTGTAAAAAATCATTAGAACGATAACGCCCCGCAGAAGCACTGTGCGAGCGTATGTTCCGCTCAGATGCTTGCACATAACAAGGAGCCGAGACCAGCATATCGAAGGAGCCAGAAGCCAATGCTTCGTCAAACACATCTACAAAATTATCATGATAAGCATCATCTGAATCCAAAAAGCAAAGATACTCTCCTCGAGCCTTCTCAATACCTAAATTTCTTGCGCCAGATACGCCCGTATTGTCCTGATAATAATAGCCAACGCCCGAGCAGCCTTTAGGCTTAACGGGGTCAGAAGAGCCGTCATCAACAATGATTAACTCAACTGATTTGGAGAAAAAATCGTTACGATCAAACCAATCAACAATAGAATTCATACCCGATGCGTTGTTATAAACAGGAACAATAATCGAGTAACGCACACAAGGGGTATCGTCCCTCAATTTCTCAGATGCCACCTCAAGCATGGGCCTCCCCTTTCACTTTAGCCTTGCTCAAAAGTGCTTTTATGCGATAAAAAGATCGAGAAAAAAACATCAGCAATAATGTTTTAGCACTTACGATACGCACAAAGCGCTTAAGCAAACTCAGTTTACGCAGTAGTGTGACTGAACGCCCATCTTGCTGTGCAACTCGAAACTCCGCCTTTAAACCGTCACGTAACAATGAGTTTAAATAGCGGCGGAAATCGGCTCTTATAGAATCAACATTAGCCTTTTCATTAAACCAAGCAGATAGAGCCGCGACCGTCACATAATAGCCTTCGGCATGAGCCATAGTTGTTTTAACGGTAGTGATAGAGCCTGGGCGAATACGACGCATGAAAAAAGCCCGCTCAAGAACAACCGTAGAGGATGCCTCAATAAATAACCGTGTGGTGAAGTAATGATCCTCATGCAAGATACCAGGGATAAAACGATGATTGATAAACGCAGCACGGCGATAAAAATAACAACAAGACTGTGCGATATAACTTCGAGCGTATGTATCAGAAAAAATGCTCTCATTTACATACAAAGCTTTAGGCAAATCACGTACATAATTTAGCTCTTTAATCGAACTTGACGCCTCTAACTCACTAAACGCCTCCGCATTAAAAACCACCAAATCCGCATGGTTCTGAATAATACTAGCCGTGCACTCAGCCAGGGTTTGTGCATCAATCCAGTCGTCACTATCAAGAAAGTAGATATACTCTCCCGAGGCCAAGTCTAAACCCGTATTTCGCGCCGCTGCTAAACCTGCATTTTCTTGAGAAACAATGCGCATACGCCCATCAAATTTTGAACTAAAACGTTCTAAAATTGAAAGCGAGCTATCCGTTGCTCCGTCATTTACACAAATCAACTCATAATACTCATATGTTTGCGCCAGTACAGAAAGCAAACACTGCTCCAAATAAGCTTCAACATTGTAAACGGGCAAAATAATTGAAACCAAAGGGCTAGGCATGTCTATAAACCTTATTGTAAAAAGTACTGACAGATACATACACAGGTACGATCAGAACCAGCAATGATGGTAAAAAGATATTATCAATAGAAAATTGGCTTCCAAGCCAAAAGGCTAGAGGTACAAAGATAGCCCCATAGATAGACATGGACACAAAGGGTTCAATCTTATAGGCACGTACAAAATTATTTAAACTGCCTGTCACCAGAGTCACCAAGAAAAACGCAAACAGCGTAAGCAGCTCTGTTGGCCCCAACAACTTAGCAAACAAATAAAAATCTGGAAGCCAGTATTGAAAACATAAAAAGCCACCGTAACCACTTACAAGAACAACAGCAGCGATCAAAAAGTAACGACGAAACACCTTCAGCGCAGCATCGACCTGATTATTCGCAATTTGATTTGCCAATATGGTGCGTTGGTTCAATAAAAATGAGCTGGCAACATCATAGCCCCCCCTTGCAATCGAAACCGAAAGGCCAATACGTCCAGCAAATTCAGCGCCATAAACTCGGAATGCTATCAATGTAAACCCATTCCAGAAAAAGTAGCCAAAGAACCAAACTAAGCTTGTCTTGCCAAATAAGGGAAAAATCTCAGAAAACTGTGCTTTAAACGAGTAGCCCTCTTTGAACTCAGAGCCCAAAAGAGAAAACACTTTAGCTCGGCGAAGAAGCACGATACAGACGATAACAAGCCCCGATACGAGTTGAGCTATAGCAACCGAATAAAGCCCTAAATCTAAGTAAATCGCGGCCCACAAAGAAAAAGCGGCCAATAAGGTAGACAGTAAACGTATGGCATTAACCAGTTCTTGATACTGTACACCATCTAAATACGAGTCATATACATTCAAAAAGACACGAAAGCCACTCGCACAAACCAACAGGTAAAACGGTGCTTGCCACTCAATCTCGCCAACATAATCGGAAAAATAAAAACCGCCCAAGACTGAAATACTTGAGATATAAACAAGTACAACTAACGAATACCATTGTAGAGAGAAACGAAATATATGATTGACACTACGCTGGCTAGAACCAGCTAAATTGCCGTTAGCATCCAACTTAATTTCGTGGCTGTAGAACTGCTTAAGCACATAACCTACCCCTACCTCAAATAACATAGCCATTGTTACAAATGAGTAGAAGGTATAATAGAACCCCATCTCCTCAGTGGTTAACAACGCGCCAACTATTAAGATAGTCAGTGGCCCGCTCAACATGCGAACCACCGCGGCTACCGCTGAATAAGCGGCAATAATGTCGGTCTTACTTAGACTCATTTCCCACCAGCTCAATCAGAGGCGAGTCTTTTAACCACAATTCATAATATGAGTAATTTTTCCCATATGAATTATCAATCAACTTAATATTCTTACCTAGTAAGTAAGAAAGAATCAAACCATGCATTCGATCGGTATAAACAAGGTTAAACGAGTTAAAGTAAAAAATTGATCGAAATACCAAAGAATTGGATTGACGCAACCACAACTTCACAAGCTTTTCATTTGGGATAAACCAAGGGAAACGCTCAGCCATGTGAGTCAATTGATATAATATTTGATCCCAAGAAGAGACAATCGAGTCCCAATCAAAACCTTTCTTTCTGATACCGATCTCTCTCCCAGCTTTAGCCTCTACATCAATGCGACGCATATTCAGTATTTTTGAACAGCTAGGCTCTTTATCTTCCACCTCACATGCTTCGATAAGTGGATGCAAGCTATGAGCCATATCCGGCATCAAGGAGATATTCTCTGAAAAGCCTTCGGCTAATTTTTCACTTTTCTTATCACGAAGTAATAGGTGCAGATCTTTATGCTGAGCATGTATAGCCTTGCTTTTCTCTAGCGCCTGCTCAGAAGCAAAGTGGATCGTCGCTGGCAGCATCACTATTCGCTTATTAGGATAGCGAGAAATAATCTCTTCACGAAATAACTGATGGGCGGGATAAATATCACCAAAATGACCTCCTCCCTGAAACAGAATAACATCACAGGTTTGCAGGCGTTTATGGTTAATACTCTTGCAAAACGCACGATAAGCAACATCTATGGAATAGTCTTTAAAAAACTGTTCAGTACCTAGATAAATTAACAAATCGCCAACATTGTAGTGAAACGGGAGGTCTAAAAAAGCGACTTTTTTGCCTTCACACAAAGCCGCAATATCCTTATGCATTGACTTAAGCTCATCCAAATGCGTATACCAATCCTGCTTATACTCTTGCACCATAACAAAACCACCCTTATCCATAATCAAAAATTCATAACGCTTGCTGTTCCTTTCTTGACTCACGCATCAAGCGTACGATATATGCGATAGCGAAAGGTGCGATATAACGCCCATCCGCAGGCACATAAAAGAAGGTCGAAAAGACAACAAAACAAAACATGCAAATCGGGTAAAACGACTTTTTTTGTGAGAGCTCTGAAAAAATAGCTCCAACCGCTTTACTGTAAAAAAACAAAAATACTAAGCCGCCATACAACAGCCAATCCATAAAAAAGGATTTTGTCCCCACACCTTTAACATTACCCACCACAAAATATGGCATCACCTCGGTGAAGTTAAGTGCATTTGGAAACATGGCGTCCAGAAAATCCATAGCAATGGGGCCATAGCTATAAATACTGGGTAGGAAACCAAAAAAGCCGCTCCCCTGAGGAAAGCTAAAGAGGGCCACAATAGGTGTCAAAAAGATGGTAGAGCGCGTAGCAACACTAGAGTACTTCTCAATATCGGAAGCAAACATACTAGCCACGTAGCCACTAGACACCCAAATAAGAAGGGTGCTTAAACAAATTGATACCAATACTTTCGCTATGGGCTGAAGACGTATAAAACACTGCACAATGGCTACAAAAACAGCCAACATAAAAAATATTTGCGCCCCTTTTGATGTAATAGGGATGCATAGAATCAAGATCAACGGGACCACAATTTTTAATGGGAACTTCATTACACAAGCAAACATCAAAGATGCAATGACGAACTGAAAACCAAACATACTCGCTTCAAATGTAAACCCCCTCATCCTGTGGGGAGATAAGGCCTCACTAAACTGCAACGGAGAGCTAGAATTAACGACACTAGGTACCAACAGGTTGACAACATAGATCGCAGCTACAACCGCAAAGATGATCTTCACTCCCTTTTCAAGCGTGGCTAAATTGAGGCGAATACAAAATAAGTAAACCGCCATCGTAGGTATCGCTAAAAGAGCAAATCTCAAACCTCGATCAATCAAAAAACCAATATCATAGTCGGCTATTAAGACAGATAGATTAAGGATGGATATGAGTAATACAAGCAAGAAAAATTTTATAAGCCAGAGATCTGCTTTCTCAAACAAGCTCAAGCTTGTAACCACGTAAAGTAACATGGCAGGCAATAATAAAACCCCTAGTGGCGCGGTAAACACTCCAGCAAGCGATGCCAACATTGTATTCTCAAATGGAATAACCAAGCATAAGGCATAAAAAACAAACAGCTGAAGCTTATCAACAGTCATTAATGTATCAACTCTTTAAACCACTTACTGCGAACCACCGCTCGATCCGTTTCACTAGCCTTCAATAACGACTGCTCAGCAAAAGAGGCGTACAACTCTTTAGACCCACAGAGCAATTCAAGCTTCTTAACAAATAAGGCCTCATCATAAGCAGGCACAACAAAACCACTTTTGCCATCGTCAACAATCCAACTTAGAGCATCAAAGGTATCAAAAGCAACAATAGGCAGGCCTTGGCTTCTCGCTTCTATTAACGTTTGTCCAAAGCCCTCGTAGTGAGAGGTCATTATAAAAACAGCGTAATTGGACAATGTCTCTTGAACATCAACAGTGACCCCCATATAACGGACCTTATCGAATGGCTCAACTAGCTTATTTAAAGCAGCCACTTCAGAAGCACTTCCACCACCATAAATATCTAAGGAGAAGTCACTAGGTAGGTTTCGCATAATCGAGACCATGGCCGTAAAGTTCTTCTGCTCTTCATCAATACGAGCAATCGCGACTAATTTTTTTGAATGTGTTGGTGCAACCTCTGCTGTATCTATTTTACAACCCCGAGGAATAACCACTGTCCGAGAAAAAGCGCCTTGATACTCTTCTGCTAAGCGTTTCTCATCTTGATCCGTATAAACAGATATGACATCAACAAAACGCGCATACCTACGTAGAACAAAATGCTCAAGCCTACCACCAAAGAAAACATCCAAACGATTTGTTTGGACCAAAATAACCCTAGCCTCTTTACGAACACGGGCTGGCATATACAGCAAATCATTCGGGTGAAATAACACGACTGTAGCATCATGCCCTGAAGAACAAGATCGGGACAAAAATAATATCTGCCTAAACTTGGTCAATATCTTCGATAATATAGCCAAACCTAAGAAACTTATGCCAAAACAGCGGTACTCCACTCCCTTCCGCTCATTAAATTCATCTTTTTCAGAAGGCTTTTCATAGAGTTCAGTGATAGGACCTGAGCCGGCGTAAACAGCTTGCAGCTCACGGATAAGAGTTTCCACTCCCCCCAAACTGGTCGACTTCATTGGGTTAATTGTAATTAGAGACATAATGACCCTTTTTCTTGGACGCCTTTTTAATCAACGTATTATTCGAGAAAGACAGCGAAATAATAACCAGAAGTACCAACACGTTTGGCATAACCTGAAAAACAAAATCAACCGTAGCATGTATAAAAATTGCAAGAAGAGCCATCACTAAAGCAAAGTGCAAGCCACAACGGTATCTTGATCGTTCCGTCATCAGCCCCCTAAGCCCACGGGACATCGCATATAAAATAAACAACGCTAAGGCCAAACAGGGGAAAAAACCAAATTCTACCAAAAACTGAATATACTCATTGTGAGCATAATCGTAATAACCACCAAAGCTCGATGGCTGATAGGCCTGAAAAACAGAACCAAAACTGCCTGCCCCACTCCCGCTAAACCAATGATCCTCTATATAGGGAATGGACGCTGCAACAACATCATCGCGGGTCTCCCCAGCGAAAGAAGTCAGCTCTATACGTTCTTTAACTTTTTCAACCCCAAAATAAGCTCCAACAATGAACATATCCATTAACAACAAGCTTAAAACCAACCACTTAAGAGTATTAGCTGGGCGGCGCATCACGAATAGGGCTAAAGCAGTCACAACAAATACCGACAAGAAAAATACCGCATTGCCCATACGTGAACGAGTCAGTATTAATGCCACAACCATAATGATAATGGCGACACGGACAATCCACTTTTCGCTCAACATAGTCTCAATCATTGAACTCAAGCGACTTCGTCTAGACCCCGAATCAAAGCCCTTAAGACTACCAACCAAAAAACCTATGGTAAGACTAAGGCATAACACTAAATAACTGGCCAAATGGTTGTGATATACAAAAGAGCCACGCGCCCTATCACTTACTGGATACCCCAAGAAAGATTCACTTAAACCAGAATACTGTAAAAAAACAGCATAAACAGCTTGAGTCAAACCAGCAGCCATCACGACCCGGATCACTTGTTTTTGCCTACGCCGAGTTGAGACTAACACCGAAAAGCAAAGTACAAACAAACAATAACTTAAGCCCTTTAATAGAGCTGTCTCACTACTGCTTACATCAAAACTATAAGGGAGGAAGCTAAGCGACCAAGATGCACCAAGAATTTGTAGAAAAACGCAAAACTGAACAAACAACAATGTCGCCAAGAGAGAAAAGCTTGAGCGAGCATATTTAATGATGTCGGAGCTTGAATGGCTGACAAGTAACAACAGAGTAGTAAGCGCAATAAGCGCCTCAACTAAACCCCAGGCCCAAGGGCGATTGGCACCAAGGGGGATTGGCGCGAACCAAATAGTGAAACAGAGCAAAGCATAAGGAACGCGAGAAGACATAGTGCAACTAAGCAAGCATTAGGGCTATGGGTCTTCCATAGCTAAGATCAGACACCTTATATTAAGGTGTCATTTCGGTGCAAAAGGGCTGGGCGATACTGCAAAAGCAGTCACTCATTAATTTCTAGAAACAGGGGGCTCTTCACCAACAGGAGGCTCTTGAACACCAAGAGTATTAGGAATCGTGACCGGATCAACAATAGTCGTCACCCCACGATCTCCAAGAGGCCCCCCAGCTAATAAATCACCAGCCTCTGGAGCTTCAAGCAATGATGGGTCAGCACCACCAGAAATGGCCGCAGCTATCGCTGCATCGGCATTCATACCTGCTGCTACCGCCTGATTTACAATAGATTGCGCCAAATTAGGCTGGCTCTGCACAGCTGCCTTAACAATAAGAGCTGCCTGATCAGGCAATGACTGTATTTGCGCCCCCAAAACAGCAAGCCCTTGCTGAGCATCCAAGCTAAGGCTGGTCGCAACAACTTCAGGCGCTAAGCTTGAATCCAAAGAGCTAATTTCTGCAGCCAGCGCAAGCAAATCACTAGAGTCGCCCGAGGCTTCAAGAATAGCCGAAGCACTTTGACCTGCAGCTAAATCCTCCTTTACACCACCCCAACTCACAGCAGCTGATAGAGACAGCGCACACGCCAAAATAATTCGCTTCATTCCCCAATTCCTTTAATTTGTATCAAAATCGCCGGCATTATCCAGCTTTGAAACTCTTAACGCAAACGAAACAAGCATGCATTGTGCCGTTTCTTTCAACCATCTTTACTTAAAAACTTGAATCAGCTCACATAAAAGCAGGCAAGCAGTACAAACTTTAAACAAAAATTACTACAAAGAGGTTAAATCGCCTTGGGCCGAGCATGGTAATAGCCCTGAGAGGCATCTAAACCGAGCTCACTTAGTAGGTTAAATTGCGCTTGAGACTCTACGTATTGAGCTCCCACCTTCACCCCTAGACCATGAGCTAAACTCAAGAAACTCAATAACAAGGGTTTATTCTGTTTCAGCAGCTCTTCTGAGGCCGTAAAGGCTGGGTCGAGCCTTACCATAAGCGGCTTTAATGCCATCAAATAGGTCAAACTACGCAAACTTGAACCAAAACGGTTCACACAAATTGAAACGCCAAGTCCCTTAAGCTGCTCCAATACCAAAAGTGCTTCAGACTCTTTCTCACTCACCCAGAGCAAAGCTTGCTCGCTCACACCAAAGACCAAGCGCTGTGTCACAGCACTCTGCTTTAGTCGCTTAATGATACTTGGCATTAGTGAGGGGTTAAATAAGGTTTCCTTACAAAGACCAACAACAACCTTAGAACCCGAATCTGGCTGCCCACTGAGATACTCAAGAACACAACCCAATACGGCGACATCAAGCTCAGAGACAAGACCAAAATGTGTTGCGGCAGCAAAGATATCTGCAGCTGGGTAAGTAAGCCCTCCGAATTCAAACGCAGCAAAGAGCTCAGCCTCAATAACAGTATGCGCCCCATACCAATGCAGAGGCTGCGTTCTAAGGCTAATACACTGACTAGGTGTGGCCAAAATACCGTCCACAACTTGCTTTAATGCACTAAAGCCCTCCCCCAAACCAAGTTCAGATCGGTAAGCAATATGAGACGCCTCATCCAGAGCCCTTCGTGCGGCTAAATCCAAACCATAGAGCAGCTGTTTACGTTCATCCCCTGCCGCAAAGGAATTAAGCCCAAGCCCAAAACGTATTCCCCTTGCCGGAGCTTCATTAAAAAACCCTGCGTGTTTCAGCTGCCCCACCAACTCAGAGCACAAATCATCAATTGTTCCATAAATATTTTCCGGCATGCAACACACAAACTCAGAGCCTGATATGCGATAGAGCTCAACCCCCTCAAGCCCCTGAAAAACCTTTAGCAAAGCAGCAGCAGCTTTCTGTACAAGCTCATCACCTGCAAGATAGCCTTCTTTCTTATTCAGCTCTTGTAAGCCTTCAAAGCGCAACATGAGCAAATACCCACTCTCAGCAGCATCAAGCTCCAACAAGCTCTTTAAACGCCCTTCAAAAGCCGCCCTATTTGCTAATTTACTGGTCGTATCAAGATAAGCATCTTGCTGTGCTTTTTGTGCAAGCTCACTCAGCCCATCCAACATAGACTTAACACTCAAAACCATTCGGTTCATTGCTGAGACAAAAGTATGGAGCTCCTTAGATTTAGGAACTGGATTTATTAACTCAAACTGTTTATTACCGATATGACGAGCTTGCTCCGAGGCGGCCTGAATCGGCTTGTAAATTTGCCTTAGAAGGATATAACCCAGGGCCAAAGCAAAGGCAAACAAGGTCAGCGTAAGATGCGCACTGGTCACAGCACCTTGCCACAGCTGACGATAGGCCAGGCCTGGGTGAGGCTGAACATACAAAACCCCGCCTATCGTCCAACCGGTATCTATATGTGTAGAGGCCATAGGTGCTTTTAGAGGAAAAAAGCGAACAAACCAAACCGGAACATCCTGAGGAGCAGCATTTAATTTACGCTCGTAACGCACTCGACCATCTACAGACTCCAAACGCATCGATTCAAAAAAGCCCGCATCAAAAATCGCATTTATCGTTGCGTGAATTGCGTACTCATCCTCTTCAAGCATTGGCTCGCGCAGTGATAAGCCTAAGCTTGTCGCCGTATCTTGCGCATGAACAGCCAACTGGGAAGATAAAAAACCCCGAGCATTATTCACGTTCACCCAAATGCTAGCGAAAAAGCTTAAGGAGACTAAAAGTAAAATAACAATATTAAGCTGATTTTTAAGACTCAATCGTCGTACGTCAATGTGCACAAAATACCCCACAAGCTTATACCTTTGGTAAAAGCAGACTAATCAACAGCAGTACTCTTTAACTGCCCCGACTCAATTCGAGAAATAACATCCTGCCAAAGTGCAACACCACTACTATCTGAAACTCTTTTACCCAAGCCCCTTGCCTTAGCAAGCCAAAGCCCATCACCATTAAAACTATAAATGGGCTTAAGGTCCCGGCGCTTATTGGCGGGCTTAATCGACATCTCAATATTATCTAAAACAAGAGGTATATCTGAGGGAGATTCAGAATAGATAAGCACCATATGCGCTTCATTCACGCTCAAGGCTCGAACATACATAAGACGAAGCTTGCTAACCTCGACACCTAGAGCTCTCAGGGTAAAGTACTTAGCAATGGTGAAATCTTCACAATCCCCTGCATGGCTTCCCAAAAACTCAATTGGCGTGGCCCAATAATCTTCCACACGCCAGTGCTCAATGTCTTTTTCGTAACGAAGCTTACGATTAAAAAAGGAATTAACTTTATTGAGCTTGACCCAGTCATTCTTGTGCTGATTATTTTCAATCAGTTCACGCCAAGACTCTAAGCGCTCAAGCGCTGAGTCGCCATAAGTGCGCTGATACTCTCGAATAAAAGCAGGCGTGAGTAAATCCAGTAATTGACGCGCGCCGTCTGCAACAACAATAACAACCACAAAAGCCAACACAGCTACAGTGCTTCGCAGGTAATACTCAGCCCTAGCCTTGTTGACTCTGCGCACCCCTTCCCCTACTTGCTTGTTATGATCCTTTCAATATAGCAAAACCAAAGAAAGACAAGCGACTTAGTACACATCCTTGCCCATAAAGCCTTTAAACACCGTTAAGAAGATAATTTTAATATCAAAGATTAAAGACCAATTACGGATATAGTCGATATCAAACTTGATACGTTTTTCCATCTTATCAAGTGTATCTGTTTCACCACGCCAACCATTAATTTGAGCCCAACCAGTAATCCCAGGCTTAACCTTATGACGCAGCATATAAAAGTCGATTTTTTTACGATACTCCTCATTATGCGCAACAGCATGAGGTCTCGGACCAACGATGGACATACGCCCTTGCAATACGTTAATAAACTGAGGCAACTCATCTAACGAGGTACGCCGCAAAAAACCACCCAACTTAGTAATCCGCTTATCACCCTTGGTAGCCTGCTGAACAACAGCACCATTATCCATAGCTGTCATTGAGCGGAATTTATAAACTTCAATTTTTTTACCGTCTATGCCGTAGCGCTTTTGCTTGAAAATAACCGGTCCTTTTGAATCCAGCTTAACAAGAGCAGCAATGATCAGCATCGGCACTGCAATTAGAGAGAGAATTAATAAAGAGCCGACTATATCCTCTAAACGCTTCATCGCAATCAAAGGCCCGCTCAAAGGGGATTGATACACGCTCACAGTCTGAATAGAGCCAACATGACTCAAGCTAGAATTCACCAAGTTATAAGTAAAGAAGTCGGGAACAAGATGCACATCCGCTGTTGTATCCCCCAAAGCACGCAACAAGGCATCAATACGCTCCTGAGCCCTCAAAGGCAAAGCCACGTAGACCACATCATAATCACCTCGACGAATATCCTCTAAGCCTTGCTCAACATTGCCCTTCATTAATGACGTATAAGCCTCAACATAAGCCTCCTCGGAACGATCAGAAGCTCTATCATCATAAACAGCTTGCAATCTAAACCCTGTTTCTGGGTGCTCAAAAATCTGCTGAGCTAAACGATTGCCTAATTTAGTCACCCCAAAGATAGCTACTCGCTTACAGCTACGGCCATTTTTTCTGCGCCAAAACAACACCGCACGAAATCCCATACGCCAAGTAACCAACAACATAAGAGCCAACAGCAACCAATAACCAACAACAACCCGAGAGAGTTCATCAGCGACTTTTGAAAAAAAGATAAAAAGCACAACCAAGAAACAGGCAAAAATCCAACTAACCGCCGTATATAGAGCCAACCGGCTGGCATAACCCGTGCGCCAACTTCGGTAAATCCTAAGCGTCTCTGCAATTAATAAAAAACTACAGTTCGCGACAAGAGCAATAATGTTATAAGCCTCTGCATAACGCCCATCATATAAATACGCACAGAGAAGTATGGAGAATTGAATAATACAAAAATCGATAACCCGAAAGAAAAGTGAAAATGGATTTCTGCTGTTATCAACAAAATGGCTTGTCATGCACCAATCCCTTACTACAAATAAATTAAACTTACACTGAGAAACCAATTCTGATTGCCAGTAATACAGCCCTTCACGACCAGAAAGAGAAAACTGTTTATCTAACAATCAACGCAAGACCCCAAAAGCGCGAACTCTATCACAAAAAAGAATCTTGAGATTAAGGTATTCATTGTACCCCTTTGCATTCAAGCAAGCGACGCCAATCTATAGGCTCAGGCTTACATTAATATTGCAAACCACAAACCCTTGCGCTTTGCACCAACATCTCTAGCAAATACCT
This sequence comes from Agaribacterium sp. ZY112, assembly GCF_041346925.1. NCBI lineage: Bacteria > Pseudomonadati > Pseudomonadota > Gammaproteobacteria > Cellvibrionales > Cellvibrionaceae > Agaribacterium > Agaribacterium sp. ZY112. The sequence goes on along the minus strand of NZ_CP166840.1, from coordinate 2,412,883 downwards.
TAAGAATAAATGTATGCAAGGAAGATGCCCTACTTTACAAAGCCAAGAGAAGCAAAAGCCTAAGAGCACTAAGAAGTCAAACGACGGTCTACTAGAAACACTACAACAGCCTATATGACATAGACCACATAGACACAACAGAAGCTTTAATTTGAAATTAACGAGCAAAAACAAAAAAACCGCCTATTAGGCGGTTTTTTTGTTTTTGAATAATGGCGGAGAGGGAGGGATTCGAACCCTCGATACCTTGCGATATACGCCCTTAGCAGGGGCGCGCCTTCGGCCACTCGGCCACCTCTCCACAAATCTAAGACATTAGCGTCTCAGAGGGTCACGCATAATAGCAGCAAAAATTAAAATTTCAACGAGTAAAACGAGGAATTTAAAGTTTTTTATTTACTACAAAAGTCACGCCTAAAAAGCGCGACTAAAACATGAACAGAAGGGTTAAGATCAAAACAATTTGAACTTAAGAATTGCCACCGTCAGTATTACCTGACTGTTTTTCAGCCTGAATACGCTGATAAATTTCTTCGCGATGTACTGCAATTTCTTTTGGTGCATTAACACCAATACGAACTTGGTTACCTTTAACACCTAAAACAGTGACAGTAACATCATCACCAACCATCAACGTTTCACCAATCCTGCGAGTCAGAATTAACATCTGTAGCCCCTTTTATTCCGTTCCATAAAGGCGTCTAGTACTCATATGTACCGAGCCTATAAGCTGGCACTTTCGCGCCTATGACTGCAGCAAAGAAAAGCCTTTACTGCAAAGGTTTATTAAGTTGTAGCACGGTCTAGATAGGATCTCCAACCGCACCGATTTAACATTAAGCCTCAGCTTCTTTATCAAGACCAAAGCTTGTGTGAAGAGCTCGCACAGCCAACTCAAGATAACGCTCATCAATAATGACAGAGATCTTGATTTCAGAAGTGCTGATCATCTGAATGTTAATGCCCTCGTCAGCCAATGCTTTAAACATCTTAGAAGCAACACCGGCATGAGAGCGCATACCTACACCCACAACACTAACCTTTGTAATACTGTCATCCACGTCAACAGAAGCGGCGTTCAGGTCAGCAGCAATCTTTTCAACAATAGCTTGAGCCTTACTAAGCTCTGTACGATTAACAGTAAATGTTAGATCGTTTGTTTTCTTATCGGCAGAGGTATTCTGCACAATCACATCGATCTCGATATTCGCATCACCCACAGCCGAAAGGATCTGCGCCGCAACACCTGGAGCCTCAGGCACACCCAAAACGGATACTTTTGCCTCATCGCGATTAAATGCTATACCGGAAACAACAGGTTGCTCCATAGTCGAATCTTCCTCATCTAAAGTGATCAACGTACCCGGCCCCTCTTTAAAGGTAGAGAGTACGCGTAATGGAACCTTGTACTTACCAGCGAATTCAACCGCCCGTATTTGCAGTACTTTAGATCCCAAGCTCGCCATTTCGAGCATTTCTTCAAAAGTAATTTGTTCTAAGCGCTGAGCTCGAGCAACCACTCGCGGATCCGTCGTATAAACACCGTCTACATCGGTATAAATCTGACACTCATCAGCGCCCAAAGCCGCCGCCAAAGCGACGCCTGTTGTATCTGAACCACCGCGACCGAGGGTGGTGATATTGCCACTCTCATCAACACCCTGGAAACCTGCAACCACCACAACACGACCTGCATCGAGGTCGTCATGGATTTTCTTGTCATCGATCTCTTGGATGCGCGCTTTAGTATGCGAGCTATCAGTAACAATACTTACCTGCCCACCGGTATAAGAACGTGCGTCATAGCCAATGTTTTTAAGAGCCATACATAGCAAAGCGATGGTAACCTGTTCCCCAGTAGAAACAAGCACATCCATTTCGCGAGGATCAGGCTGATCCTGCATTTCATTTGCCATGCCGATCAAACGATTGGTTTCGCCGCTCATCGCTGAAACAGCCACCACCACGTCATGACCTTGGTCTCTAAAACCAGCCACTTTTTTGGCTACGTTCTGAATTTTTTCTATTGTTCCGACAGAGGTACCGCCGAACTTCTGAACAATCAAACTCATCAGTATGTAAATCCGCAATGCATTTCGGGCTTAATTACCCTGTTTACAGCCAGTGCTGTAGAAACGGGCGCCAATTAAACACGATATACAGGCTAAAGTTAAGTAAAAGCGCGTATCAGTAAGGAAACGCGCCAATATATTAATTAAAGAGCCTCAAACCACTTAGCAACACTTGCCATCGCCGCAGGTAGAGCCTGTACATCCGTACCGCCACCTTGAGCCATATCAGGGCGACCACCGCCTTTACCACCAACCTGAGCAGCAACCTGCTTCACCAGATCACCAGCCTTGATGCGGTCAGTTGCGTCTTTACTGACGCCAGCAACCAATGCAATTTTATCGCCATTCACTCCAGCAAGCAGTACTGCAGCACAACCTAGCTTGTCTTTTAGCTTATCAACTGTTTCACGCAAAGACTTGTTATCGGCCCCCTCAAGGGTTTTGACCAATAACTTAACTCCTTTGACCTCAATCGCTTCAGCCAACCACTGATCAGCAGATGCTGAAGCCAGTTTTGCTTTTAAAGCAGCAAGCTCTTTCTCCGATGCTTTATTTTGCGCAAGCAATACATCGAGCTTTTCAACAATTTTATCGTTTGATGCTTTCAGCTTTGCCGCAACCAAGGACGTGGTTGCTTGCAGCTTTTTCACCTCATTTAGGGCTTGCTCACCCGTAACAGCTTCAATACGACGAACCCCTGAAGCAATACCACTTTCAGAAACCAAATGGAAATAGCCAATGTCGCCAGTGCGGTCAACATGAGTACCGCCACAAAGCTCAACAGAAAACGCCTCTTCGCCCATGCTAAGCACACGAACTTCATCACCGTATTTCTCGCCAAATAATGCCATTGCGCCTTTAGCTTTGGCTTCATCCATGTCACAAACTGATGTTTCTACAGGCGTATTGGCACGGATTTGTGCATTAACCATGTCCGAGATCAAAACTAACTCTTCAGGCTTAACCGCTTCAAAATGGCTAAAGTCAAAACGAAGACGCTCGGAGTTATTTAAAGACCCTTTCTGGCTAACATGCTCGCCCAGCACCTTACGTAAAGCGGCATGTAATAGATGCGTAGCACTGTGATTGCGCTCAGTCGAATAGCGTACAGAAGCATCAACCTGAGTTTGAACTTGTTCACCTAGCTTAATAACGCCTTCGACCACACGGCCAATATGTAAGTGGTTATTACCGCTCTTTTGACAATCAAGCACTTCAAAACGAGCTGAACCGGTGCTAATAAAACCAGCATCACCAACCTGCCCGCCTGACTCTGCATAAAAAGGCGTCTGCTGCAAAACGATAACTGCGTCATCACCGGCTTCAATTAGCTCAACAGCATCCGAACCTTTAAATAAGCCTGTAATATCGGCTTTAGAGTCAAGTTCACTGTAGCCTGAGAATTCGGTCTGACCTTCAATAGCCAGATTCGCAGTGTAATCAACCTTAAAGGCACCCGCTTCCTTCGACTTCTGCTTTTGCTCCTGCATAAGTTTTTGGTAGCCATCCATATCCAACTCAAGACCGCGCTCACGTGCGATATCATTTGTCAGATCAACAGGGAAACCATAAGTATCATAGAGTGTGAAAACCACATCACCAGCAATTACCTTGCCCTCAAGCCCTTTGAGCTTGGCATCTAAGACCAACATGCCTTTATCCAGTGTTTTGGCAAACTGCTCTTCTTCAGCTTTTAATACTTTCTCAATTTGAGCTTGAGATGCGCGCAGCTCTGGATACGCCTCGCCCATCTGCTCGACCAAAGCGCCAACCAACTTGTAAAAGAACACGTCCTTTTGGCCCAACTTATTACCGTGACGAACAGCGCGACGAATAATTCGACGCAAAACATAACCGCGACCTTCATTGGACGGTAATACATCATCACAGATTAGAAAGGAGCAAGAGCGAATATGATCTGCAATCACTCGCAAAGATTTTTCTTCAAGATCGTGACAACCAACAATACCTGCCGCGCTTTTTAACAAAGCCTGAAACAAGTCAATCTCGTAGTTGCTGTGTACTCCTTGAAGCACAGCCGCAATTCGCTCTAAGCCCATGCCCGTATCAACAGAAGGCTTAGGTAAAGGAATAAGCTCGCCACTTGCCTGGCGCTCAAACTGCATAAACACCAAGTTCCAAATTTCAATATAACGATCTAAGTCATCATTTTCAGATCCAGGAGGTCCACCCGGCACATCGGCACCGTGATCATAGAATATTTCAGAGCTAGGACCACAAGGGCCGGTATCGCCCATTTGCCAGAAGTTATCTTCATCTAAACGAGAAAAACGCTCGGGGCTTACGCCCATTTCTTTAATCCAAATATCAGCAGCTTCATCATCACTGATGTGCACCGTCACCCATAAGCGCTCTTCAGGCAACTGCATAACTTCAGTTAAAAATTTCCACGCAAATTTGATCGCATCACGCTTAAAGTAGTCACCAAAACTAAAGTTACCCAACATTTCAAAAAAGGTGTGGTGACGCGCGGTATAACCTACGTTTTCTAGGTCATTGTGCTTGCCACCTGCACGCACACAGCGCTGCGAACTGGTAGCACGAGTGTAATTGCGCTTGTCATCGCCAAGGAAGACATCCTTAAATTGGACCATGCCCGCATTGGTAAATAACAAGGTCGGGTCATTACCAGGCACCAAAGAGGAGCTTGGGACCACTTGATGGCCTTGAGATTTGAAAAAATCCAGGAAAGCCTGGCGAATCTCAGCACTTTTCATTTTCTTCGCTTACTACCGTAGTTAGATATAGGGATCTATTGCATAGACAGGGAGCCTTCTGTAAAGGCCTTTCCTGCTAACAAATGAATATGGAGGTGAAAAACCGTTTGCCCAGCTTGCTCACCATTATTGATACACACACGAAAGGCATCACCAACACCAAGCGTACGGGCGATATCACCCACTTTTAGCATTAGCGAACCTAACAAGACTTTATCTTCTGCGCTGGCATCGACCAAACGAGGAATCGGCTTGCGAGGAATAATCAGTACATGTGTAGGCGCCTGAGGCTGAATATCGTTAATACAAATACAATCATCGTCTTCATAAACAATGTCAGCAGGTATCTCACCGGCCATAATTCGTGTAAAGATCGTCACTTCAGCAGACATAAGGCTCTCCGTGTTCTTTTAGAACTTAGTGCTTGTATTTGTCTTTTTCGTCATCACTCAAAACCCTCGCTTCGGACTCGAGCATCACCGGAATACCGTCGCGAATGGGATACGCGAGACCACTAGCTACACAAACTAACTCGGCTCTATCTGTGTCCAACTCAACAGGAGCTTTGGTAACCGGACAAACAAGGATACTGAGCAAACTTTTATCGATCATTTGTATTCTCGGACAAATAAAAAGCGGGATTGTACACGCTCACGAGGCCTAAGACTAATAGCGCCAAAGCCAAATGGGCCTCCAGCTACCAATAAGAGTTATGGTAGCGGTTCTGGCTTAGCACTTGGTAATAACAAGGCAGGATCTAAGCGCTGATCAAACCAGTTAATACGCCAATCTAAATGAGGGCCTGTCACTCGCCCTGTTGCGCCAATCTCACCGATCAACTGCCCCTGTTTAACCTCCTCGCCTAGCTTGACGTGAAGTTGACTCAAGTGAATAAAAGTCGATGACACACCACGGCCGTGATCCAAAATTAAGGTGCCACCGGAGTAGTACATATCTTTGTGCGCCAAACTCACCAAGCCATCAACGGGTGCAAATACGGGCGTCCCCGTTGGTGCTGCGATATCAAGCCCATAATGCGGGCGTTTAGGCACACCATTAAATACGCGCTGACTGCCATATACCCCACTTATGCGCCCCTGAGCAGGCCACTTAAAGCCCTGCTGATAGGCAACTACCTCGGGCCTATCTAATTCTCGGGCTTTGCGCACCTCGGCGGCATCCTCGCTAATTCGAGCACTTACTTCCTTAGGCGGGCTCACGTATTTCTTCGCAACCCCATTAACCTCTTGCAAGTCATATTGGCGCTGTAGCACAGTAAAGCGCTTAAGCTCTGACTCGCCATTCGCTCCTACTAAGGTCACTTCCAATTGCGGCTCTGCATCACGCCCAAGACCAAAAACGAACTGCCCTTTAGCATCAGGCTTTAGTGTTCGCCCTAACACGCTCAACTTCACTGCATCCGTCTTACCTGTTAACAGGGCACCCTGCTGTAAATCTTGATCAAAGTGAATATCAAGAGCACCGGCAGACAACGCAAAACCACAAGTAAGTAGCAACATAAAAGAAGAAAACAAACGATTCAAAATAAACCTCTTGAACAATATAAGGCAGGGAAGGTCACAGACTAAACAAGTAAAGATGTTCAGCTACAGAAAAACTGAGTGCTAAACTAGTGCTCCATTTTTGCCGATCAAAGAAAATAAGCAAAGCCTTATCTCGGATACAGGATAAAAAGTATAACCATGAGCAAAGCCACATTATTTATAAGCCAGCCCCTCTTGAAGCAAAGCCCTCCAGTAAGGTTCTTGCTTACCCTTGGTATTGCGGCTTTCTTTCTAACTCTACTAAGCACAAGCGCAAGTGCCGACTCAAACAACGAAAAGACCTTGTTTACCGCAAGTTACGAGGGCCGTCACAGTGGCATGAAGATAGGCATGGTTCGCAGCCTTAAAAAAGACGCTAAGGGTTATGCTCTTAGTGCCAATGCAAGTAATTTCCTAGGTAAAATCAATGAGTTAAGTCGCTTTACACTGACCAACAAGCAACTAATCGCACAGCATTACAACTACGAGCGCAGCATCTTTGGTAAAGGCAGCAAACAACGCATTCGTTTCGACTGGCAAGCAAACAAAGCCTACTACCGACGAGACGACAAACCTCAGAAAAACAAAGACTTTGATATTAAGCTTGGCACTTTAGACCCCTCTCTTTATCAACTAAAGCTACAACAAGAGGTCGCCCAAGGGAAAAAGCACTTTGAATTAGAGTTTGTTAAAGACAGCAAGGTAAAAACGCTTGAATTTCACCAAACGGGCCTGACAAGCTATGAGCTCAAAAACCAAGAGCTAGAAGCCATTCAGGTAGAGCGTATAAACAAAGACGATAAAAAACAGACGCTTATCTTACTGGCACCCAAACTCAACTACCAAATTGTAAAAATTGTTCACACTGAAGAAGATGGTTCGAGTCACACCATCAAACTGAAGGACTATCAAGGTGACAACACAGCGATGAAGGAGTTTTACCAAGCTATTGAGTAAAATAGCAACCACACTGCCAGCGTTAAGCTGGCAGTCACAATTTAGGGGCCAAGCTAAGGGAAAGCATATGTGCTGATAAAAGCAAAAACGGTGAAATAAACGCCACAAATTTCTAGACCAAATAGCGATAAGCAGCTGATGCTTACTCCTCAAGGACTTAAAAGACTGTATTTCAGCAGGCCCCTGGTGCACAACAGTTAGCAACCGCTAACGCAGAACAAAACATAGACACAAGGCCTAATCGCCCCCCTCTCAAAACTGTGCGCTCGTTCCCTCAAACAGACACAAGCAACATAAAAAACGATTCTAAGTAACACACTTTTTTAGAGCGGAAAGTTGGCGCAAGATACATCATACTTTCCAATAACAGAGGTTGTGATGTTTATGAGCCAGCACCTAGACAAAAAAGTATTCACTCGCCCGCTTCACTTTGCAGGCTTTGTAATGTCTATTTGCCTAAGCTGTGCTAGCCATGCATTCAACATCAATTTCAGTAACCCAGAAAGCCAACACTACCGCAATGCAACGGAACTTATGCCAACGCACTTAATGGATGATGAAACACTCTATTTAAGCGCGCAAGCAGTACGTGAAAGCACCATGAGCCCAGCTCAAATACAAGCCCAACGCTCTTGGCTCTGCAGCTATCGCGCAGGCCGTATGGATGGAATGCAAGCGGCAAGAGAAGTGCTGAAGCTTGGCTTACAAAACCTCGTGCCAAAGCTTTACAAACGAAGTCCGAGAACAACCGAAGAACAAGCTAGAATCAAAACCCGCCCTGCGCTTCTAAATTTAGATAATTACGCTTTAAACTTGAGCAGCAATAAGGCCGTTCTTAAATTTAGCTACCACTTCGACTAACGCCTTACTTGACCCCTTAAGCCCTCAGGCAGCTTATTTACGAGAGCCCTGCCCCTGCCAAGCAGTTAAGTTCGAGTAAAACTAAATAAGTCATTCTCTTCTTCTCTCAGTTTTTTTACTATGGCGCTCCCAACACATAAGAGCACAATATGAGCAGCACCTCCCCCCCAAAGACGACAGACTACCCACCGGCATCACTGTGGAAGCGCTTAATGGCAACACTTTATGATAGCTTGATACTCGCTGCCGTAAGCTTGCTTTATTTTGCTTTAGCAACCGCTGTATTTAGTTTGTTATTAGGGCAAGAGGCAAAGGATTTCCAACCCAATGCTCAAGGTTTGAGCGTGCAAATAGGTTGGGGGCTAAGCCTGTTTGCCTTTTATTGTTTCTTTTGGCTGCGAGTCGGCCAAACCGTTGCAATGAAAGCTTGGCGCTTAAAGCTGGTCTCCACAAACAATAAACCACTAAGCATAGCTCGCTGCGCCCTAAGAGCCTTGGTAGCCATTGTCGGACTCGCCTGCTTAGGCCTGGGATGGTGGTGGGCCTTAATCGACCCGAAAAAACGCTGTCTTCATGATATTGTCAGCCAGAGCCATATACTGCAGTTACCCAAAGGCAGCTAGAGAAATAGCGACCTTATTCAGCTCGCTTTAGCAAGATCCAACCAAAAATAAAACAGAAAAGGATGGGTACAAGCACCGCATAGACCGGAGAAAACCCCATAATGATCGACGTTGGGCCAAGCAGTTTTTGTGAGGTCTGAAAGATCAGCCCTACCAATACACCGACAAACACCCTAAACCCCATAGTCACTTGTCGTAAGGGCCCTAGAATAAAAGAGATCGCAATAACCACAAGGCTTAATGTTGCCATCGGCTGTAAAGCCTTTTGCCAAAAAGCGAGTTTATAGCTACTCGAGTCGACATTTTGCTTATCTAGATAACGACCATAATCATATAAGCGCTTCATAGGTAGCTCATCAGGCTCGAGCACTAATACATTCAATAAAGAAGGGCTCAACTCACTACGCCAAACACGTGTCTGCAACAAGTCCGTTTCGACTTGATCAGCCTGAAAACGACTGACAGTAGTATCCTGCTCAAACCAGTGATCGCCTTGGTGAATTGCCGTATCGGCAAAACTAGACTCCAATAAACGCCCCTGCTCATCAAAACGAAAACGGGTAATACCAAAGAGCTTACCATTAGGAAGCACCGCATTAATGTGGATATACTCATTACCCTCTTTACTCCACAAGCCCTTTTCACTTTGCAAAGCCTTGCTGTGGCCTTGAGCTAAGGCACGCCGGCTATCTGCATATTGATCACTATAAGGTGCAACAAACTCTCCCAGAACCGTACCAAAGGCAACAAGTAATAAAACCGGTTTAAATACAACCCAAACAATTTGGGTAATACTGATACCGGCAGCGCGCATCACGGTTAACTCACTGGAGTTGGCGAGCATCCCCAGACCAATAAGACAGCCCACTAAGGCAGATAAAGGAATGTAGTCATAACAACTGGAGGGCACATAAAGCAGCACATAAATAACCGCCTCTAATAATGTGTAATCCCCCTTTAAATTGCCCAACTGATCAATAAGATCAGACACCAAATCTAAAGACAGAATCACAAAAAGAACGGCGGCCGTTGAGGCAAATACAATCCCACCAACATAACGACTTAACTGCTTCATACTTGCGCCTCCCTGTGCTTAGGAGACTTTAAAGATAAACGCAGACGAGGCCAGAAGAACATCAACAAACCTAAAGCTAAAAAAGCAGCATGCACAAGCCAAAGCACAACAACCGTAGGCTCATTGGCTTTTTCAGTCATGCCTCGAGCTGCATTCACAGCCACAAGGTAAATCATATACAGCAAAATAGCGGGCACCAGCTTGCCATAGCGGCCTTTACGCGGCTGAGTTCGACTCAAAGGCACCGCCATAATAGCAATGACCATAACTAACACAGGCAAACTTAAGCGCCAATGCAGAGCCGCCTTCGCTTGCGCATTATCACTACGCCACAAGGCAGCTGTTGTCATCGCATCACTGGCCTTTTTAGCCTTCACATTAAAGTCTTGATCAGGCAAGCGCTGAGCATATTGTTCAAATGCAACCACTTCGTAGTTACCGTCACCTGGGCGACCAACATAACGGCGGCCATTTTTTAACAGTAAATATTTGCGCCCTTTTTCAACATCAACCAATGTTTCACCGGACTCAGCCATTAAAATCGTGGGCACATCATCGCCACCTTCTTTTGCTAGCTGGGCGATAAACACTTGCCCAAGACGCTGTTTGTCATCACTGATCGAACCTGCATAACTCACTCCACGCCCAGCATCCAACTCATGAAAGCGAGCAGGTTTTAAGGTTTCAAAATCGGTACGGCTGCGCTGCTCGGCTAATAAGGTCTCCGAAGCCCTAACCCCTTCGGGGCCAAGCACCAAACTAAAAATCGCGACAAGTAAAGCTACAGCAAAAGATGTAATCAAGGTGTAAGTCAGCAGGCGATTCTCTGACACACCACACGCTGATAGCACCGTCATTTCACTGTCCATGTGCAAGCGGCCATAGGCCATCATAATGCCAATAAACAAACCAAGAGGAAGGATCAATTCCAAATACGCAGGTAAACGAAAGGCCATAAGTGTTAATAAAACACCTGCATCAATGCCACCCGCCGCAGCCTCAGCCAAATAGCTAACAAAACGTGCACTGATAATGATCAGCAACAAAACCAAACTGACGGCAAACATCGAAGCCAGCACTTCTTTGGCGAGATAACGAAATATAATCAAGGTTTAGATCCTAAAGCCTTCTGACGGTGAGGCGTGCGCCATTTTAGAGCCTGTCTAGACGAAAGCCAACGATTTCGAAAATAAACACAAACGAGCTCAGACGGCACACAATACAGGCCAAGTTGCCCCACATGCGGGGCTCTGTGCTATTCTGCGCGCGACTGAACCAGCGAGAATACCTATGAGTTTTATTTACAGCAGCAAAAGTGTAGACATCGGCTCACAAAAACAAGCCGCCTCTTTAGTTCTTAACCTTGGCAATAAACTGCATGCCGAGGCTAAAAAACTAGACCAGCTTTGCCAAGGTTATTTTTCTGAACGACTTAAACAAAAAGCACTAACGACTAGTAAGTTGCACTCTCTGAGCCTTAAACAAGGCCCAGAATTACAGCACCTCCATTTAGTGTTACTAGAAGACAAAGGCGCCTTAGCTATACGCCAACAGCTAAAAACGCTTGCCAAAAGCCTTACCGCTGAATCGCATAAAGAGCTGCATATTTTTGCAGATAATGAGCTTGTTGAGGCCTTGGGTGGCGCTTTAGCGTTTGCCAATGCTCTTAGCCAGGCTTTTGATTACTCACATTATCGCTACGACAGCACCTTAAGCAAAAAAGCGGCGTCAACCCAGCTTAAGCGCATTGTCATCAACGCCACCGATGCAAAACAAATTAAAGTGTTTCGCCAAGGCTTAAAGCAAGGCCAAGCAATCGCATCTGGTCAAAACTTATGCCGTGAGCTTGGCAATCTTCCTGGCAACTACTGCACCCCAGCCATTTTAGGTGACAAAGCCAAAAGCTTAGCGGGTGAAAATAGCAAGTTGAGCGTAAAGGTGCTTGGCCTAAAAGCCATAGAGCGCTTAAAAATGGGCTCGTTTCTCTCTGTCGCAAAAGCAAGTAGCGAAGAGCCACGCTTTATTATTTTTGAATACAAAGGTAAAAGCACCGGCAAACCAACGGTTCTTGTCGGCAAAGGCATCACTTTTGACACCGGCGGCATTAGCTTAAAACCTGGTGCGGGCATGGACGAAATGAAATACGACATGTGTGGTGCAGCCTCTGTATTTGGCTGCATCAAGGCACTTAGCGACATGAATGCCAAGGTTAATGTCGTAGGTATTATTGCTGCTGCCGAGAACATGCCTGCAGGCAACGCCAGCAAACCTGGTGATGTGGTCACCTCGATGAGTGGGCAAACCATTGAAGTATTAAATACAGACGCTGAAGGTCGCTTAGTACTTTGTGATGCACTGACCTATGCTGAGCGCTTTAAACCTAAAGCAGTAATCGACATAGCCACACTCACAGGAGCCTGTGTCATTGCTCTAGGCAGCCACGCAAGTGGTCTTTACGCCAATCAGCAAGAGCTTGCCGACAAACTTCTAGAGGCAGGCATAGAAAGCGGCGACCGAGCTTGGCAGATGCCTTTATGGGAAGAATACAGCAAGCAATTAAAGAGCAACTTTGCTGACTTGGCGAATATCGGTGGTCGTGAGGCCGGCAGTGTTACAGCAGCCTGTTTCTTAGAAAAGTTCGCCAAGGCCTACCCTTGGGCCCACCTTGATATTGCGGGTACTGCTTGGAACAGCGGTGCACAAAAAGGCGCCAGCGGCCGTCCTGTTGAATTATTACTGACCTACTTACTCAAGCACGCTTAAGAGCAATGACCCGAATTAGTTTTTATGTTTTAAGTTCAGAGCAAGAGCAGCAGCGCCTGCTCTTTTGCTGCAAACTTGTAGAAAAAGCAGTCAACCAAGGCAAGCGTGTCTTAATCCACGTTAATGACGCCGAAACAGCCGAGCAGCTTGATGATTTATTATGGAGCTTTAAACCCGAAGCCTATCTTCCTCACGCAATTATAGGCGGCGAGCTTGACGATGAATTACACGAGCTGCCTATAGCGATTAGTAGTGGTCAAGATTGTGAACTTCACCACGACGTACTGGTCAATCTAGCCAACGAACTCCCGCCTTGGTTTGCTCGATTTGAACGTTTTGCCCAAGTCATCAATCAGCAACAAGAGCTACTACAAGCCTCGCGTAAACACTATAGCTTCTTCCGTGAGCGCGGTTATCCGATTGAGACCAACAAACTAAACCACTAGTATTCTCTATAACACTGTACAACTTGCACAAAGCCCACGGACAGCACACCTGCAATGAGCCAAGATAAACCAGCAACCAAAGAAAACCTACTTCAAGAATTGGAATCCATTAGAAGCTTCTTAAATGATGAGCTTAGCGATGATGATATTCCGATCCTCACCTCCGTGGCCGATAGTGAGATTCTGGAAAAGAAAGGCGGCACAACAATAAAAACAGACAACGCAGAGAGCAACAATACTGAACTCGAACCTGATTTTATTCTTGACGATGAAGAGGAGCTCGAGGGTTTCACTGCGAATACAGACAACGCCATCATTAGCGCTCGCGAGGAAGACGGTGATCTGCAAAGGCAAACATCACTATTTGATGACGAGCTCCTTCAAACCGACAAAGAAAGTGGCTCTCTAGCGCACTCAGACCCTCAAGATACGAAGCAGCAAACACGCGCACAAAGCCGTCGCCAAAAAAAGCTCGCGCGTAAAAAAAATCGCAAAAATCAAAAGGCCTTGCCTGCCGCACAAAGCAGTGACAACCCGTTTTTACCACCTCACATACGAGAGCGCTTAGGTAAGCACAAAGAAATCATCAACGAAATACAGGGCCATCCTCGCTTACAGCCAACAATAGAAGAGCCGATAAACAAGTTCGAAACAAGCATAGAAAGCAGCCCCACCCTTGCAACAACAGAATCAACTGAAAGCAAAGCCGCAGCTAGCAGCACTGACAATGACGCCTTGATAGAACAGGCTATATCAGAATTCATGCCGGTCATTGAGCGCCGCCTACGTGAGCTACTTATCGAAAAACTCAAACACAACGAAATCAACAGCTAGCATGCTAGCTACAAGTAAGCCGAGCTAATCTGCCCTCCACTATTGGAATGCGGCACAAGAAAAAGTATGCTTCGAGCATCACAATTTGACCTCTAATTAAGCGACGATGAATTTACTAGCAAAACTGTTTGGCCAAAAGAAAAATAAAACAACGAATACGCCAGTTAGCGAAGCTAAAACTGCTGTAATCCAATGGCAACAACAAAGCATTCAAGAGCAGTTGCAACTCAGCAGCCAAAGCTCAGCAGAGCAAAAGAACATTCGCTGCCACCTAGCAAAGCTAGTAGACCAACAAAAGCTTGAGCTCACAACGCTAGAGGCAACACTCACAACAAGGACAGATATCCTTGCTATCTTGTCCTATTGTGAAAGCCCCGATACGACCAACAGCTATCTTCAATCGATTGACTCGGGTGAATATGCTGACTTGTGTGCAGCGCAATCAGGCCCTCAGCGCGCCTTGCTGATCGAACTTATTAATAATGAAGGCGAGCTACGCAAACTCGAAAAACAATTACGTGGGCACGATAAAACTCACCTGCGCATAGTAAGAGACAAAATCGATCTCATCAAAGCTGAGCGCCAAGAACAAGAACAAGCCGAACAAGAAAAAAATCAATTTTTAAATGAAGTTGAAGCTCATACCCAAAGAGCCTTTGGCGCAGACTTTATTGCACAGTTTGAGCGTTTAAAACGCAAGCAAACGCGCCTAAAAACAACATTAAGTGAACAAGAGCAACAACGCGTTGACGAACAATTTAAGCATTGCCAAGGCATCTGTGAGCAAGCGCAATTAGAAGCCCAACAAAAACAAGGCGCTACCGATGAAGAAAAAAAGGAAGCGGTAGACACAGCCGCCAACGACGCTCAAACACAAGAAACCAATAACACAGAAACGAAAGAAGACGCTCCCGCCCCAAGCCCTACAGCAGAAGAGTTGGCCTTAGCCAAAGAAAAAGCCGAAAAAGCGAAAGCAGAAAAGGAGCAACAAAAAGCCAAAAGAGCCGACGAAGACAAACTGCTAATCAGTTTACGTAAGGCCGCAAGTGCAGCTCGCAACGGTCAATTAAAGCGTGCCGTAGCAATGCGCCATCAAGCTGAACGTGAAATAGAAGCACTTAAAGAGCGCTTTGGCGATCTTTCAGCCTATATTCAGAAGCAAGTAGACAGCAGTAACGAAGCCGTGCAAAAACTCGCTGATTGGCATAGCTATGCCAGCCTGCCAAAACTAGAAGCGCTGGTAGAGAAGATTAAAAAGCTCGCTGAATCCCCATTAAATGCGGAGGCGCAAGCAGAGAAAATAAAGCAACTGCAAGACGAATGGAAACTGCTTAGCAAAGGCAGCGACGGCCAGTATCAAGAGCTGTGGGAACAGTTTAAAGGCGCCGCGGATAAAGCTTACGAAGTATGTAAAGAACATTACGACAAGCTCGATCAGCAGCGAGAAAACAACGCTAAAGCGCTTAAAGAGCTATGCCAACAACTCAGCGACTACCACCAACAATACAATTGGGACAAAGCCAATTGGACTGATGTTGAGTCCCTACTCAACAACGCGCGCCGAACCGAACGAGAGCTTCGCCCGCTACCGCGCAAATTACAAAAAAGCCTACAAGAAGAAACAACAAGCGCGCTTAATGCTATCGAAGCCAAGGTTCAAGCTTGGTGGCAAGCCAATAAAGAAGCCAAACAGCAATTAATTAATAGCTTAAAACCCGTTGTAGAGCACCCAGAGCTACAGCACGCTGTTGATATCGCCATTAAATTGCAAAAACAGTGGAAGGACATTGGCCGCTGTGAGCGCCGTGAAGAACAACGCCTTTGGAAAGAGTTCCGCCAACTTTGTGACTCTGTTTTTGAGCGTCGCAATAACGCCCGCGACGAGCAAAAGGCAAGCGAACAACAAGCTAAACAGCAGGCTGAAAGCATCTTAGAACAGGCTCAAAACCACCTAAATCTAGAGGCAGATGAACTCAATAAAAAGCACACAGAGCTTGAAGAACTGCAGCAACAACTTCACGCCATCGAAGGCCTAGACGAGCGCAGTAGCCGCCAATTAATAGGCAAATTCGATAAAGTTATCAGCCAAATAGACAACAAACTCAGTAAAAACAAAGAAAACAAACAACAGCAGCGCTGGCAACGTATTTTTGAATTAAAGCTTGCCGCTAACGATGCCGCACTTAGCCAAGACAGCTCAGCACTGGATGCCATTAAACAGCAACTAAGTGAAGAGCAAAACCTGCCTAAGAGCAGCCAAAAAAGCCTGCAAAAGTGGCTAAATAATAGCGATTTAAACCAAGACTCTAGCGATAAAGCATTGCGTTTATTGTGCATACAAGCCGAGGTTCTCGCAGGCATTGATAGCCCAGAAGAAGACAAAAGCTTGCGTATGGAGTTTCAGATGCAACAGTTACAGCAAGGCAGTCGCGGCGCTTTACCAGATGCAGAGCAACTGGCTAATCACTGGCTAACGACCCCTCTGCTCGACCAAGCGCAGCTAAATACCCTACAAGAACGCTTCTTAGGCGCTTGGCAAAACCTAGCGACGCCTCAGGGCTAAAAACAAAACCAAGCTATGAATGCAGGTGCTTGAGTAATTCGGCACCTGCAAGTTTGAGAATACGATCTGAGCCCGAGCCCCTCTAAGAGCGGCATCCACCTTAGTTTAAGCGGTTTTATTAATGGCAATCGCATATCATTTGCCCAGCACTTCCTGATTTGCCCGTGTTATAATTTTTCGTTTTTAGCGCTTGCGACGTGCCTTTCACGTCACAGCTACCAATCTTAGCGAATTAACTTAGCGAAAAGTCAGCATACGATGGATAAGACCTACCAGCCCGCCTCAATTGAAACCAAGTGGTATCAAGACTGGGAAGCCAAAAACTACTTTGCCCCTAGCGGTAAAGGCGACCCTTATAGCATTATGATCCCACCGCCGAATGTCACCGGCAGCCTACACATGGGTCACGGCTTTCAAGAAAGTATTATGGATGCGCTGATCCGCTACCACCGCATGAAAGGTTGCAACACACTGTGGCAAGTCGGTACCGACCACGCGGGTATTGCAACGCAAATGGTGGTTGAGCGCCTACTGGATGCCGAAGGCACAAATAAGCATGAGCTGGGCCGAGAGAAATTCATCGATCGCATTTGGGAATGGAAAGAAGAAAGCGGCGGTAATATTTGCCGACAGCTTCGTCGCTTAGGTGCATCTCCTGACTGGAGCCGTGAGCGCTTCACCATGGATGACGGTTTTTACGAAGCGGTGCAAGAAGTCTTTATTCGACTCTATGAAGACGATCTGATTTACCGTGGTAAACGCTTGGTAAACTGGGATCCAAAACTGCACACCGCTATTTCTGATTTAGAAGTGATCAGCGAAGAAGAAAATGGCCATATGTGGCACTTCCGCTACCCGTTGGCGGACGCCGTACAAGGAAGTACCAGTGCCACGGAAGGCGGGAAGCCGGGAGTGGCTGGTGTAGACTACATAATTGTCGCCACCACCCGCCCTGAAACCATGCTGGGTGATACCGCGGTTGCTGTAAACCCCAACGATGAGCGCTATAAAGACCTTGTTGGTAAATTTATTAAATTGCCACTGACCGACCGTGAGATCCCTATTATTGCGGATGATTACGTTGATGCTGAATTTGGTACCGGTTGCGTCAAGATCACCCCCGCTCATGATTTTAACGACTATGAAGTCGGTCAACGTCACAAGCTGCCGATGATTAACGTCTTCACTGACGATGCCACCATGAACAAACAGGTCCCTGAAGAGTTTCAAGGGCTAGATCGTTTTGAAGCACGTAAAAAGGTGGTGGCCGATCTTGAAGCACTCGGTTTATTAGAAAAAATAGACGATCACAAACTCAAAGTCCCACGCGGCGATCGCAGTGGTGTGGTCATTGAACCTTACCTAACCAACCAGTGGTATGTAAAAACCCAACCATTAGCCGATGAAGCCATCAAGGCAGTGGACGGCGGTGATATCGATTTTGTTCCCAAACAGTACGAAAACATGTACTTCTCGTGGATGCGCGATATTCAAGACTGGTGTATTAGCCGTCAACTTTGGTGGGGACACCGTATTCCTGCTTGGTATGACGAAGATGGCAAGGTTTACGTTGGTCGCTCCGAAGCCGATGTACGAACGAAACACAAGATCGCCGACGACGCTATCCTTAAACAAGACGACGATGTACTTGATACTTGGTTTAGCTCAGGCCTTTGGACCTTTGGCACCTTGGGCTGGCCAGAAGATACTGATTTATTAAAAACTTTCCACCCTAGTTCGGTGCTAGTGACAGGGTTTGACATCATCTTCTTCTGGGTTGCGCGTATGATTATGCTCACCCTCTATTTCAAGAAAGAAGTTCCGTTTAAAACCGTTTATGTTCACGGCCTTGTGCGAGATAGCCACGGCCAGAAAATGTCAAAATCAAAAGGCAATGTACTCGACCCCATTGATTTGATTGACGGTATTGACCTTGAAACCTTGGTGCAAAAACGTACCGCAGGTATGCAGGTACCTAAGCTAAAAACAAAAATCGAAAAACAAACACGCAAAGAGTTTCCCGAAGGTATTGCACCTTACGGTACCGATGCGCTGCGTTACACCTACTACTCACTAGCCTCAACTGGACGCGATATTAATTTCGATGTAGGCCGTATTGAGGGCTTTCGCAACTTCTGTAACAAGCTGTGGAATGCATCAAACTACGTGTTTATGAACACCGAAGATAAAGACTGTGGTCAAAACGGTGGTGACGTTGAATTAAGTCTGGCTGATCGCTGGATCGTTGCTCGTCTACAACAAGCAGAGCAAGCTGTGATTGACGGTTTTTCCAGCTACCGTTTAGACCTAGCCAGCCAAGCACTCTATGACTTCATTTGGAAAGATTACTGCGACTGGTACCTTGAGCTAACTAAACCTGTACTTTGGAATGAAGATGCCAGTGAAGCGGTTCAACGTGGTACACGTCAAACTCTAGTGCGTGTACTAGAAACTATTTTACGTCTTGCCCACCCAATGATGCCATTTATCACTGAGGAAATTTGGCAGCGCGTGAAGCCTCTTGCTGGTGTTGAAGGCGAGACCTTAATGCTTGCCGCCTACCCCGAACCCGATACCAGCAAGGTGGATACACAAGCCATCGATGACGTTGAATGGCTACAAAGTGTCATTATAGGTATTCGTGGTATTCGCGGTGAAATGAACGTGAGCCCTTCTAAGCAGCTTGCTATTTATTTCAATAACGGCTCGGACGACGATCAGCGCCGCTTAAACGAGAACAAACAATTCTTGAGTAAGCTGGCGTCACTGGAGTCCATCACTTGGTTAAACGCAGGACAAGAAGCGCCTCTTTCTGCCACCGCCCTAGTCGGTGATCTTGAGATTCAGGTACCACTAGCTGGGTTAATTGATAAAGATGCCGAGCTTGCTCGCCTTGATAAAGAATTAGCTAAGCTTGAGAAAAATCTCGGTGCCCTAAAAGGCAAACTGAGTAATGCTAAGTTTGTGGATAATGCACCTGCTGAGGTGGTTCAAAAAGAGAAAGACCGCTTAGCCGAAACCGAAGCTGCTTTTGCGAAATTAAGCGAACAGAAAGAGAAAATTGCTAGCCTCTAAGCTAGATACAAGCATTCGCTTATTAAAAAACCAGTTAGCCCATAGTAGCGGGCTAACTGGTTAAGCGTAAAAACGCTTTTTAAAAACAACTCTCAACGCAATAAATATTGCTATTAAACTTATTTATTCGCAAGCCAAGCGCTTAAATCTTCAGAACCACCAATGTGTTCACCATCAACAAAGACTTGTGGCGCTGTTAACTGGCCGCTCACTGCCGCTAGTGAGGTGTAACTAATGCCATCAGAGCCAAGCTCAATCACTTCATAAGCTAATCCTTTTTCATCCAAAGCCGCTTTTGCATTCGCACAATGTGGACAACCTGGTTTGGTAAACAAACTAATTTTAGGCGGTAATATTGCATTTGGTGCAACATAATTAAGCATGGTATCGGCATCACTTACCTCAAACGGGTCGCCAGGTACATCAGCTTCAATGAACATTTTTTCAACCACACCATCATTAACCAACATAGAGTAGCGCCAGCTACGCTTGCCAAAACCTATA
The DNA here is from genome assembly GCF_041346925.1 of Agaribacterium sp. ZY112. Classification (NCBI taxonomy): domain Bacteria; kingdom Pseudomonadati; phylum Pseudomonadota; class Gammaproteobacteria; order Cellvibrionales; family Cellvibrionaceae; genus Agaribacterium; species Agaribacterium sp. ZY112. The sequence goes on along the minus strand of NZ_CP166840.1, from coordinate 2,392,828 downwards.
TCGCTTTTATCAACAAGCATGTCCATGCCTTCACTAAACTCACCGCTACCATCTGGTAGAAAGCGAATATGTGCAGCTTGCTGATCTTTTTCCCAAGCATTCATCACAAAGGTATCGTTCACAGAAAGACAGATAATGTCATCAACACCATGCTCTTTAAACACCGGCGCTAACTCGTTGTAACGAGGTAGGTGGCTAGATGAGCAGGTTGGAGTAAAAGCACCCGGTAAAGCAAAAACAACAACTTTTTTACCTGCAAATAGCTCACTGGATTGCCAAGTTTGCCACGCATCATCAACACGGACAGGGAAGCTAACTTGGGGGACTGATTGACCTTCTTTATTTTCTAACATAAGACACTCCTAGTGCGTTTTGTACTTTGAATTGAATATGCTGTCACTTTAGCGCATACAACATAATAGTCATATTTAGTTAAATAAATAAGACTCATAGCTTTAGGCTAACAAGAATAAATAAGAAGGAATATTTACGTATGCAGGCAAGAACAAGAGCTGTTAAAACAGTGGCATGCTAAATACGACGAGCCAATACAGCTACACATAGGCTCCTGCATCTTAAGCAAGACCCTTCGCCCAGCGGCCAAGAAGCTGAGTCAAGTCCTCTTCATCAAAAGGCTTAGCTAGATAATCATCCATGCCGGCATTTAAGCACTTTTCTTTATCTCCTTTCATGGCATTGGCTGTCATCGCCAAAATAGGCACACGCCGATATCGATCCCCCGCCTCGCCCTGCCTAATTGCCTTAGTGGCCTCATAACCATCAAGCACTGGCATTTGGCAGTCCATAAGAACTAAGGTAAAAGGGCTTTGTTCATCGGCAGCCTTCATCAAGGCAATCGCTTCTGCACCATGCTTCGCAACGGTTGCCGATTTCTCCATGTCCTCAAGCATCATTAAAGCCACTTCTTGATTCACCATGTTGTCTTCGACTAACAATATATTTTCTTGGTAGCCCGACTCACTTTTTATTTCTGGAACATCCGCTGGCGCCAACTCAATTAAGTTGAGAGCCAGTAATAAGTCGCTGCGAGTAATGGGTTTAGGTAGCTGCAATCGATACCCCAGATTCTCAAGCTGATCACCAATAAAACGATCATTCATTGGATTTAAAAGTACCAACGGCGACGCTTTTAAATGTGTAACACTGTGAAACTTGTAGGCAAAGGCCTCTGCACTGCCATCATTTAGCTGGCCTTCAACCAAGACCAAAGCATAAGGCTGATCTCGCCCCATAGATGTCGCAAGTTTAATGGCCAGCTCGTAGCTATCAGCCGCAGTGACACGAGCTCCCCAAAGCCCAAACTGACGCTCTAACATCGAGCGCTGCGCTGTATTTGAAACAATAATTAGCACATCGCAAAATTGTAAATCAATCGGGTCGGTTTCAATCGGGGTTTGTGCCTGTCCCAACTCAATCGAAACCGTAAACGTTGAGCCCTCTTGTAAGCGGCTGCGTACAGACAAACTCCCCCCCATCAAAGCGCAAAGCTTATGACTAATAGCAAGCCCTAAACCTGTGCCCCCATAGTTACGAGTGACTGAACTATCTGCCTGTGTGAATGGTTCAAACAGATATTCAAGCTGCGCTTCATCAATGCCAATACCGCTGTCACAAACATCCAGCTCCAACTGCCTTGATTGCCCATATTTAACGAGGCATGCTCGAACAAGTATTTCTCCTTTTTCGGTGAACTTGATGGCGTTACCGACCAAATTCACCAAGACTTGACGCAAACGCCCTTCGTCACCGTGAACCCAGCCATTATCGACTTCACACTGATCAACCACGAGCTCCAGTTGTTTCTCTTGCGCTCTTAACGCCATGCCCTCAGACATGTCATCGAGCAGCGCGTGAAGGTTAAAATCTTGATTTGCGAGATCTAAGTGCCCTGCATCCACCTTCGTAAAATCGAGAATGTCATTAATGATCTGCAGTAAACTCTCTGCACTGTTGCGCGCGATTTGGGCCTTGCGAACTTGCTCATCATCCAAGTTGCTACGCTGCAACAAACTCAGCATACCCAGAACCCCATTTAAGGGCGTACGAATCTCATGGCTCATCATAGCCAAAAATTCACTTTTAGCTTGAGCGGCTTGCTCGGCTTGCTCTTTGGCCTCAATTAAAGCCTGCTCTGAGCGCTTACGCTTATCGATATCCTGAAAAGAACCATAGAGGCGAACACATTTTCCACCTTCAAATTCTGCTGACCCTGTAGCAGCGACCCAGATTTCTCGACCTTTTGCTGTTACGAGTATTAACTCAACGTTCCAAGATTTACCTTGGTTTATCCCCTCGGCAACCACGCGACTGATGGTATCTCGGCTCTCTCCTTCTTTATAGAAATTTATCCCTGATTCAACTTCAGGAATAAAACTGTCAGAAACTTCGTGGATTTTTCTCGTCATCGACGACCAGTAGACTTGGCCGCTTTCGATATCATAGGACCACGCACCGATTCGCCCCTGATCACTCATCACCTCAAACAGTTGTGTTTGACGCTCCAGCATCTGTTCGCTGTGCTTTTTATCAGTGATATCGAGGTGAGTGCCCATCATACGCAGGGCTTTGCCATCAGCATCACGCTCAAGCACCTTACCCGAATCAAGAATCCAAACCCAGTGACCGGCACGATGCCGCATACGTACTTCGCACTCGTAATAACCGGAGCCTTCAAGGCAAGACTCGACAGTGTGATTAAAACGGCTTAAATCACCTGGGTGGCACAATTCACTCCAGGCCTTAGCACCAAGAGGGGCTAACTCTTCTAAAGTAAAACCGACAATCTCAGCCCAGCGTCTATTAAAACTCAGTTGATCAGAAGGAATATGCCAATCCCAAGTACCTACGCCCGTACTTTCTAAGGTACTTTCTAACGAAGGAGCGCTAGCTGCTTCAGCGCTCAACTCAGAACGGCCAACAGCCTGCGGATTAGCTTGCTCACGATCTTGCCGGGCCATAAGTTTTGCCAACTCCTGAGGCAAGAAAGTGCCTCGCTATATAAATAAACGGCATAACTTTATATAGCACACTGGCAAGAACCTTGCCGTAAAGAGGGGCCACATAGGACAAAAACTAGGGCCTAGAACCAAGGCCTAAACATGTCATAGTTAAGCTGCTTGAACGAGTACCCAAGGTTTAATAACCAGCGCCCATACACTCGCATCATCTCGAATCCATTGCTGCGCCTGCTCATCACTCACTTGAGCAATTAAGCCACTTTCCATATAAGCGTTTATTCGTGCAGCATCATCAGCATGAATAAACTGAGCAACTTCAATTAAATCAAGTTCCTTGGCGACCGATACCGCAATACCAGACGCAAAAAAGCGCTGTAGTTCAGACCACGGAATTTTAGCGCATTCTCGGTTGAGCTCTTGTTGGATCTGCTCGTTCAGCGGCTCACTGAGTGCTGAACTGTTAGTTTTATTACTTTCTTTATCTGTCATTAAATCAACTTATGCTTTGTTTCGCCGCAGCGCTCACAGATCAATACTGTTACGAGGCGACCTTGTTTAACATCGAACTTTTGCTCTGTTTTCACCTTCCACTTGTGAAAACCGCGGCGGCAAAGGCTGCGGCCTTTGTGTTTCTGGTGGGGGCTGGGCCGCTTAAAGGGCAGCACATTAGACATAGCTATTCTCATTAAAGGGTGAACAGGCTCTGGGCCATTCGGGTATACTTACCTGCTTATCAATACCTAGGACTACTCAGGGCATGAGTCTGCACCACGTTGAGCTAGCCATCAGTGCAAGCTGGATAATTCCTATTATTCCCAAGGGCCGCATTCTTGAAGACTCGGCGCTGATTATAAACGAAGGAAAGATTGTAGACATCGTTCTTCAGTCCGAGCTTCAACAACGATATCAAGCAAACAGCTTTATCGAGCTCAAAAACCAAGCGCTTATACCGGGCTTAATAAATGCTCACGGCCATGCGGCAATGAGCTTATTGCGTGGTTATGCTGATGACCTGCCCTTAATGACCTGGCTTGAAGAACATATTTGGCCGGCAGAAAGCCGTTGGGTTAACGAGAGCTTTGTAAGAGACGGCACCGAGCTTGCTATTGCTGAAATGCTCTTAAGTGGCACGAGCTGTTTTAGCGATATGTATTTTTTCCCTGAAACAGCTGCTGAAGTTGCCCACGAAAGTGGTATTCGTGCCCAAATCGCCTTCCCTGTACTCGACTTTCCTACCCCTTGGGGCCAAGGGCCTGACGACTACATCCACAAGGGCTTGGCCCTCCACGATCACTACCGTTCACACGACCGTATTAATATCGCTTTTGGCCCACATGCCCCCTATACCGTTAGCGATGATGTATTACGCCAAATCAGCACTCTGGCCGAAGAGCTACAAGCGCCGATACAAATTCACCTTCATGAAACGGCTGAAGAAGTGGAGCGGGCCGTTTCTGAATCAGGTCAACGACCAAGTAAACGACTGGCTGAGCTAGGCTTGCTCTCACCACTCGCTCAGTGCGTGCATATGACTCAAGTCGATGAGAGTGACCTTAGAGTGCTCAAAAGCAGTGGCGCCCACGTTGTACACTGCCCAGATTCAAATTTAAAACTAGCCAGCGGCCTATGCCCTGTTAAGGACTTACTCCGCGAAGGAATTAACGTCGCCTTAGGTACCGATGGGGCGGCGAGCAACAACGATTTGAGTATGCTTAATGAAATAAAACAAGCAGCTTTACTCGCCAAGTTTCAAACCATGGACGCCTCTAGTTTAAATGCCCATGACAGCCTTTATATGGCAACAATGGCCGGCGCTAAAGCACTAGGCATAGATAAGCAGTGTGGATCTTTAGAGGTGGGGAAAGCGGCTGACATTTGCGCTATAGACCTAAGCGAGCTAACAGCCCAGCCCGTATACAACCCTGCGAGCCAAATCATTTACAGTCAAAACCAAGTCAGTCATCTGTGGGTAAATGGTCAGCACCTTGTCAATCAAGGTAAGCTCAGCCGTATAAACCAAGAGTCACTGATTAAACGAGCCTCAGCTTGGAGGGACAAAATTCGTCATGCTTAATTCGGAACAGACAAACGTAGACCCCAATGAAATTGAGAAGTTTGAACGCATGGCCAGCCGATGGTGGGATCCCGAAGGCGAATTTAAACCCCTGCATCAACTAAACCCAGTACGTGCAAACTATGTGGATTCTGCAACACCCGTTGCTGACAAGACGCTTATCGACATAGGCTGTGGTGGCGGCTTACTCAGCGAAGCCATGGCCCAACGAGGAGCCAAAGTAAGCGGTATTGATATGGGAGAGGCTCCACTTGAGGTCGCCAAACTGCACGCCTTAGAAAGCGGCTTAGATATTCACTACCAAAAAATCAGTGCTGAGCATTTTTGTAAAGAAAACGAAGGGCAATTTGACATTGTCACCTGTATGGAAATGCTGGAGCATGTGCCCGACCCAAGCTCAACAATTAAAGCCTGTGCGGCACTCGCAAAAGACAATGGCAGCTTGTACTTTTCAACCTTAAATCGCACACCTAAGTCGTATGCCTTTGCCATCCTTGGTGCTGAATACGTTATGAAGCTCTTGCCCAAAGGCACCCACGAATATTCAAAATTTATTAAACCTGCTGAACTATGCCACTGGATTCGTGAAGCAGGCCTGGTGGTCGAAGATGTTTGTGGTATGAGTTTTAACCCCTTCAATCAGCATTTTTATTTAGCCCAAGAAGCTGTGGATGTTAACTACTTAGTTCGAGCCAAAAAGGTTAATTAAGATGACACTCAAAGCCGTTTTTTTCGATTTAGATGGCACCCTACTTGATACCGCCAGAGACTTAAGTGCCGCTTTAGACTCTATCATGCAAGAGGACGGCTTAGAGCCTCTCCCCTTTGAGCAAACCCGAGTCATTGTTTCTGAAGGCTCTTACGCGCTCGTTAAGCTGGGTTATCAGCTGACTGATGATGACCCGCAAGTAGGCCCTTTACGCCAACGTCTACTCGATAGCTATACCCAAAATATCAACCGACATACTAGAAGCTTCCCCGGTATCGATGAACTAATTAAGAAGATCAGCGATGCAGGGCTGGCTTGGGGTATCGCCACAAACAAACCTCAGGCCCTGACCGATGCTTTGATGACACAATTTCGTTTTGCTAGCACGCCCTGCTGTATTCTTTCACCAGAGCATGTCAAGCAAAGCAAACCTCATGAGGAGTCATTACTCTTAGCCTGCCGCTATGCCAACTGTAAGCCCAGTGAAGCTATCTATATTGGCGACCATGTACGTGACATTCTCTGCGGAAAAAATGCGTGTATGCCTACCATTGCAGCCAACTATGGTTACATCCCCAAAGACGAAGACAGCTTGAGTTGGCAAGCAGATCACTATATTGAACACGCAGATGAGATCTGGCCAATAATTGATAACTATTTAAATTTAGCAGCGCCAGAAACAATCGCTGAAGCTCAACCATAAAGCACTCGGTTTATTGCGATTAATAAGCCGTTATGACATTTTCGGAAATATATATGCACAACTCACAAATCCCTTCTGATTTTAAATTATCAAGTTCATCATTTAAGGGAAAAACCATTCTCATTACCGGTGCAACCGATGGCATTGGTCGCTGTGCTGCTCTGTATTTTGCTCGTGCCGGTGCCACCGTTGTATTACACGGTCGAAGTGAAACCAAACTTGAAGAGCTCTATGATGAGATTGAGCAAGAAGGCTTAGCTCAGCCAGCTATTTATTGCCTTAGCCTAGAAAGCGCAAACGCAGAAGCCTATACAGCTATGCACGATGCCTTAGCCAATGAATTTCCCAAACTTGATGGACTCTTAATAAATGCGGCTGAGCTCGGAGCTCGAACCCCCGTACAACAATATAGTCCTGAGCGCTGGGCAACAGTAATGCAGGTAAATATCAACGCCTCTTTTCTTTTAAGCCGCGCCCTACTGCCTCTTATCCGCAACAGTGAGCATGGTCGTATTTTGTTTACCTCAGACCAAAGTGCAAGCCAAGGCAAAGCATATTCAGCTGCGTATTCAGTATCAAAAGCTGCAAGTGATGCATTAATGAAAGTGCTTGCAGAAGAACTCGATGGCTTAGGTGATATTTGTGTAAATAGTGTCGACCCTGGCGCAACTCGCACTCGCTTACGCTTAAATGCTTACCCAGCAGAAGACCCTATGACAGTAAGCCCTGCAAGTAAGCTTATGCCAAGTTACGCATATTTGTTAAGCCCAATATGTACTCAGAGCGGTAAAATTTTTAGGGCTCAGCCTGAACACAAAAGCTTAGAGCCCTAATAAACTGAATGCTAGATTAAACGAAGCGATAAGCACTAAAAAGCTCTAGATACGAAAAGTGATTAAGCGATGACTGCTCACTCGGCTCACCGTCTTTGCTTTCTTTTTCAACCTTTTCACTTATCGCTTCACTGTCTTTTTGACAGCCTCCATACTTAACCACCTTCTCTATCTGCACATTAACAAAGTCATCCCACCAAACTTTTTTTACTACATCATCACAAAAAATAATATGGTAATTCTTTTGCTGCTGATCTGAGCCATTGTAATTTAAAAAGAACAACAAACTGGCTTTACGGTAATAGCTCTGTTTAAAATGATAAGTATAAACCTGCTCTTGATTGGGACCTTCGAGATAGAAATGAGGTTTACCTAAATTATCCGTTACCCAACGTTTATGAGTTTTATTTTTTTTTACTGTAGAAAAAAAGGCCTCTGGTACAGCACCTTCACCATCCTCATAAACAGAGCGATCTGAGATACTGCACGCACTCACACTAAAAGCACTGATAACTAGGGCAGAATAAACAAAAACTCCGTACTTCATAATGAACGCCCTATACGCTTAACTAATGATAACGGCTATGATGCTCGATCTAACTGATGTGAGGGCTGCTGCATCATTTTCATCAACGATACTTCTGCCACACTTAAACCACTGCTCGCAGCTACTGTTTCATCACTTAAGCCTTGATTCAGCATGCTCCGTGCTCGACCACAAGCTAACTCCACATGGCTATCATTGAGCTCTTGCTGCTGTTTACTCAACAAGGTCAACTGTTTCTCTAGATGTAATACACGCTCCCCAACGCCCATAACACCCGAGTTACTCATTTGCAGCTGCTTGTTCATAATTGCTCGCTTACGCACACTGTGAGCTCTCATTTGGATAAAAGCCGCGATAAAAGCTAAATTCATTAAAATAAGAGCGGCGCTAATTAGGCCGCTATAAGCAGCAAGGCTTTCATTCACCAGCATAAGTACTTCCCCAACCATCACACACTCTCCAGCTCAGCCCATTCGTCATCCGTGAGCAGCTTATCGAGTTCTATCAAAATTAATAATTCATCATTTTTATGACACACACCTTGAATGAAGCGTGCACTCTCTTCGTTACCCACGTTTGGAGCTGTTTCTATCTCACTCTGTCGCAGATAAACCACTTCAGCCACGCTATCCACTAAAATACCAACAACGTGTTGATCTGCCTCCAGAATAACAATACGTGTATTGTCACTGATCTCTCCAGGTTCCAAACCGAAGCGATAACGCGCATCAATAACCGTCACCACATTGCCACGAAGGTTAACTATACCCATAACATAGGCTGGGGCCCCTGGTACTGGAGCTATTTCGGTATAACGCAACACCTCTTGAACCTGCATCACATTGACACCATAGGTTTCACCTGCCAGCTTAAAAGTGACCCACTGCAACATCGGGTCTTCGCTGATATTGTCTTTGCTTAACGTAGCTGCCATAGCTAACTGTCCTCACATAATTGTTATTGCGCATCACAGCGCTGGCACAGATTAAGCTCGCGTCAAAATCCTGCCCCACACCCCTCTAAATATAGTTAAGAGCAGCTTCTATGCCAGTCGGTCTTACTTATTGTGAGCTCTTTTAAGCAAACTCAATCATTCAAAACTTAAAGAGTCATCCGCCTCAACTAATAAGTGAGCCATCTGCGGGATATCTAATAAAGCGCACATGGAAGATTTTACTGTTCCAGCTAACCAAGGGCGTTTAGAGCGCTCAGAGCGCCATTTAATTTCATCAGGTTCTAAACTAATGGGCTGGTGTACAGTATCTACCGCTAAGGCCCACGGTACGCCATGCAAGGAGATAGCAAACTCTGCACATTCTAAAAAACGTTCCTCATAGCGCTCAGGCATCACAAATAAAGCCGTATTAACAACTCTGAGATTACCCATTGACGACTTTAATACACCCATAAACCAGGAACTCTGACCAAAAAGGTGGTTTAAACCTTCATGCATTGGAACAATTTGCCCAAGTGCAATTAAAGGCACCGCAAGCTTTAAACCTGCAACATCAAATAACAAAGCGTCAAAGCGCTCTTGAGCCCACGCTGGGCGACCGTTTTCACACCACTGAACACTGTGATCCGCTTGTTGGCTAACAACCGGATCTTGCTGTGCTAGTTCAGAGACCTCTACCTCTGCTGTGACGCTCGGCTCAATATTTTCAGTTTGGCTAAGCTCAGAGCATTGACTCTTACTGACTTCAAGCTCTGCTTGTGCTTGCTGGACTTGAATAGCATCTAAGTTCGCCTCCGCCTTAGGGCTTGCCTCAACAGGGCTTTGTATAAGACGGCGATCAAGCAAGGCCTGTAGTTTTTGTTTGTCGACAGACTCCGGTTCTGCATGAGGCTTAACATGAATATTTGTAGCAGCTTTTTTTTTCGCCATAGCCCTAAGAGGCTTATTAAGAGGTTCTGATAGGAGTTGCTGTTCCGAAGCTTTTGTTGGAACACCGGCTTTATTAACCCTTTGCTTTACGTTAACAGCTGCTTTAGCCTCCGTATTTGCTTCTATTTTAACTTGCACCTCTGACTTCGCGCTCGCCTCCGACATAGATGCATCGTGTAGCAATTCATCAAAATAATTATTTAAATCGCTTTCCAACTCTTTACTCACTATTGCACCGCCTCCGGCCTTGCTTCATTCGCAGCACGGTGAAGAAACGTAAACAGAGAGTGATAAGCCAGAGCAGAACGGGCACTCTTATCAAACACATTGATAGGCAAGCCGGCTTTACTTGCATCTCTAAGGCGGGTATCAATAGGAATTTTCCCAGGCCATGTACTCGGTTCATGGTCCATACGGATTTGTCGCAAACTCTGCACCGAGGCTTGGGTGCGCTTATCGTACATGACCGGCACAATACAATAATTAAACGGAGCCCCCCGAGAGCGCTGCATCATTGTAAGTGTATTTAACATACGCTCTAAACCTTGTATTGCTAAATACTCAGTTTGTACTGGTATCACTAATTGATCACAAGCAGCTAGAGCATTAACCATCAGCACCCCAAGTTGAGGAGGACAATCGATAAGTACCAGATCATATTCATGCTCAACAAGAGCTAAAGCACGCTTAATAACCAAACCCATTCCTTCGCCAACAGCTCGGCGCTCTAGCGTAGCGAGCACAAGCGCAGAAGGAATCACATCTATATTTTCAAAAGCACTGGGCTGAATAACTTCTTCCAATAAGGCTAGAGTTAACTCATTTCGCTTATCGAATAGATCAAAAATACTGGATGACTTGCCAGTTTCTACCAAAGAAAACCAAGAGGTCAAAGAACCATGAGGGTCCAGATCAATAAGCAGTACACGCAGCCCCTCCTCTGCAGCAATACCTGCAAAGCTAACACTGGTGGTTGTTTTCGCAACGCCACCCTTTTGGTTTGCGATTGTCCAGACCTGCACACTCACTCCGATCATGCGGCAATAATTAGCAACGTTCTCCCAAGTATTGCCGCTGTAAAAAAACGTATCTGTCTATGTATTAATAGCTTAACTAGCTAGAGTTCTCGCTCTAAGTCAAAAGCGAAAGCTATGTCGCCTTCTTGAAAGTTTGACTCTTGTTATCTCACGATAAAAAAAAGCAAAGCCCGTACCAGCCTCTCTACTCTTCTTCTCGCTGTAAACTTTGTAAGCGGGGTAAATCTGGATCAGAACTAAATAAAAGATTGCCGCCTTTTAAGCGGACAGGCTGAATGCGGCCTTCTCTAGGAGCCAACTCGTTTGATGTTTCTATTATTTGTTGATCCTGACTTTGAGCAAGACCTTGGTCAGAACCCTGAATAGCCTCTTTTTCTGCAATACCACTTTCTCCAAGTTTCTTTGTGGAACTCGACTCTGCAGGGCTATCCTGATCTAAATTTTGCTTACCTTGAAGTACATCAATCTGGCTAGCAGTATTATTGTCAACCGAGTTTTCAGCTGCAAATTGACCAATTCGTAGCACCACTCGCCGATTCTTTTTTCGCCCCTCTTCCGTCTCATTCGAGGCTAGAGGCCTATGCTCAGCAAAAGCCAAAGCGGCTAAACGTTGAGCGGCAATGCCATTTTTTTGGAGCAACTCAACAATTGCTAAAGCACGAGCCGAACTTAGCTCCCAGTTATTTGCAAAGTCAACATTGCTAATGGGCCTATCATCTGTATGACCACTTACTTGAATTTCATTTTCATAAGGACTTAATTGCTCAGCAATATCAGTAAAAACCTGCTGGGCCTCAAAACTTAATTGAGCCTCACCGCTATCAAATAAAAGTTCGGAACTTAAATTCAAATCCAGCCAGCTTTCATTTGCTGAAACCGTAATGGAGCCTTCAACAGGAAAGTCACTTAGGCGCTGCTGTAAATCTTGAGCAAGCTCTTCAAGGTCTACAAGATCAACCGCTTGTTGCTGATCTGATGGAACATCCTTAGTACTGCTCGAAGATGGCTGAGTTTTAAATGCTTGGTTTAAAGTTTCAGACAGTGCCCGATACTTAGATTCATTCACCTGAGAGATTGAATACATCACCACAAAAAAGGCAAATAAGAGAGTGATAAAATCAGAATAAGAAATCAGCCAGCGCTCGTGGCCAACAGAACGATTATAATCTTCACCTTGGCGAGCTTTTGTTAATAAACGTCTATGACTCATATTGAGCCCCAGCTAGCGTAAATAGCCGCTAAGCTTTGTCTCGATTGCACGTGGATTTTCACCGTCTGCAATGGCACATACACCTTCAATGGTCAGTTCTCGGTGTAAACTTTGCTCTTTAATACAAGCTCTTAAACGGCTAGCAATCGGCAGTAAAAATAAATTAGCTGCGGCTACACCATAGATAGTTGCGACAAAAGCAATGGCAATACCTTGGCCCAATTGCGACGGGTCAGCTAAGTGACTCATAACATGGATAAGCCCCATTACCGCCCCAATAATACCGATGGTAGGAGCGTAACCTCCCATACTTTCATAGAAATGAGCTGCTTCTATATCGCGCTGTTCGACAACGGCCAAATCCGTTTCAAGCACATGCCTTATGACTTCGGCATCACTGCCGTCAACAAGTAGCTGCAAGGCTTTTTTTGAAAAACTATCTTTTTCTTTTTCCGCAGCATTCTCGAGACCAAGCAGACCTTGCTTGCGGGCGATCTTCGACCAAGCAACCACTTGCTCGACACCTTCAGGTAATTTAAATTTGGGCGGTATCAACACCCATGAAAACATATTTAAGGCGCGCTGAATGCCCTGTTTAGGTGTTTGCAATACCGCAGCACCAATCGTTCCACCAAAAACAATGATGGCAGCAGGTCCATTTACTAATGTCGAGAGCGAACCGCCCTCTAGAAAGTTACCCCCAATCAGAGCTGCAAAGCCAATAATAACGCCTAGTACACTGATTAAATCCATATAGGTTTATAAGTCACTAATCAACTTGTCACTAAAATCACGTACAGCTAAAACCGCATCCGTTAAACCTGCTTTTGCAACTGCCGCAGGCATTCCATAAACCACACAAGAGGCTTCATCCTGAGACCAGATATTCGCACCCTTTTGCTTAAGCATTCTCGCTCCTTCACAACCATCTGCTCCCATACCGGTAAGCACAATGCCTAAGGTTGAAGCACCAAATATTTGAGCGGCCGAACCAAAGCTAATATCAACACAGGGCTTATAATTAACCCTGTCATCACCATCGATAATTTTTATCTTATTACCCGTTTTATCGAACATTAGCTGGCGACCACCAGGTGCTACAAGCACCTCACCTGCAACAAGTGCATCGCCACTTTGTGCCTCTTTAACGCTCAAGTTACTTTGCCTATCTAAGCGTTCAGAAAAAGCTTTGGTAAAGTTCTCAGGCATGTGCTGAACAATCACAATAGGAGCGGGAAAGTTAGCGGGAAGGCGAGATACCACTTCCGTTACGGCAACAGGACCACCTGTCGAAGCACCGATGACAACCAATTTCACCTTACCTTTTAAGTTTACCGATGATCGTCGTGGTTGAATGGGGTCTTTAGTAGGTGTATCAGCTGTACTCTGAGAAATACTACGAGCTCTGCTGCTTCTCTGTTCACTCAACGTGACTTGGCTAGAGGAACTGGAGCTAGTTTCAGGTCTGGGTGAGGCTTTAGCTGTTTCAGAAACTTTGTCGATATAAGTTCGAGCAATAGTTGGTTTAGCGCTCTTAGCAAAACCAATGAGCTTATCATGCAAGCGCTTCTTCAATACCGCACTGTCATTAGATACTTCAGCAAAATTTTTGGGTAGAAAATCCACCGCACCAGCATCTAAAGCCTCTAAGGTAATACGGGCACCTTCATAGGTCATAGATGAGAACATAACGATAGGAACTGAGCGGCGGGAAAGAATGGTACGCACCGCCGTAATGCCATCTACAAAAGGCATTTCATAGTCCATAGAAATAACGTCAGGTTTCAGTTTTTCATCTAGGTCAATCGCTTCTTGCCCATTCGCGGCCACACCAACCACTTCAAGGCCTGGGCTTTCAGATATTATTTTTTTTAGTCGCGCTTGAAAAAAAGCGGAGTCATCAACGACCAATACTCGGTAAGCCACCTGTACTCCCGTAGCGATTTAATCGCTGTTTAAGCTACCCGTTTATTATTTCCGGCATAGCGTTTTAACATGGACGGAACATCTAAGATTAACGCGATGGTACCATCACCTGTGATAGTAGCCCCCGCCATACCAGGCGTTCCGTGTAATAATTTACCCAAGGGTTTAATAACAACCTCTTCTTGACCGATCAGCTGATCAACAATAAAACCAACTCGCTGAGTTCCAACAGAAACAATCACCACATGAGCTTCTGGAGGATTGGCATCGCCGTAAGAATTACGCACTAACCAGTGCTTTAAATTAAAGACTGGAACCGTTTTTTCACGGATGACTATGCACTCCTGCCCATCAACAATACTGACTTTGGTTAAGTCCATGTGGAAGATTTCATTAACACTCACAAGTGGTAAGGCAAAGGTTTGCTTACCCAGCATAATCATCAAAGTTGGCATAATGGCCAAAGTTAAAGGTACTTTAATAATGAAACTTGTACCTTCACCCTGCTCAGACTGAATTTCAATCGAACCATTTAACTGAGTAATTTTGGTTTTCACTACATCCATACCTACGCCACGACCACTGACGTCTGATATCTCTGTTTTTGTTGAAAAACCTGGGGCAAAAATTAAGTTGTAGGCTTCAGAGTCACTCAAGCGACTTGCCGCATCGGTATCCATAATACCTTTCTCTACGGCTTTTTCGCGCAAGGCATCAGGGTCCATACCGGCACCATCATCAGAGATAAGAAGCAAGATATGATCACCCTCTTGCTCCGCAGCAAGCACAACCTTACCCACTCTACTTTTGCCCTTTTTCTCTCGCTCTGCAGGTAATTCAACACCATGATCGACAGAGTTTCTTACTAAGTGAACCAAAGGGTCTGCCAAAGCTTCAACTAAATTCTTATCTAAATCGGTATCTTCACCTTTAAGCTCAAGGTTAATTTCTTTCTTAAGGTTTCTTGCTAGGTCACGAACAACTCGGGGAAAACGACCAAACACTTTTTTGATCGGCTGCATCCGGGTTTTCATTACCGCTGTTTGCAAATCCGCAGTAACAACATCCAAATTACCCACTGCTTTTTGCATACTTTCGTCGGTACTTTCTTCACCTAAGCGCACCAAGCGGTTACGTACCAATACCAGTTCGCCAACCATATTCATAATGTCGTCGAGGCGTTGAGTATCAACCCTTACCGTAGTTTCACCTTGTGCAACCTGGTTACCTCCGCCTTGAGCGTTGGCTTTCTGAGCCCCTGCCTTGTTTTCTTTGGGTTTTAGCTTGGCAACCGGTGCGGCAGTTTTTGCTGCCGGTGTAACAGGGCTTGAAGTGGGCTCTGCGCTTGTTTTTTTAGATACCGTTTGATCTTCAGCATCTTTAACTTTAGGCTCAGGGCTACTTGCTTCGGTTGGACCAGAACCTTTACCGTGAAGCTCATCAAGTAAATTTTCAAACTCATCGTCTGAGATAAGATCAGCGCTGCTGGAACCATTTGAATCTGTTGTTTCTGCTTTAACAGGCTCAGCAGTCGTACTTTTTCCAGGGCTTTTACCTGAGCCATGCAACTGATCTAGCAGAGCTTCAAATTCATTCTCGCTTATTTCATCCGAGTCACTAGCAACAGAAGAGCTCGAAGCAGCGTCTGGTGAATCAGATGCACTGGCTGCCGCAGGTGCGGGTGCTTGACCACTGCCATGCAGCTGATCCAATAAGGCTTCAAATTCATCCTCTGTAATTTCATCAGAAGCACTGGATGAAGCTGTATCACTTGAAGCGGCTTGTGAAGAACCTGAATCCGAATCATCAAGAGCATCTAAAAAACCTTCAAACTCTTCATCACTCATGTCAAAGTCAGCTTTAGACGCTGAAGAACTAGCGGGCTCTTTACTGAACTCTTTATTCGACTCTGTATCGAGCTCTACGGCAGACTCTGGGGCAGCCACATCGTTGCTATTTGCGCTAACTTCACCAATGTCTTCTGCTGCACCACCAATGTCCTCACCGGCCACAAGTAATTCTAAATGATGAATAAGCTGGGGGTCAGCCGCTTCGGGAGTATCACCATTTTGTAATTGTTGAAATTGCTGAGTGACCGTATCCAGAGCCTGAAGTACTACATCCATCAGCTCTGCAGTAACATCACGATCACCGTTGCGTAATATGTCGAATAGATTCTCCGTTACATGGCAACAATCAACCATGGTATTTAGTTGCAAGAACCCTGCTCCACCTTTCACAGTGTGGAAGCCTCGGAAAATCGCATTTAACAGATCTTTATCATCCGGGCGCTGCTCAAGCTCTACCAATTGCTCTGATAGCTGCTCAATAATCTCTCCTGCTTCTACAAGAAAGTCCTGGAGGATTTCTTCGTCATCGCCAAAAGCCATTATTCCTCCTTAAAAGCCCAAGCTCGACAGTAGATCATCAACATCATCCTGACCATTGACGACGTCATCCCTCAACTCGGGCTTAATAACAGGGCCTTCTCCTTTGGAACTATTTTCTTTTTCTTGTTCCTGCTGCTCTTCAATAGCAAGGCCTGTAACTTGTTCAACCTGCCCCGCTATTCGCATTAAATCGACAAGCTCACGCTCAACGTCAGTGACTAAATCAATCACTTTCTTAAGCGCCTGCCCAGTCAAGTCCTGAAAACCTTGTTCAAGAATAATATCCTGCAAGCTCTTATTCAGTTGCTCGGTGCCGTCCCCCATTTGAATAAGAAATTCGTCAATTCGTTGCGCTAACTTTTTAAATTCAGCTTTTGTCATTTCGCGACGCATAAGTTTGTCCCAGTCATCACGAAGTCGCTGTGCTTCTTGACCAAGATTCATCGCAATAGGGGCCACAGCCTCAACCTTGTCCATGGTTTTATCGGCGGCCGCTTGCGTTAAACTTAAGACATAGTGCAGCCTGTCAGAGGCATCACTAATTTCTGAGTTTTTGATTTCAGGGGGCGTTTGAGTGATATCTGCGTCAACGTTGAAATTAACAATGGCCGTATGTAAAGCCCGAGTTAGCTGCCCAACTGATTTAAATATATGTTGATCACGAGCTTCTATTAACTCGTGAATAATTACGGATGCGCTTTCATATTCATCATTCTGCAGAACCTCGACAAGCTGTTTAGCTGAGTCCTGAAGTTTGGCAATAAATTGTCCGTCATCCTGCATGGGAGATGCATTTGCCATAGAGGCTCCTAGGCCTTAACCGTTTACACGCTCAAAGATTTTATCGATCTTTTCTTTTAGCACTTGTGCAGTAAATGGTTTCACTACGTAACCGTTAACACCTGCTTGAGCAGCTTCAATAATTTGATCTCGTTTTGCTTCTGCTGTGACCATCAATACTGGTAGAGAAACCAGTTTCGCATCGGCTCGAACTTCTTTTAAAAGTTCTATGCCCGTCATGCCTGGCATATTCCAGTCGGTCACAAGAAAATCAAAATCACCACTGCGTAACATGGGCAACGCGGTCGAACCATCATCGGCTTCCTGAGTATTGGTAAACCCCAAGTCGCGAAGCAGGTTTTTAATAATGCGTCGCATCGTCGAAAAGTCATCGACGATCAGGATTTTCATATTTTTGTCCAATTCCGCCTCCTAATTAAAACGGCTTGTTGTTACTCCTTTAAAAGCGAGTTAATTCTTATCTCACATATCGAGAGTTAAGTACAAGCCCATTGAGATCAAGTAGCTACAAAGATTTCGTTGTAGTTCTACTTCCACTCCCTCTCAGATTTAAAGTCTAGTCGTTCGTGAGCAGTCATCCAGTTTTTAGACCATTTGAGCTCAACTACCAGTCTTTTAATCTCGATTTCAGCCTCGCAGCAGCCTGACTATGAATTTGGCTAACGCGACTTTCGCTCACACCAAGTACTAGCCCGATTTCTTTTAAATTGAGCTCGTCGCTGTAATACAAAGACAAGACCAATTGTTCTTTTTCAGACAAGCGCTTAATTTGTGTGGCCACGGCGTGACGCAGTGCAGCAGCACCCACCTCTCTCTCTGGCTGTTCAGAACGAGGGTCATTTAAGGTCGCAGGGCCATGCTCATCATTCCCCTCTAAACTCTCCTCAAGGCTCACTAAACGCGATACCGTACAGTCGCGAGTCATGCTGTAGTATTCGTCAATATCGATATTAAGCTCTGCTGCTACTTCTGTATCACGAGCATCGCGGCCAAGGCGCTTTTCAACCCGAGTAATCGCTTCGGTAATTTCGCGCTTATTGCGGTGCACCGAGCGTGGCACCCAATCGCCTCGGCGCATTTCATCGACAATGGCGCCTCGAATACGTATCCCTGCGTATGTTTCGAAACTCGCGCCTTTGCTGTCATCGTATTTTTCAGAGGCTTCAAGTAAGCCCAACATGCCACTTTGAATGAGATCTTCAAGCTGTACAGAACTGGGCATCCTTGCTTTTATATGCAAGGCAATACGCTTAACAAGGTACGCGTATTGTTCAGCTTTATGCTGCCCATATTGCTGCTCATACATAGTGTGCGTGTTCCCCCCGTGAACTCTAGCTCTGTTCAGCACCTATAGGGCTAAACCACAGATTGTGCATTAGCGCTTTTTAAGAGACGCTCGATAAAGAACTCTAAATGGCCACTAGGGCCGTGAGGTAAAGGCCACTGATCGACCTTCTGGGCAATGTCACGTAATGCACTTGCGGCTTTACTACTTGGCGCAGCTTCCAATAAGGGCTTGCGACTCTGCACGGCTTTGCGCACTTGCTCATCAAAAGGCACGTGACCTAAATAACTCAAGGTTGCATCTAAAAAGCGCTCGCATACGGTATTTAACTTACCAAATAACAAACGCCCTTCTTTAGCGCTGCGAGTCATGTTGGCAATAACTCGAAAGCGGTTCACTCCGTGCTCAGTATTGAGTAGTTTCATCAAGGCATAGGCATCCGTAATAGAAGAAGGCTCATCACAAACAACCACAATGACATCCTGAGAAGCGCGAACAAAATTCACGACCATGTCACTAATACCTGCTGCGGTATCAACAACCAATACATCTAATTGGTCACTTATTTCACTAAAGGCGTGAATTAATGCAGCATGTTCATGGCTGCCAAGCTGCACAAGCTGCTGAACACCGGAGCTTGCAGGAACCACTTTGATACCTGCAGGCCCGTTCACCATGACTTCTCGTAGAGTACGAGAACCATCGAGCACATCAGCAATACTGTATTGAACATTCAGCCCCAATAAGACATCGACATTTGCCAAGCCCAAATCTGCATCCATCAATACGACACGTCGTCGCATTTCTGCCAGAGCAACACTTAGATTAACGGAGACATTGGTTTTACCAACACCACCTTTGCCACCGGTTACGGCAATAACTCTGACTGGATGATTAGAACTCATATAGGCGCACTCACGTTTTATATATTCAATGTAGCAAAGGCGCCGCTAAGCGTCGGCCTAAAGTCACTTTAGTTTGCAAACTGGGTCTCTAGTTGAGCCACTTTTGCTAGCTGAACGGCACTACTCACTAGGTCATTGCGATTCGCTTTAAGGATGTCTTGCGGAATGCGTTGACCGTTGGTGATATAAGCCAAAGGAACTTTAGTTTGCCAAAGCACCCCAATGGCCTCACCTAAGCTACAAGCTTCATCAAGCTTGCTAAGCACGCAGGCATCGCGTCCTTTTTTAGGTTTATAGGCATGGATACTCGCCTTCAGATGCTGGCTTTGGCTCAGAGTCGACATGACTAACAATCGTCTTACTTGTGGACACTGATCCAACTGTGCAAGTTGCTCGTTAAGTTGAGTATCCCCGTGGCGAAAGCCTGCAGTATCAATTAATACAAGGGGAAACTCTCTTAACTCAGCCAAAATACTTAACAGGCTGCTGCGTACCGATACCACTTTTAACGGCGCGCCAAGAATATTAGACAGCGAGCGAAGCTGTTCAACGGCACCAACGCGATGACTGTCCATCGTCACTAAGGCAACTTTACCGGCACCATGGCGCATAGTGTAGGCCGCCGCTAACTTCGCAAGCGTGGTGCTTTTACCAACTCCGGTTGGGCCCACAAAAGCATAACAACCACCGCGCTCTACATCTAAATCATCGGCCTGACTAATGCCTTTCGCCAAGCTAGCCAAGCTTTGTTTCCATGTGTCGTGCAAGCGCAAACTATGAGACACAGCCATATTTAACTCATTGATAATGGCTTCACTTAAACCAAGGCGCTGTAATTGCCCATGAACCTTACTGCGTGAATTGGAACTGGCTTCATCCACTGCGCCATAGTCTTGGTTAGAAACAGAACTGGCGGCTGATGTTGCGGCCCAACTCTGCTGCTCTAATAATAAACGTAAGTCCGCAATTTCATCACGTAAGCCTGCAAGCTTTTGCTCTTGCACTAAATCTTCAGACCATGCTTCAGGGCGTCGGACTGAGCGCTCGGGCGCCGGCTCCTGCACCGGCTCGGGCTTTTTTACTTTGACTGGTCTTTGCTCTGACTCTTCAGCTTCCATGGCTGCTTTTTTTGCTGCCATCATTTTTTCTCGTGCACGCTCAATTTCAGCGGCAAGATCATTTTTATCAATAGTTGAGACGTCGTTAATTTCCAACTTACTATCATAGCTAGCAGCGGCTTGCTCTATGCCCGCCTGGCTTTGCCAGCTAGCATCACTGCTCATTGCATGATCGAGGTCGCTGTCAAACTTCTGACCAAAGTCTTGTCTCTCATGAACACCTCGGGTGTGATAGTCGCGCTCAAGAGAGGTGATAATTTCAACGCCTCCTTTCACCTGCTGACTTTTAAGAATAACGGCCTCGGGCCCTAATTCCTCACGTACTAAAGCCAGCGCCTGCCCCATCGTGGGCGCTACAAAGCGTTTTACTTCGGCATTTTGACTCGACATTTTTTCACCTACTTTGGTTTAGCCCTACTGGACCAGTTCCTCGCCAACCGTCGCCTCTATGGTTAGCTGCTTACTGTCTGGGACTTCGTTGTATGCCAATACACGCATATCTGGAATACTGATTCGGGCAAAGCGTGACATCATGCTTCTAAGCGGTGACGCCACTAATAAAATCAGAGGTTTTCCTTGGGCCTCGACCCGCCTCGCCGTATCTCGTAAAGACTGATTTAACCGCTCTGCCAATTGTGGCTCTATAAACGCCGCATCTTCAGCGCCAGATTTTTGTGCTTGTTGTATGGTCTGTAGCAACAACTGTTCCAGCCGTGGGGCCAGAGTGATCACAGGCACATCAACTTCAGCCCCCACTATGCTTTGCACTATTTGCCGCGCTAAAGCAGATCTCACTTCAGCGGCCATCGCTTCTGTACTCATTTGTTTACTACCACGACTAGCTAAAGTCTCAGCAATACTACGCATATCGCGAATAGAAACCTTCTCCTCTAAAAGAGCCTGTAAAACTTTACGTAACTGATTGATACCTATGGTATTTGGCACTAATTCTTCAACGAGCTTAGGCGATTTTTCCGCAAGCAGATCTAGCCATTTCTGCACATCTTCATGACCGATCAACTCGTGAGAATGGCTCTGCATAATCTGATTCAAGTGCGTTGCCACCACTGTGGCAGGGTCCACAACGGTATAACCAAGACTCTGAGCTTGATCTTGCTGGCTGTCATCAATCCACACTGCCTGTAAACCAAAAGCAGGATCTTTTGTTTGTGTTCCTTCAAGTTTGCCAAAAACTTGACCTGGGTTAATCGCTAAAAAACGACCAGGAAAAACTTCAGCTTCACCGACGGCAACCCCCATCAAACTAATGCGATAGGTATTGGGTAATAAATCTAAATTGTCGCGAATATGCACAGCAGGAATTAAAAAGCCCAACTCTTGCGAGAGCTTCTTCCTAACACCTTTAATACGCCCTAGTAATTCCCCCCCTTGGCCTTTATCGACTAAAGGAATCAGCCTATAGCCAACTTCCAGACCCACCATATCAACGGGTTGTACGTCATCCCAACTCACTTCAACAGGATCTGGAGCATTCACACTTTTATTTTCAAGGGCCGGTTGCGGCTGAGCTCCATCTGCTGAAGGAATAAAAGGGGGAGCACCATTGGGGCGAGCTGCGCCACCTTGAAAACCGCCCTCTTCAACCACTTCAGCTTCTTGTTGGCGGTAGTGAATAAAATACGCCAGCACCCCACAAATAGTAGCAAGGCCTAAAAACGATAGATGCGGCATACCTGGGATCGAGCCCATAATAAACAAGATAACCGCGGCTATAGCTAAGGCTTTAGGGGATGCAAACATCTGCGATAAAACTTGGCGATTCATATCTTCAGCGCTGTTAACACGCGTCACCATAATCGCCGCAGCTGTCGACAATAATAACGATGGTATTTGCGCCACAAGACCATCACCAATGGTCAGCAATACATAAAACTGTAAGGCAGTTTGAAATTCCAAGCCGTGCTGAACCATACCAACAGCAAGACCACCAATCACATTAATAACAAGAATAAGAATACCGGCAACACTGTCACCGCGAACAAACTTACTCGCACCGTCCATAGCACCATAAAAATCGGCTTCTGCAGCAACATCTTCACGGCGGGTACGCGCCTCATCCTGATCGATTAAACCCGCATTTAAATCGGCATCAATAGCCATCTGCTTACCAGGCATTGCATCCAAGGTAAAACGTGCACTGACCTCAGATATACGCCCAGCACCTTTGGTAACGACAACAAAGTTAATAATGATGAGAATAATAAAAACAACTAAACCAACTGCATAATTACCACCAATAACAACCTCACCAAAGGCTTGAATCACTTTACCTGCAGCATCCCCACCTTCATGACCATTAAGTAGAACGACCCGTGTGGAGGCTACATTAAGAGCCAAACGCATCAGCGTAGCGACCAATAAAATAGTCGGGAACACAGCAAAATCGAGAGGCCTCAGGCTATATACCGATACCAATAAAACAACAATGGAGAGCGCAATATTAAAAGAGAAAAAGGCATCTAATAAGAATGGGGGCAGAGGTAGCGTCATCATCCCCATTAGCGCAAGCAGCATAATGGGGATGGAAAGGTTGCCCTTCCACATATTGCCAACACCTTGACGGAATGAAGCGCCATCAACATTCGACGGCAAACTTACAAGGTGCTGAAAAAAAGAATCTGCCATGTATTTTTCTCTAGCAAGGCCAAGCCAATAAATTGGCGTTTTAAATCGATCACTCTAATAGTGGCAAAAGCTGTGCCGAAGCAAAGACACAAAGAGTAAGAAGCCTTAGCTATACTTGTTAAGCACTCCCCTAATGAGTCAACAACAAGAAAAACAGAACCTTAAAACGCACACTCAAAAAGGCATCTACAAGTAAGCAATAGGACCAATGTGATGAAAATAAGTAGGCGTAAGACTAAATGGATTCATAAGCGAATTGGCATACTTTTTTTTCTGCTTTTCTTTACCTTTAGCCTTACCCTGAATGCCTCTCAGACATGGGCTGATCTAAGTATTCAACTGCCAGTAACAAGCACAAACAGCGCCACAGAAGTATTAATTAATGAGGCCCTCTTATTAGAGTTAGATGCACATATAAAAAACGAACTCGACCTACATATTCGCCCAATTCGAAAGAAAAGTGAGCGCGCTCAAGCACTACATAAGTTGATGTTTAGTGAACAAGGCTGGAACATTGATTACGCTTTTGATGAAAGCCTAAGCGCCCGAGATACCTATTATCGAAAACAAGGAAACTGCTTAAGTCTAGCCCTACTCTATGTCGCCAGTGCCCGTTACGTGGGGCTCAAAGCTTATTTCCAAAATGTCAACGTAGCTCAACAGTGGCGACAAGCTTCTAATGTCTATCTTGTGCCAGGGCATATTAACGCCGTGGTAAAAACGCGAAACCAGCGCATCTACATTGAGTTTCTAGGCACTTTTTTTAATATTGCTGATATCGACCCACGCAATAGCCGAGTGATTAGCGATCAGCGTGCACTAGCAGATTATTACAATAATATTGCCATGCAAAATCTGGAGCATAAACAGTGGCAACAAGCTCAACGCCATATGAAAAAAGCCTTGGCTTTAGCCCCTAAAGAAGACTTCTTTTGGTCTAACCTAGGTGTACTCAACAAACTCAGTAATAAGCCTATCGAAGCTGAGAAAGCTTATAAAAAGGCGTTAAAAATTAATAAGCGGAATGATAGTGCGCTTAGTAATTTATACGTCTTGCTACTTGAGCAAGAGCGTCTGAATGAAGCGGAAAAACTAGCTAAAAAAGTGGGCCGATACAGCCGTAAGAATCCCTACCACCTCGCTAAACTTGCTCAAAAAGCACTTACACATAAACACTATCAGCAGGCCTTAGACACTATTCAGAAAGCCATCACTATTGCCCCCAAGGAACAACTGTTTCACCACCTAAGCGCACAGATACACTTCGCAATGGGCAATAAAAACCAGAGTATTCAATCACTTAAGAAAGCTTATGAATTGAGTGAGGGCTTACAGAAACAGCGTTTTGAAGGTAAATTACAAGGCCTGCTCAGTATGCGCTAAAAGCACTGTGCCTTATTCACTAAGGTCTATACTCAATACATTATTATCTAGTCAAAAGCACTGCTATATCTTCTTATATTGGTAAATGGACTGCACGAAGTGAGGGACCTTGGCAAGTAATATGGCCTATAAGGTATAAGCAGTCTAGGCGGCATAAGCAACCACGATATAAGTAGCTACGATTAGCGGCGCTTATACATTACTCAAAACTAGGACACAGCGTGAACTCACTTAGCTTAAGAATAAAATACAGCCTGCCCCTGATACTACTCGTCGCAGCACTTATTATTGTACTGGTTGCCAATACTCTACTTATTAACCGTTTAGAAAAGAATTTAGATAGCTACGCTAAACGTTTTCTACCTACTGTAAGCAAGGTTCTCAATGCCGATAGAGATCTCTACCAAGCACGCTTAGCCGAATTACACTATGTCTTAGATCTTAATGGTAATAGAAGCCAATACCGTCAAGATTACCAAGAGAACGCTCAGCAGGCCTTAGATCGCTTCCAGCAATACCAAAAAGATCTGGCTTCCTATCCAGATGTTCTGGCACAACTCAAGTCATTTGATCAAGCCTTCTCAACTTGGCAACAGCAAACAACTCAAAGTTTACAAAACGCAAGCTTGGCTAACTACGCAAAAAATGAAATAGCTTTCTCTAACCTAAGAGCACTCTATGACAGTGCCGGTGAACTCGCCTTTGAGAAAGCAGAGCAAGTTCACACAGAAGCCACAGCGTCTATCCAAGTGCATAAATCTATTTCCTATATATTAGTCTTCTTAATTATAGCGATTGCTTCGATAGCATCGTTTGTAGGTGTTCGCTCATTAGTACAACGCATCAATGAGATTAGTGATGGCATTAACAACATCAGTTCTGGCGGTGGTGATCTAAGCCAGCATATAACAATAAAAAACAAAGACGAGCTGGGGCGCTTAGCCTTGGCTTTTAATGATTTTGTTTCGAGCCTTAACCAGCTTATTAAAAGTGTTCGCAATGATGTTGAACACCTACAAAATAGCAGTGACACATTACACAACAGCTCTGAGAAAAGCTCAGATATCGCATCTCAACAAGCTCACAGCGTCGATATGATTGTCAGCGCCGTACACCAAATGAGTATCGCAACAAAAGAGATGGCAGAGATAGCCCAGCACACCGCAAATGAAACTGAGCAAGCAATGGAGCAGGCTGGCCAAGGCGTACAAGTGATAAATAAATCCGTCGATCAAATAGGCCAACTCTATCAAACCATCGAGGGAGCATCCAATGGCGCCAATCAACTGGTTGAACAAAGCAATAATATCAGTAGCGTCTTAGATGTGATTCGAGGCATAGCCGAACAGACAAACTTATTAGCTCTTAATGCCGCTATTGAAGCCGCACGCGCAGGTGAACAAGGCCGAGGTTTTGCCGTAGTAGCCGATGAAGTGCGTACCCTTGCAAGCAAAACGCAAGAAAGTACTGATAGCATTCAAAAAATGATCGAAGCAGTACAGCAAGGAGTTAACGGTGTCGTGAGCCAAATTGAAGATGGCTTTGAGAAGGTCACCAACTCTGTTGAACTTGCCAAAGAAACGGAGACCTTACTCAATGAAACACAAGGTCTTGTTACCAAGGTAAAAGACATGAGTATACAAACCGCCACTGCAACCGAAGAACAAACAGCAGTAAGTGAAGAAATAAACAGTAATTTGCACCAGCTAAACTCACAAACGGCCACCACCAGTGATGTCTCTAAAGATACTCACGAAGCAGCTAAGCAGGTGCACGCACTCGCAGACAATATAACCAAAGGCATTCAGCGCTTCAAAGTCTCTTAATCGAACAAGCTTGCTAAAGAAAGGTTAAAATAACTGAAGCGAGCACACAAAAGGCCACCGATAAAAGCGGGCTTAATTTAAGGCCACGAATGAATATAAGTGCTGTCGCAGCTAAACCAAGATCATAGAATGAAAATAACGTGCTGCTAGCAATAGGCCCTAGTAACGCTGCCAAAAGTATACCTACTACCGTCGCATTTAAACCGGCAAGGCACTTAGTGGCCACTTGGTGTTCAATAAGCTGCTGCCAAAACGGAAACACCGCTACAACCAATAAAAACCCAGGTAAAAAAACAAAAATAAGTGCTGTTAAAGCGCCAAGCCAAGGCAAGTTTGGCTGCATATAAGCCCCTAAAAAACTAGCGAAACTAAACATAGGCCCAGGCATGGCTTGTGTAGCACCGTAGCCCGCCATAAATACAGAACTATCAATATAGGCACTGTCTACAGTTGCCTGTTGTAGCAAAGGTAAGACAACATGCCCCCCACCAAAGACCAATGAACCACTTTGATAAAATACCGCTGCAACTTGCAATAGGTTAATGCCACTAAACATCACCGCTACGGGTAGTAATATAAATAAGAACACAAAAACACTGAGCGCTAGAAGTGCCGTACTACGAGAGATAGCCATAGAATATGACTGACTGAGAAAAGTCAGTGGTTTACAAAAAGCAAAGCCATATGCAGCACCGAGCCCCAATACAATCAGCTGCATAAAAGGCCAATTAAAAGTCAGCAATAAGGCTGCCGCCATCAAAGCTAAGAGTTTACGTCGCTTATCTGGGCACAAACCTCGACTCATAGACAGCAGAGCATCGCTAACGATAGCGACTGCACTTAATTTTAGGCCATGAATAAGAGCCTCAGCTAAAGGGCCATCAAGCATTGGCACGGCCAAAGCGAAGAAAAACAAAAGTAATGCAGAGGGCAAAGTAAAAGCGGTAAATGCCGCTATTGCTCCCATTAGTCCTGAGCGGTTCAGACCGATAAGAAAACCCAGCTGGCTACTTGCAGGGCCTGGCAATACCTGACATAAAGCAAATAGCTGAGAAAACTGCGCGTCTGCAAGCCAAGCACGTCGCTCAACAAACTCTTTACGAAAATAAGCGACATGAGCAACCGGCCCACCAAACGCACTTAAACCCAGTTTTAAAAACAAATAAAACACCTCAAGTACAGATGCATTATTCGGTGCGACATAGGATGCCTTGTTTATTTCTTCTTTAGTCACGCTTAACTAGCTCTTATTTAAGAGGGAAACACAAAGAGGTTCGTAACTCGCTTTCATCAACATCGGCAGGCTTATTTTCGTAAATTTCAAATGGATGCTGCTGTTTACCGCACCGGATCAATTTTGCGCGCGCTAGCGCCACCATGGCCGACCACGCATTACCTAGGTGTCGATAAGGCCCTATATGGGCAATTTTATAAACTCGAAGCTTAGGAATATGGCCAGTAATAAACTGCCCACCGACTGACTCAGGTAAATGCTCAACCTGAAAGGCTGCGGTATAACTTACTTTGTCTTGAACCGCATCATAAAGGTGGTAAATAGAGAGCCCTTTACCAATACCTACTGCCTCGTTGCCTTTAAGCAATATTTCCAGATTATTAAAGTCCCGCTGCATAGAAGGGCCAACGTCCACACAAGAGCATTGAGTTTTAATACCAATATAAGCACAAGAAGGAAATTCGGCTTCGCCATCAAACTCAAGAGTCGACTCAACTCTGCCTAACTCTAAATAGTCTTTGAGCATCAATAAGCCACGCTCATAGTCCATTCCAATATAGGTCTGCATGGGCTTTTTCATCCAGAACATAAAAAACGGCAACTGGCTTTGCATACTCCATGTTACTTTACAGGTTTTGTCATTTAAAGGCTGAACATCAAAGGCCACATCGGCAATACTTTTCCATGGCTTTATAAAGTTCAGTTGGCACCGAAGGCTGTTCGGCGCGTTAGACTGCTCTATGTGCATGCTGCCTTGGCCTACCCGCTTGCCTTGCCAGCTATAACTGAGAGCATCTGCTGCAATATGCATTTGGGCTTCAGGCTCTGTAATTAACCATGGCGACCACGAACGCCACTGGTGGAAGTCACTAAGAACAGAAAATGCCTTATCGGCACTCACTGCAAGCTCGAGACTACGTTCAACGTAAATACTGGGCATGACTATCTCCTTGTTATGGCACGGGTAATTAGCAGGCTTGCTAAGCAGGAGAAGTATAAAGCGCTATGAGAGTAGATAAAAACAACAAAAATAATATAAATAGGGATGACGTCACCTTTTAGAAGCGGAACGCCATAAACAAGAGAACAAAACACCCACTAATATCGCCATGTAGCCAGTAAGTACTTAGATGACTCCTCCGGTGCAAGACTGTTAAGGACAACTAGCGCACTAAACATAACCCAGCCTTAAGAAGGCTTTATTAATGGTTTAAGAAGAGAATAAAAACAGCAACAGTGCTAACGCAAGCGGGCTAAGTACAGCACAGGCCACATTAGCAGCCATATAGGCTGTATGCTCTGGTAACTCACGAGGGTAATTAACCGCGCCACGCCAAGCTCCAAAACCAAAGAGCATCGGAAAAATAGTTAATGAGGCTGCTCTAGGCAAGGTAGCATTCCAAACAAACAGGCCCAACAAAAAAACCGCCAAAATCCAATTCAGTAAATACAGTTTGCTACTAAATTCATAGCCATAAGCAACTAACATAGTCTTACGGCCTATCTTTCTATCAGCATCTCGATCGGGGAATTGATTTAACAAAAGTAAATTATTTATTAACAAAGCAGGAATAAGGCTAATTAACAAAGCTGCTAATAAAGGCTGACCTGTCATCACCCACACGCCACCAAAGATAGGAATGACCGCCAAGCCAATACCCGGAGCCAATAGGCATAACCAAGGCATACGGTTAATCCAGCGTGTATACGTCACAATAATGATGATGCCTAAAACACCTAATAAGATTAGGTACCAATCGGTTAAAGCGACTAGAAACAGGCCTATAACAGTCGCAAAAACCAAGCTAGTAATACCGAGGATCCACACTCCTTTTAAAGCTTCGGGCTTATTGGGTAAGGTACCCGTACCACCACTAAAAGGCGTTTTAGTGGTGATTAAATCTAAACCTGAAACAAAGTCTTCAGCTTCGTTTAATGCGTTCACACTGATATGAGCAAAAAATAACAATAAGGCCATCGCAATTATAAGAAGAGCCGAAATTTCTGCGCCCAACCAAAAACCGGTGGCGACAATTAAACTGATGCATGAAAATGCCAAGACCAAAAACGGTGGCCGACTGGTCATTAGAACGGCTTTTAACATATTTTGATAACCTCATCTCTATCAATAATATCAAACAGTCTAAACGTCAATAGCAGTAAGGTTTTGGCAAATATCAAGTCCGTGTAAGTTTCACGACAAAAGAAATAAAGGGGTTTCACGCGCCTTAAACACAGCCTATCAATACACTTTTATGCCTATCAATGGCTTCCACAAGAAATTGACGAAAAACCCGAAAGCGAGCTGTATCTCTAAGTTCTGGATGGGATAGCAGCCATAAATCATAACTTTCGTAGGCATTGGTTGCGGGAATTCGAAGCAAGTCTGCGCAGCTATCTGCTAAGAAACAAGGAAGCACAGCCAAGCCCATATGAGCTCGTGCGGCTTCAAACTGTAAAGAGAGGTCATTATAGTTTCCACGACAAGGTACATCCGGGAACGGAGAGTTCACAACCCACTCTGGAAAGGAGCTTTGATCCCCCCAGCCTAACCAACGTGTTTTATCACAAGCAAAAGACAGGGCACTAGCATTATAAGCATGCTCTTCAAGGTACTTGGACGTTGCATAATAAGCACTGCAGGCACTGAGTAGCTTTCGCCCAACTAAAGACTCTGGAGGCTGTCTCCCTTTTTTTAAAAAGCGTAAAGCAACATCGGCCTCACCTCGATGTAAATTATAACTCTCGTAAGAGAGTAAAACCTTGAGTTCAATTTTCGGTTGTAAGCGTTCAAACTCTGCCAAATCGGGTACTAGTAAATGAGTAACCAGATGGCTAGCTGCTGTAAAGCGAATGTCTCCCTCAAGCAAAGTATCTCCACCTCGTAGTTTAAGTTCAGCGTTAGTCATTAACTCTTGGCATTGCAAAGCAAAAGGTAGCAGCGCCTCCCCCAATGAGGTTAATTTATAACCACCAACATGCCGATCAAATAAGCGTACCGCTAACACCGACTCTAATTGATCAATGTTACGGCTAACCGTGGAGTGACTCACCGACATCGCTGCTGCCGTTGCGCGCGCTGAGCCGTGTTGAACCAATAACAAGAAGGTCTGTACATCATTCCAATTCATATCCGCTACCTATGCCATTAAAGAGCTATATCTACTAAAAAATTGACAACACTCGATGCCATACTTTAACCAAAACAACGTCTATAAATGCAAAACCATGTAACACCAGCGTTACAGGGTGTGACAAATATGACTATATTGGCATATAAAAAACACACATACACTAAGCTCATCACACTAACAATTGCACTAACAAAGAGGCAAGATGATGAACAAGGTTGTTGTCAGTACAGAGGTAAAGGCACCGGTTGAAGCTCTTTTCAAATCGTGGCATGACGAGTTTGCAGATATTTATAAATTCAACCCGAACCTAAGCGACTCCCACTTATTAACAAATTCGCCCGTAGAAAAAGGCTTAGGAGCTATGCGCCAGTGTGATATGGCTGATGGAAAAAACTGGATTCGTGAGCGAGTCACTGAGTTTCAAGAAAATCAGAAAATAACCGTCGACATCTACGAAGGCAGCATGCCATTAAAAACAGCTTATGCAGAGATTAGCTTTAAATCCCTCTCTGCAACTCGCAGCCAGACCACGATGGCCATTATGTTCGAGCCTAAACTTGGTTGGCTTGGAAGAATGATGGTGCCAATGATGAAAAAGCAATTTAGTAAAATGCTACAAGCACTGCTGGATGCAAACGCGAGCTACGTTGAAACAGGTAAACAGGTGAATCCAAACCAAGATCAGATACACGCAGCTTAAAAATATAAACTGTAGATGTTGAGCTTGGCCGCTTGAAGAAAAAACGCAGTTATCTCTATTACGATACGGCTACGTTTTTCACTTTAAGGTTATAGCGCTGTTTTACTTGAAGACCTAAAGTCTGAGCATTAGCTTTATATAGAGGACTTAAGCTAGTGCTTGATTCTTTAAGTAATCCTCATAGTTACCATGGAAATCAACCACGCCGTCGGCTGTAAGCTCAATGATACGAGTAGCAATAGAGGACACAAACTCCCTATCGTGGCTGACGAAAATCAATGTCCCGGGGTAGTTCTCCAAAGCCAAGTTTAGGGATTCAATCGACTCCATATCTAAATGGTTGGTCGGCTCATCAAGTAAAAGAATATTTGGTTTTTTCAGCATAAGGCGACCAAAAATCATACGACCTTGCTCACCACCAGAAATCACTTTGACTGATTTCTTGATATCGTTTTGGGAAAACAATAAACGCCCAAGGGTACCGCGAATTACCTGTTCGTCATCCCCTTCTGAACCCCACTGCCCCATCCAATCAAGCAGGGGTTTATCTTGCTCAAATTCATGGGCGTGATCCTGAGCATAATAACCAATGTTATTGTTTTCAGACCATTTAATGGACCCAGCATCCGTATTGGTATCACCGTAAAGGCATTTCAATAAGGTCGACTTACCAATACCGTTAGGACCAATAACAGCAATGCGCTCACCAACTTCAACCTGCAAATTCAGATTTGAGAAAACTTTCTCATCATACGACTTAGAAAGCTCTTTCACTTCTAAGGCTATACGGTAGAGCTTTTTCTCTTGTTCAAAACGAATAAATGGGCTTTGTCGAGTAGAGGGTTTAATTTCATCTAATACAATCTTATCGATCAACTTAGCACGCGAAGTCGCCTGCTTAGCTTTAGAAGCATTGGCAGAGAAGCGGCTCACAAAAGACTTAAGTTCTGCTATTTGTGCACTTTTCTTGGCGTTGTCAGCCTGCATACGCTCGCGAACCATGGTAGATGCCGTCATAAAGTCGTCATAATTACCTGGGAACAACTTAATTTGGCCATAATCAACATCGGCCATATGCGTACAAACACTATTCAGGAAGTGACGGTCATGCGAGATAATAATCATCGTGCAATCACGTTCATTCAATACCCCTTCCAACCAGCGAATGGTATTAATATCCAAGTTATTTGTCGGCTCATCAAGCAACATAATATCCGGGTCAGAGAACAACACCTGAGCCAATAAAACACGAAGTTTCCAACCTGGAGCGATCTCACTCATCAAACCAAAATGCTGCTCTACAGGAATACCCACTCCGAGCAATAACTCACCTGCACGAGACTCAGCGGTATAGCCATCTAGCTCGGCAAACTCGCCCTCTAAGTCGCCAACTCGCATACCTTCTTCGTCAGTCATTTCAGCTTTGCTGTAAATCTCATCGCGCTCTTCTTTAATTTTCCAAAGCTCTTCATGGCCCATAATAACCGTATCAATAACGCTGTACTCTTCGTAAGCAAATTGATCTTGACGCAATTTACCAATACGCTCCTCAGGGTCTTTACTCACAGAACCGGCACTAGGCTCTAAGTCCCCCCCAAGGATTTTCATAAAAGTCGACTTGCCACAGCCATTGGCTCCGATCAAACCATAACGTTTGCCATTAGCAAACTTAACAGACACATCTTCAAAAAGCGGGGCAGCACCAAACTGCATGGTGATATTAGCGGTCGTAAGCACGAAGTTACCTAATTGATAAAGGGATAGTAGAAAACAGGAAGGCTTCTATTATCGCATCCGCAGTAAGAAATGCTAAGCAATAAACGCACGATATGCCAAGGTCTGGGCGAGAAACGTTTGAAAAGTGCAAAAACAAAAAACACTGAACAACACACTCAGCAAGGCTTACAAACTAAGAGAATAAGCAATGGCAAAATACTTGCGACAAGTGCTCTAGCCTTTTGGAAAACCGAACAATTAACAGTTGCTTATGTTTCTAAGTGTATCCTTCTTAATAAAAAGCCAAAGCATTGATCGAAAACACACCTCAACGTATACTTTAAATTAAATCGGGTATTTAAATATAAACCCGCAAAAGGGCTTATATAGTCGAAGCTAATTATTTCGTTTTTATGACAACACCTGACTAAATTAGCTCCTTTCGCCTCTTAAAAGCATTCACCTAGCCTCACACGGCGCTATATGGAACAGCACATTGAACTCACGGACTTTAGGCATGAAAAAGATTCTTTCAATTCTCATCAGCACAACCTTACTAAGTGCTTGCGGCGGCTCAAGTGGAGGTAATGAAGATACAAGGCCTAGCCCAAACCCAAGTCCATCTGCTAGTTCAAGCCCCAACGTACCAGGAGAGGGAAGCAACACTCTAGAGGCCATTGATGATAGCTTTACCGTTGCAGCCGGTACAACCGTTTATCTAGACGTACTAGCCAATGACCGTTTCTCAGCCTTAAGTAGCGTCGAAATTGTCTTGGATTCAGGCTCAAGTTATCGAGTGGTTGATGGAAAAATAGAATTTACTGCCCCCAATTCAGATACTTTTTTACGATCGTTTAATTACCAATTAAATGAAAATGGTAAAAGCTCAGAACTGGCAACCGTTCGTGTCGAACAAGCAAATGATACAGGTATGGCCACCTTAAACCCCGAATCAGACCGTTTCGTTGTACAAACAAATGTAAGCACTGATCTGGATGTACTGGCCAATGATGTATCGTCGATTCAATCGCCATTAAGTGTAAGTGAAATTTTACTTGAGCCTATTAACGGCACTGTTAGCATCGAAAACGACCACTTACGCTACCAGTCACATGAGAACTACAGTGGTACGGATAGGTTTACTTACCGAGTTCAAGACAGTGTCGGCAATAACTATGGTGGGGTCAATGTCGATATTTTGGTAGAGGCTAAACGCTCCGGCCGTTATACCGAACTCTACACCACTGATATTGCATCTTTTGAACTAAAACATATCGGTCAAAGCTTGCCTCAGTACTACGCAAAAGGCAGTGGTTACGTCAACCCAGAAGCTGCTGGAGACCTAAATGGTGATGGGTTTCATGACACTATTGCTTGCGTTGCTCAAGCACCAACAATGAACAACGAACTCCAAGTCGTCGATGAAAAGGTAGGAGAGTGCATACTCACACTTGGTGGCCCTCGCGATACAATATCACAAAGACAATATAGTATTAGAGGTCACCAAGAAAATGAACGCTTTGGGAGCTTACTCTCTAGTGCTGGCGATATAGACGGTGACGGTTTCGATGACGTCGTAATCCTAAGCGGCAGCTCCAGTAATTTTAAAGCTCATATCCTCTACGGTAGGGCAGAATTTGAGTCGCCACTAACGACGAGCTCAACCACAGATCTTAGCCCACTTCTCAGTAGCTCAACCATTTCATTTGCAGCTGCAATTGGTGATGTAAATAACGATAATTTTGCAGATGTTGCGATCCAAATTATTGGCAACAGTGACAATCGTGAGTTACAAATCTTATTTGGTGGTGCACAGCGTTTAAGCGGCAGTATAGAAAGAGATGAGCTTGATAATAGGCGCTTTATTTATTCACCTCAGCTAGAAGCGGAGCTTGAGGGCAGAGTAACTACCCGTGGCTCTATTCGCGCACTTGGCGACTACGACGGTGATGGTTTTGATGATTTTGGCTTGGCAGGCACCCTAAGTTTAAATACAAGCACGCACAACGGTGCAGTCATTATTTTTGGCCAAGCTAATTACGACTCAGGCTCAACAACACTCGATCAACTAAACACCTTATTTTTATCTGCCAAAGAATTTACAAGTGAGAACCAAGTAAACATTGGGGCTGTTCTTGATATCAATGGCGATATGAAAAAAGAGCTGTTCATACAACACGGAAATGAAATATTAATCTTTGATCGAAAAGACAATAAACAAGGTAGCTTGGCTCTATGGGACACAAACAAGCAACTTGGAAAGATAACGGGATTTACAAC
Organism: Agaribacterium sp. ZY112; assembly: GCF_041346925.1. Classification (NCBI taxonomy): domain Bacteria; kingdom Pseudomonadati; phylum Pseudomonadota; class Gammaproteobacteria; order Cellvibrionales; family Cellvibrionaceae; genus Agaribacterium; species Agaribacterium sp. ZY112. The sequence goes on along the minus strand of NZ_CP166840.1, from coordinate 2,357,508 downwards.
AACAACGGTTGTGCCCTACCCCGCTGGCGACATCAATAACGATGGCATAGAAGATCTCATACTCAATAACATCAGCAATTCAAAGCCTGCCAGTGCCATTATTTACGGACAAAACACGATAACGCCTAGCATTGACATTGATGAATTTCGCTTTGCTAATGGCAGTACCGGAGAGCAAGGCGCTCTAATTTACAGCAAGAGAAATAGCTCTGCATTCAACTCACGCCTCTGGGCAAGAGGTGTGGGCGATATGGATGGTGATGGGCTAGATGATTTTGTCGTTAGTGGCTTCTTAGTTGAAGACAGTGATGACATCGCCGACTTTAACATCCTCTATGGTGCAAATCATTGGGGCTTAGGGGATTAACACTGGTTTCACGCAATCCAACTTGATACAAAAGGCTAAAGCAGCGAATGAAAAACGGGAGCACTTAAGCCTAGTCAGTTTTTTAAAGGCGTAGTAAGCTGCTGTTAAGTAAGCTTCAGCAAGCTCACTTAACAGCCACTAACAACAATAAAAGTCATTTAGAATATGAGTTTACTTTGTCGTAGCCTCCTTTGCTTTGGTAGCTTATTACTAGGCACTTATAGTTTTGCAGCCGGAACCGGAATATTTGATGCTCGAAGCTTAGCTATGGGAGGGACGACAACAGCCAGTGCCAACTTAGAAAATGCTCCTTTCTATAACCCAGCCCTTTTATCCTTTCACGATAAGCGTGAAGAGGACTCTCAAAGCGGCAGACTGTTTTTCCCGTCAATCGTTTTACAAGAAAGTCGAGCTCTTAACGATGCCATCAATCTACATGAGCAAGACCTCTATGATCGAGTAACAAGCGCCGTAGATGCCTTTAACCTTGATCAAAATAACAACAACGCACAAACCGTGCTTGATCTCACACGAGAAGTGCAAACTGAAACCGATAAGTTAGGAGATCAAGTTTATCTCGCTGAAGCACTCATAGGTATTACCCTTGTGCAGCCAAGTGAACACGAAGGCGGAGCCTTTTATTTTAACCAACGCAGCATAAGTGCAGGCACCGCCGATATTACTGATGAGGATAAGCAACTACTCAATAATTATATCGAAACCCTCGATTTTATAATCAGCGGAGGCAGTCAGGGCGCAGAACACCCAGAGCTATATATAGATGGAAACCCGAATAATGGTTTGCTTGACCCTCGAGACAACTTAAGTTCAAACGCAGACTTGGGCTCTATCCTTGTATCTGAATGGGGAGTCTCATTTGCAAAACAGTTTCCCGTTTTCAAACAAAACGTATCATTTGGCTTCACGCCTAAATTAACCCGAGTATCGGTCTTTAGAAACAACTTTGATTTTTCTGACAGCTCTGTTGAACTTGATTACGATGAAGAAACATTTTCATCGATCAATTTAGATTTAGGTATTGCTACAGAAATTAAAGAAAACTTTCGCTTAGGCCTTGCTATCAAGGATGTATTCGGTAAAAACTATAAAAGTGAAAACGACCTTGAAGTTAAATTACGCCCGCAAGCAAGCCTAGGGGCTGCCTACATCTCCAACAAGTATTTAATTGGTATTGACCTAGACCTAAACGAAAGCCAAGCACTTGCAAATGAGCAGGCGACTCAATATACGAGCATCGGCGCTGATATCACTCTAGTTAAAGATATATGGTTACGCTTGGGTTATCGCTCCGATCTGAACAATACCATCAGTGATGTAGCTTCTTTTGGATTGGCTTTTAAAATAAAACGCTTTGTTATGGAAGGAGCTTATGCTCATGGAGACGATGTAAGAGGAGCTGCTTTTCAAATGGGTTATGCTTTTTAAACCCTATCTAAAAACGTAATGACTGCTGCTAGAGCTACCGAAAGGAGGCGAACTTTAGGCAGAGTGATAGAACTGAGTGCTAGAGCCATGTCTTATGCCTAGCACCTTATACTTAGCGCCTTATATACTCCCCTATACCCCTGCCGATTCCATTCCATATTGAATCGCTACCTTTATTAAAAAACCAAAAATCCCTAAGCCAAGGCCGGCAAAAATAATAGCAGTGCCAAATTTTCCAGCATTACTTTTTTTAGCCAGATCCCACATGATAAAAATCATAAAGGATATTAACGCACCAACACCAACAGCGGTGCCCCATTCATTAATCCAATCGTTTAACGGTGACATATAAACTTAGCCCTAAACCGCTTTAGCAAGTTCTTGAACTTTATGAACCATAGCTTTAATACCATTACCACGAGTAGGACTTAAATGCTTAATCAGTGACAAGGCTTCAAAATACGACTCAATATCGAACTCAAGCACTTCAGCGGGCGTTTTATTATTGTAAGCAGCCATGACCAAGGCCAATAAGCCTTTAACAATAAACGCATCACTATCAACGCTAAACAACAATCTACCGTCGGTTAAAGCGCTCTCAACCCATACTTGGCTCTGACACCCCGGAACAATGCGATCTTCGGTTTTAAGACTGTCATCCATAGCTGGCAGGCTTTTACCTAGATCGATGATGTACTTATAACGCTCTTCCCAGCCATCAAAAAAGCTCAACGTATCAAGAATATCGTCGGTAGTAATATCATTGCCAAAAGGCATGGTGGGCAAGGTCATGAATCGTTCCATTTAGGTAGAAGTACAACAGCGGGGCATTCTAACAAAATGCAAGAATCTGGACGACAAGAAATGCTGTTTTCAGCTAAAGCGTACTCTAGCTGAAAACAGGGGTGGTCTATTTATAGGCGTTTAAACGCTAAAGAACCATCGCCATCAAAACCTAGTGTCAGTACATCCTCTAGAGCATTGGCAAACAGCACAGTTTCACCATTAGCGGCATCATTAAAGCCAATGTCACCATTAGCATCAAACACCTGAGTGACTGTTAACTCACCAGTATTTGAGTTTCTTGTATAAGTGCCCCACTCCATACCGGACTCTTCACCTTCTTCATCAATAGGTGCCACTTCATCCACTTCTAAGTGCACATAGGTACCGTTATCAAAGAAGATCAAACCTAAGAAATCATTATCCGTTAAATCAGAGGTCCACGCCCCTAAAATACCTTCGGATGACAAACGGCTAAAAACAAGAGACTCATCTTCCTCAATCTCACCGTTCAAATTATCATCAAACTGCATGGTTAACTCATCACCATCCACTTGCGCAAAGATTCTAGTCAAATTGAGTGTGGCGTCCGTAAAACCAGTCTCACCATTTTCATCAAAGGTGTGCCCAATGGTCAGCTCATTGCTGTCATTATTCTTAACGTAAGTGCCCCACTCCATACCTGAAATTTCATTAAAAGCATCTATTGGCTCTTCTTCGTCAACTTCGATATGCACATAACTACCATCAGCAAAGAACAAAAGCACCAACAGGTCATTATCAGTCAAGTTAGTAGACCATGCTCCTGTGATATTAGTACTCGCAATAAAGTCTTCGCCCTCTGCTGCTAAGGTCGTCTCAAAGTGAGCAAGCGCAGTACCTTCTGATACCAGCTCGGTATTCGTTGAGCCCGAATTAGCAATAAGGTTGCTAACCGCAGCTAATGACTCAAACTCACTGACGGAAACACTGAAGTCGACTTGAGTCGCTGCACTTTTAGCATTTTCAGTAATGGTGATGCCATTTTCAGCGATACCATCTTCATCTAAGGTTTGTAATAAACGGATGATATTGACAACCGTTGCGTCCGTTGTGTCATCACTACCGGCTAAATCTAATGGTGTAACGAGATCTTTTGCGGCAACAGCGGGCAGCTCTAGATCGCCAATAAAGAAAGTAACCGTTTCACCGTCTAAATAATCATATTCTCCAAGAGTATTAGTTACGCCTTCTAGGGTTTCCGTCTTATAGCCAATATTGGCAATCGCGCTATCTAAGAAAACGCCCGTTTGCGTAGCTACAGGATCAGGAGAAGCACCACCACCGCTCCCTGCTGACGCTGAATCGTCATTACTAGAGGAAGAACCTCCGCCACAGTTAGCTAATAAAAGTACTGCCGCTAACAGTGTTACTTTTTTCAAAATCATAATCGGTTCTCAACTAAGGAAGTGAAAGATGGCTCAATAACACAAACATCAAGTGCGGTGATAAATATCAAAATGCGGGAAATACAGGGGATATCATGCTCCCTGTTTAGCCCGAAATTGAACCGCGCCTAGTATTATCAGTGCAGATAAAAACAGCCGCTATAAACGATTTAAGCGCCAAATACGATGATAACGATCAAAAAAGGGACAAGCAAGCAATACTTAAGTCGCAAAAAAAGAAGAAATGTTACTTACGAAGTACCAGCCGGCTTAGGTTTAGAGAGGAAATGAACAAAGAGGAACTGAATCGAGAGGTGCTTGAATAAGCACCTCTTTACAATAAGAGTTAAAAGAACATGCCCGTTTCGAGCTGGGCTTCTTCACTCATCATATCTCTGTGCCATGGAGGGTCAAATACGAGTTCAACACTCACACTTTTTACATTTGGCACTAAACGCACACGGTGTTTTACGTCACCGACTAACACAGGGCCCATGCCGCAACCAGGTGCCGTTAAGGTCATTTCAATAACGACTTCACCACTGTGCTGACACACTTTAAGCGAATAAATTAAACCTAAGGCGCGAAGGTTAACAGGTATCTCAGGATCGTATACCGTTTCTAGAGCTTCCCAGATTTGCTCTTCGTGTATACGGCCATCACCTAAGTCTTCAAATTCAAGTTCGTACTTTTCAAGTCCAAGCGCGTCAGCATCAGTGCCGTCAACTCGCAACATATTACCTTGATAAACCACCGTGTAATTGCCGCCCAAGCTTTGGGTAATGGTGACAAAGGTATTGGCGGGGATGGTCATCGGGTCACCCACGGGAACCAAACGGGCAGGTACCTCGCGAACAGTACTGACCATACGTTGCTCGGCCATATTATTTCTCGCTCTCAATGCTGAAGCTCTCGCCACAGCCACATTCATCTTTAACGTTCGGGTTTTCTAAGACTAGATTTAGATTCAAACCTTGTTGGCGAACATCAATATGGGTGCCTTGAACGGCACTTAAATAACGGCTGTCGATATAGAACTCGACACCACTTGAAAGTGTACCGTGTAAATCACCGGATTCGGCTTGCTCTATCTCATCAATGAGATATTTATATCCTGTGCAACCGGCTTGTTTTAAGGTCAAACGAATCGCCTTTAAACCACTGCGCTTTAATTGCTTGGCGAAGTGCTCGGCCGCTTCATCACTGATCTGTAAAATATCACTGACATTTTGCTTAAATTCAAACGTTTCTACAGCCATGCCCTACCTCAAAAACTGCAAGACTTTTTCGAGCGCGATAAACAGCGCATCGACGTCAGCCTTGGTGTTGTAGATGCTAAACGATGCGCGCACAGTACCTGGCAACGCAAACTCTTGCATTAATGGTTGCACACAGTGGTGCCCTGTACGCACAGCGACACCTTGTTGATCCAACAAAGTACCGATATCGGCAGGGTGAGTACCGTCAACAACAAAACTAAATACAGACGCGCAACAATCGGCTTGACCAACACGCTTTAAACCTTCAATTACTGCACTTTTCTCGACACAATAATCGAGCAGTTCTTGCTCGTGTTTGAGCATGCTCTGTCTATCAAACTGCTCTAAATAATCAAATGCCGCGGCTAAACCAATGGCACCGGCAATATCTGGCGTGCCCGCTTCAAACTTATATGGAAGAGTATTAAAGCTAGTACCAGCAAAACTGACTCGCTCAATCATTTCGCCACCACCCTGCCAAGGCGGCATGGCATTCAAAATGCTTTCTTTACCCCAAAGACCACCGATACCCGTTGGGCCAAATACCTTGTGACCTGAAAACGCATAAAAGTCACAACCTAGCTTTTGCACATCAACATCGAAGTGAGCCAAACCTTGAGCACCATCGATTAAAACCTTGGCGCCAGCATCGTGAGCCAACTGAATAATCTGCTCTATCGGGTTAACCGTACCCAAGGCATTGCTTACATGCGCAACACTGACAAACTTCACTTTGTCACTGAGCATGGTTTTAAAAGCCTCAAGATCGATCTCGCCTTTTTCTGAAACCGGAATCGCTTTCACCGACGCGCCACGCGACTCGGCCACTAACTGCCAAGGCACGATATTACTGTGGTGCTCAAGGGTGCTGACAAGAACCTCATCACCCTCGCTTAAATTGGCCCGACCCCAACTTTGCGCAACAAGGTTAATGCTCTCCGTTGTGCCCCGAGTCCAAATAAGTTGTTTAGCCGACGGGCTGTTTAATGCTTTGGCAATACTTGCACGCGCGCCCTCAAAAGCCGTAGTTGCTCTATCAGCTAAGGCGTGAGCACCACGATGAACATTGCTGTTATCGAAGCTGTAATAATGCACAAGCGCATCAATCACTGCCTGAGGCTTTTGCGTGGTCGCTGCATTATCGAGATAGACTAAGGCGTGGCCATTCACTTCCTGATTTAAAATCGGGAAGTCTTTGCGAATGACGTCGGCATTAAATTCACGCTTGTTTGTTTGCGTATTGGTCTCAGTCACGGCAGCGCTCATAATAAATGTCTAGTTAACTCTGGATCGCGAGAAAATAATGAGGTCAACTTATTGCGAGCCCAAGTTAATAATAAGGGGCTGTCGATTTCTTCAAGCAGCTCATTGATAAACCCAAAACTTAAAAGCACTTTGGCTTCTGCTTCAGCAACACCGCGAGTGCGCAAATAATGCATAGCCATGTCATCTAGCTGGGCAACCGTAGCACCGTGAGCACAACGCACATCGTCGGCGTAAATCTCAAGCTCTGGCTTGGTATCGACTTCTGCTTTATTACTGGTTAATAAGTTTTTATTACTTAGATACGCTTCGGTTTTTTGTGCATCGGGATGAATATGAATTCGTCCATTAAAAACCGCACGAGCTTCATCGGCAATAATGCCTCGGAAAACCTCATTGGTCTGGCAGTGAGGCACTGCGTGTTCAATCGTGCTGTGCACATCGACATGCTGCTTATTCTGCGGCAAATACACGCCGTTTAATTCAGCTTCGGCACCTTCGCCTTCGTAAGTCACGGTCATGTCAACGCGCTTAAGCACACTGCCCAAAGTAAGGTAGAAACTATTAAGACGAGCATTGCGAGCAAGGCGAGCGTGAGCGGCACCAACGTGCACGGCGTCTTCTTGCTCATCTTGCAAACGGTAATGCTGCAATTTGGCGTTATCAGCAATCACAAATTCACTGACGTTATTGGTGAAGCTCACTTGCTTGTCGCTGCTCGAACTAAACTGTTCAATCAATTCGGCTTCAGCATTCGCCTCAAGCACAACCAATACACGAGAACTCACTGCAAAATCACTAGCAGCCTGAGTGCTCAGCTGAATAATATGCAAAGGCTTATCGAGTTTTACTGAGCGTTTAATATGTAATAAAACCCCCTCATTAAAACTTGCGGTATTTAATGCAGCAAAACGGTGTTTAGCCGGCTCAAAACACGAATTCAATTCTTTGGCGATAAGCGCCTGTTGTTCGCTATTAGCCGCACTAAATAAGCTAAGTTCAACACCTTCTTGCTCAGGTAAAACGGACTCTGAGCTAAGCAATTGGCCATTAACAAACACCAAACGATAAGCATCTAGCTCAGCTAATTGACTTAGTTCAGCGACATTTACCTCAGCCAACTGACCCTGCTGGCTGTAAAAAGTGCGCTTTTTCAAACTGGCGACACTGGTGTATTTCCAGTCTTCAGTTTTGCGGCTAGGTAAGCTCAGTTCTGCAACAAGCTCGGCCGCTTGCGCGCGTGCCTCACTGATAAAAGCCAACTCAGAACTAAGAGCTGACTGCGCTGACGAAAGAAAGTCCGTCATTAGCACACCTCGTCTTCAAGCCACGCGTAACCTTTGGCTTCAAGCTCAAGCGCTAGCGTTTTATCGCCACTTTTCACAATCTTGCCGTCGGCTAAAACGTGCACAAAGTCCGGCTCTATATAATCTAATAAGCGCTGGTAGTGCGTCACAACAATAAACGATCTATCGGCAGAACGAAGCGAATTCACGCCCTCGGCAACGACTTGCAAAGCATCAATATCAAGGCCGGAATCGGTTTCATCAAGAATCGCAAGAGACGGCTGCAACAGCATCATTTGCATGATTTCGTTGCGCTTTTTCTCACCACCGGAAAAGCCTTCATTTACACCACGCTTTAAAAAAGCTTGGTCCAAGTTTACGGCCTTACACGCTTGGCGTGCTTGTTTCATAAAGTTAACCGCATCAAGTGCTTCTAAACCTTTATGTTCACGCACGGCATCAACAGAAGCCTTTAAAAACTCCATGTTACTTACGCCTGGAATTTCTACTGGGTACTGAAATGCCAAAAACAAACCTTCACGCGCGCGCTCTTCGGTATCCATCTCGAGCAAGTCTTTACCGTGGAACGCCACCGTCCCGCCAGTGACTTCATAACCTTCGCGACCACTTAATACATGGCCAAGGGTACTTTTACCGGCACCATTAGGGCCCATAATGGCGTGAACTTCACCTGGTTTAATTTCCAAGTTAAGACCTTTAAGGATGTTTTTCTCTTCAACCTTGGCTTCTAAGGCATTAATGCTAAGCACATTTAACTCCAGCTTTCTCTGTTTAAACAAAGCGTCCTAAGAAGCTTTGTTTGTCGCTTGTATTAACAAGCTTGAATAATGGTCACTAAATAGGCCGAGATATCAGCCTATTTATTATGAAACGTTAACCGACTGAACCTTCTAGGCTAACTTCGAGCAACTTGCCTGCTTCAACAGCAAATTCCATAGGCAGCTCTTTAAATACTTCTTTACAAAAACCATTCACAATCATGGACACGGCTTTTTCAGTATCAATACCGCGCTGCAAACATAAATACAGCTGGTCGTCGCTCACTTTTGAGGTAGTCGCCTCGTGCTCAACAACGGCACTTGGATTTTTACTTTCTATATACGGGAAGGTATGAGCCGCACACTTGTCACCAATTAATAGTGAATCACACTGTGTATAGTTTCTGGCGCCTTCGGCTTTCGGGTTCATACGCACCAAACCGCGATAGGCATTGGAGCTTTTGCCTGCACTGATGCCCTTACTGATAATGGTCGACTTGGTATTTTTACCCAAGTGAATCATTTTGGTTCCCGTATCGGCTTGCTGGTAATTATTGGTTAAAGCAACCGAATAAAATTCACCAACGCTGTTATCGCCTTTTAAGATACAGCTCGGGTATTTCCAAGTGACAGCAGAACCTGTTTCAACTTGAGTCCAGCTAATACGCGCATTGTTGTGGGCAATGCCACGCTTAGTCACAAAGTTATAAATACCACCTTTGCCTTCGGCATCACCGGGATACCAGTTCTGTACGGTTGAATACTTAATATTGGCATCATCCATAGCCACCAATTCAACCACCGCCGCATGCAACTGATTTTCATCGCGCATCGGTGCCGTACAGCCTTCAAGGTAACTCACGTGGGAACCTTCATCGGCAATAATCAAGGTGCGCTCAAACTGGCCAGTATTACTTTCATTAATGCGGAAGTAAGTCGACAACTCCATAGGGCAACGCACACCTTTAGGAATGTAAACAAAACTGCCATCAGAAAATACCGCACAGTTTAATGCAGCAAAGTAGTTGTCCTTTACAGGCACAACCGAACCTAAGTATTTTTTAACCAGTTCAGGGTATTCGTGAACTGCTTCGGAGATAGGACAGAAAATCACCCCCGCATCTTTGAGCTTGCCACGGAAAGTGGTTGCCACTGACACCGAATCAAATACAGCATCGACTGCAACACCAGCTAACATCTCCTGCTCATGCAGAGGAATGCCCAGCTTGTTGTAGGTTTCAATAAGCTCAGGGTCCACTTCATCCAAACTTTTAGGTTTGTCTTCCATGCTTTTAGGCGCGGAATAATAACTGATCTCTTGATAGTCGATTTTAGGGAAATCAACATGAGCCCAATCTGGCTCTTCCATTTCCTTCCATATGGCAAATGCCTGCAAGCGCCATTCGAGCATCCACTCTGGCTCGCCCTTTTTGGCCGAAATAAAACGTACCGTGTCTTCGGTTAACCCCGGAGGCAAGGTTTCACTTTCGATATCACTGACAAAGCCTGCGGCGTAGTCTTTAGCGATAGCTTCTTCGATTTGATCTTGCGACATTGCTACTCGTCTACCTTAGTTACTTGTCGCGTTAGGCGACAAGCTGCTGTAAACACGCTCTATAACAGCAAGAGCGCGTTGAATTTCTTCGGCCGTCGTAAAACGACCAAAACTAAAACGAATGGAACTTAAGGCATCAGCCTCATTTAAACCCATTGCGGCTAGTACATACGATGGTGCCATGGTGGCCGACATACAGGCCGAACCACTGCTTAGAGCGAGCTCTTTTAAACTCAACAGCAGCACTTCACCATCAACACCACGAAAGCATAAATTCACAATGCCCGGTACGCTGTGCTCTCGCGACCCGTTGAGCCGAATACCAGGCAAGGCATCAATGCCCTTTATTACTTGTTCTCGCAAACCCTGCAGCTGCACATGCTCTTTGTCTAAAAGCTGTTCTGCAAGCGCCGCAGCTTTACCCATGCCTGCAATTTGGTGGGTAGCCAAGGTGCCCGAACGCATACCACGTTCGTGACCGCCACCGTGCATTTGCGCACTGATGTTTATTTCTGGGCAGCGTCGAACATATAAAGCGCCCTGCCCTTTAGGGCCATACATCTTGTGCGCCGACATCGACATCAAATCAACGTTCAAATCCGCAACCTTTACCGGCACTTTAGCCAAGCTCTGAGATGCATCCACATGAAAGGCTATGCCCTGTTCACGTAAATATTGCCCAAGCTCTGCAATATCGTTGATCGCTCCGGTCTCGTTATTCACGTGCATCAGAGATACCAAGGCCGTATCGCCTTCGATCAGGGCTTTTATCGCATCAATGCTGACTCGACCATCGGCTTGCGGCTTAACATAACTAACGCGGTGACCAAGGCCTTCTAAATAAGCAAAACAATCAAGCACGCTCTTGTGCTCGATGGCTGACGTAATAAAGTGGGCATGCTTGAGTCCCTGAGCCTCGACATAACCTTTTAAGGCAATGTTCGATGCCTCAGTGGCACCGCTGGTCCAAACGATTTCGCGACTGTCCGCGCCGATTAAAGCGGCCACCTGAGAACGAGCGATCTCTACAGCTTCTTCAGCCTTCCAGCCAAATAAATGAGAGCGTGAAGCTGGGTTGGCAAAGTTGCCATCAAGCGTCAAACACGCACTCATCAACTCAGCCACAGCCGGATCAACCGGTGTTGTTGCCGCGTAATCGAGATATATAGGCGCGTTTGCGTTCATATAGGTTCTACTAAAAAATCTTAGTTCTGGACTAAATTGGTCAAGCTAATGGTTTCAAGCTCAGGCACATTGAGGCCTTCATTGCGATTTTGCCTATCGGCAACTTCGCGTACTTCTTGTCTTGCGACCAAAGAAGCTAGGCTGATACCACTTAAAAATGCATGAATTTGTGCGCTTAAATCGCTCCACAAATAATGAGTAAGGCAAACTTCGCCACCTTGGCAGTCACCACCGCCATTACAATTGGTTGCATCAACGCTTTCGTTAACCGCGTCAATAATCTGTGCGACAAAGATACTTTCAGCTGCCCCCTCTAAGCGGTAACCGCCGCCGGGGCCTCGCACACTTTTGACCAAGGCGTTTTGGCGCAACTTGGCAAACAACTGCTCCAAATAAGACAGGCTAATATGTTGGCGCTTGCTAATATCAGCCAAGCTCACAGGGCCCTGATTCGCGTGCAGAGCCAAATCCAGCATCGCTGTTACTGCATAACGACCTTTCGTGGTTAAACGCATATAGATGTAGCCTCGCCTAAGTGAGCGCGAATTATCGAAAAACCCAGTAAAACAGTCAAGTATATATCCGACTAAAATAGTCAGGTATTCTATATACAGCTAATAAAAGTAAACTACTGGGCTGAACTTAGCAGGGATTATGCGCTATTTAGCCTTTAACTGCGCCAATTCTGCCTCTAACTCAGCGATACGCTTAGCTTTGTAGAATTGGTCATTTTGCATTGCAGTGAGCATGCCACGCAGCATATTCATCTCCATTTCATCCATACGCACGCGGTTAAACATACGTCGCAAACGAGTCACCGTTTGGCGCGGATTCTCAGGATCATAAAACTTTAGCTTGGCTAAGGTCTCTTCTAAATGCTCGTAATAACGCTCAAGCGCTTCACAATTAGCCGGTGGCTGATCCCAGTCGTCAAAGCTTAGCGGCTCGCCACTTTCAGGGGCTAAGGCAGACATGCGCACCTCATAAACCAATACCTGAATGGCTGCCGCAATGTTGAGTGAGCTGTATTCAGGGTTAGATGGAATATGTACATGGTAGTGGCACTGCTGAAGCTCTTCATTGGTTAAACCACGATCTTCTCGGCCAAATACAATCGCCGTTTTGTGGTTCTGGGCTTCGCTCCAAACTCGATCACCACACTCGCGCGGTGTGATCAAAGGCCAAGGAATACGACGTTCACGGGCACTGGTACCGATCACTAACGAACAATCGGCAACCGCTTCCTCTAAAGTACCAACCACTTCAACTTGATCAAGCACATCAACCGCATTGGCTGCTCGCCAAGTGGCTTTTGCTGTTGGATATTCTTTAGGGTCGACCAAGACCAGCTTGCGCATGCCCATGTTTTTCAACGCCCGCGCCGCAGCCCCGATGTTTCCCGGGTGGGTGGTATTGATCATAACAATGGTAATGTTATCGAAAATGGCTTGCTGATCTGACATTAGGAGAGCCCGTACAAAGATTTTGGGCGCGCATTTTAACGCCGATAAGGCTTAAGAGCGAGTATGGGGGGAAAAATATCAAAACCGCGTTAAAGCTTGGACAATTAGGAATGAAAGGTTCAAAACCTGAGCCATCAAAAACCTACGTTTAAGCTTTTATCTCATCCAGCGCATAAAAGCATCAGCCAAGTGGACGTATGCTTGCTCAATCTTCTGCAGCAGTGCATCAAGTACCGCCACTTCAGCGTTTAAGGCCAACGTCTCAAGCTCTGCACATAAGCCTGCTAAATGAGGAGCCGAAATATTAACCGATGCACCTTTTAATTTATGTGCGTGAGCTTTTAGCTCAGCACCTTTATCCCTGCTGTTTTTTAAATCCTCAAGTATCTCCGGGGTGCTTTGCATAAAAGTCGCCACCAAACGCTCGGCTCGATCTCGCTTATATTTAATGCGAGAGAGAAAAAGTTCTTCGTCCCAGTGCTTATCGACTGGCGCCTCGTCTTCTTCACTCTCAGCTTGTTTGCCCCCTGAATGGCTTGGTTCACGGCGGTTAAGCGCCACCGAACTGAGCTCTGAAACGCTGGGCCCCTCAATACTTACTTGCGCAACACTCGCTTTCATAACATTCAGCTCAGCAGCAGGTTTGTGTTCGTCGGCAGCAACCCAAACTTGAGATGAATCCGCGTTAAGCTCTTGGCTACTGACCGGCACAATACGGCTACTAACCATACGAGCCGATGCCCCCCACTCACTTAGTTTTTCTAACAAGCCATCAAAAGAAACGGGTTTAGCCAGATAATCACTCATACCCGCTGCTAGGCACTTTTCTCTATCTCCGCGCATGGCATTGGCTGTCATTGCAATAATCGGTATATCCGCATTGGGTACACCACTATAGCCTGTACGAATGCTCTTAGTCGCCTCATAACCATCCATAACGGGCATTTGGCAATCCATCAATACAATAGAATAAGGAACCGACTCTGCCGCGCTGATCAATTCCTCAATAGCTTCTTGACCATTATTAGCCACACCAACGCTTAAATTTAAATCTTCCAAGAAACCTAAGGCCACCTCTTGGTTAAAGGCATTATCCTCAACCAAGAGCACACGTATGTCTTCGGTCTCGCTCAGCCCTTCTGCAAACAAAGAAGTTTTGGCTTGTTTTTTTGTACTCTCCTTGCCGTAAAGCAAACTATTTAAGGCGTCAAAAAGGTCAGAGGATGAAATAGGCTTAGCTAAACTATGTAAATCTAGGCCGTTAAAGTCACGCTGCTTTTCATCGTATTTAGACAAAGAACTCAGCAATAACACTTTAACCTTACGTGCCAAACACAGCGATTGCATGTCCTTTAATTGCATGGAATCCATATCGGCAAGTAATTTTTCTGAAATGATCAAAACTGAAATAGCAAGATCAGTCGCAGCTAAGTACGCTTGCATTTGTTGCGGCTCACAAGTTCGACGTATAGGAGCCTGCCACGACTCAAGCTGTTTATGTAAAAGCTCTGCATGAGTCTCATTTGGCTCGGCCAACAATACAAGTTGCTGACTTAAATCTAAACAAGGTGCGGGTACCGCTTGCTCTTGTCCACACTCTAAAAGCAAACTAAAACTAAATTCACTACCACGCCCTTTAATACTACCGACCCAAACATCGCCCCCCATTAAACAACAGAGCTGTTTGACAATGGCCAAACCAAGCCCGGTGCCACCGTAATCACGAGTCGTAGAGGCGTCTTCTTGAGTAAACTCCTGAAATAGCGTTGCCAACTTATCTGCAGCGATACCAATGCCCGTATCACTCACCGAACAACGCAGCTCCACATGCTTATCCTCAACAGGAGCCAGCTCTGCTCGAACAACAATCTCACCTGATTTGGTAAATTTAATGGCATTGTTAACAAGATTATTAAGAATTTGACGTATCCGTGCAGCATCGCCATAGAACTTACCTGCCGGCAAGTCAAAGATATCAACAACAAACTCTAAGCCCTTTTCCTGCGCCCGATAAGCAACAGCATGGCTAAAGTCACTAAACAACAGCCTAATATCAAACTCAACCGCTTCGACCTCTAGCTTTCCGGCCTCTATTTTAGAGAAGTCGAGAATATCGTTAATCACCACCAGAAGTGATTCTGCACTTTCCAAAGCCAAGCTTGTATAACGCTTCGTTTTTTCATTGATTTCACTGCGTGAAATTAGCCCCAGCATGCCCATAACCCCATTTAACGGAGTGCGAATCTCATGGCTCATATTGGCTAAAAACTGCGACTTGTGCTGACTTGCTAGCAGTAGCTCTTCGGCCTTGTTTTCTAAATCCTTGTGCGCATGCAACAACCTCCTATTTGCTTCTTCATTCGCCGTAATCGACGCGTGTAAAGAGCTTGCCATGTCATTAAATGACTGGGCCACAAAACCAATTTCATCATCGCTGACATTATCAATACGAGCATTTAAATCGCCATCGGCAATCTGCTCCGCAGCCTCCGATAAAGAACGCAAAGGGCCAATAATGGCTTTAAACAAGGTAAAGACAGCAACAGCTGCACCAAGGAGGGCAAGTAAAGGCAGCCACAATGATGTTACATCAACCGTTAACTCGGCCTTATCCCGAGCAGCCAACGCCCTCGCTTGCATAAGAGCCTCCTCTTCTTGAATAAAGCGTTCAATCACAAAGCGCATTTCATCCATAATGCGCTTGCCCTCTTCCCCATCCATCAACAACTCGATAGAGGCTTGGTTACCATTGGAGATCGAACGCCTAAACTTAATATCTGGCTCGGCTATCGCAAGCACCCACATATTGGCCATACGCTCTATCTCGTTTATACGAGCTAACTGTTCTGAACGCTTTGCAACTAAGCTTTTTAATGCCTCTATCTCAAGTGCCCATTTCTGCCTCGATGCGATAAACGGCTCTAGAAAATGCTCCTTACCAGTAATTAAAAAACCGCGCTCTCCGGTTTCCATCGCAACGATATACTTCTCTAGCTTGTGCGCACGCGTAATAACTTCTTGGCTATAGCTGACCCAATTAGCCGTTTCTATTGAAGACTTAACGGTGTGATGAATAAAAACAGAAAAAGCCCCTATTAGAATCAGGGGAAACATAAAGCCCGTCAGGATTTTAAAGCGGATACTCCGCGGCATGAGATTTAACATGAAGATTCTACTTCGAGCCCTTAATAAGCTTACCTGCTAAGGAATACCAACATTGTACCTAGTGTAGCCCTAAAGTAGCGTATGAGATGCCCTATCTTGAAGTATCTAATTAGGCCACCAGCACAGGCCTAATTACAGAACCTTTATCGCGCCAGAAGCCTAGCCAAAGGACCTATTAATAAATACGACAGAAGAGCCATTAATGACTAGAAATGCATTTATATAGTGTACAAGGTCGCCGAAATGCGCCTAAGAGTAAATCATCTATACTCAAATAAAATATGTAAAAACCGACCGAACGATGAGCGACAAAAGCGCCCCCGAGACCGCCGCTAACTTCGAGGCAGAAATAGATAGCCAAACCACCACCCGGAGGGACCCTCCTGCACGCCCACAATTTAGCCCCTTCAGCTTAGAGTTTGATGATGATAAAGGTGAGCTTTGGGGGGTGGCACACGAGCGGCCAACCATGGAGCAATGCGCCGAAGAAGGCAGCCCCTTTCGCTTTAGTGACGTAGAAAAAGCCGTTAACGGTGTCACCATGCCCAAGGTGCAAATGGAGATACAACGCTTAGCATATGACAAACTCTTTTATCCTAGGAACAGTGTTGACGCCTTTGTTCGCAAAGTAAAAAAAGACTTCCCAGGTCGCTACTTACTAGGCCAGCGTAAAGATGCCACGATTAAAATCACCGTCAGTAACGATAGACTAAGCGCACGCGCTCAAACGACCCAAGCATGGGGTGGGTCCCCGCTGAGTAACGAAGAAATAAACCAAGCCAAGAATAAGGCAAAAATCACCGAAGAGTGTTTAATAGAAAGTGCATTTGAAAAACTGCGCAATAGCAGTATTGCACTTGATATAGTCGTTGCAGAAGCGATTCCCGCTATCGATGGGGAGCCGGCCTCACTCAAAGTATTAGTGGATAGTAAAAAAGATGTCGAGCGCGATGTAGACAGCCTAGAAGCCATCGATTTACATGAAGTCTATGACTACACCATGGTCGAAGAAGGTGACGAGCTTGTCCGTAAAATTCCGCCCACCGAAGGTACCCCTGGTGTCAATGTACTTGGCAAAATCATCAAACCGAAAAAAGGCCGCGACCTTAAACTGCCGAAAAAATCAGATGGTGTTGATTTTCATCCAGATGATAAAAATGTACTTATAGCTGCTATTAAAGGCCACCCTGTTGTATCCACAGGGCAAGCTAAGGTTGATCCTGTACTCACCATTAAATCCGTAGATTTAAGCAGCGGCAATATTGATTACAACGGTACCGTCATTATTACAGGTAATGTTCGCAGTGGTTTTGAAGTAAAAGCTGAGGGCGATATCTTTGTAAAAGGCTTTGTGAATCGCTCCCAGCTTATTGCTGGCGGTAGTATTTTTATATCAGGAGGTGTTCAAGGGGGCGGAGACGATGATGATATCGACCCCAAAATCTCCGCAACGGGGAATATAGAAGCCAAATTTATAAACCAAGCCACAGTAAACTGCATTGGCGAGCTGCTTGTTAAGGAGTATTTACTCAATTGCGAAACTCAAGCCTTAAAGCGTATTGCCATTGGAGAACAAAGTGGTCGAGGCGCAATTATTGGTGGCCATACAAAGTGCAGTGGCTCTCTGTTTGCCAAAAAGGTAGGCAGTGATGCCTATGTACAAACCGTCATTGAATTAGGCACCAGCTCAGCGGCACAAAAAGAGCTTGAAAAAACCATATTAAAACGAACCAGAAGAGAAACGGAGCAAAACCAACTAGAAAGTATCTTACTCAAAATACGACATACCGACTCCCCCACCGCAATAGGTCAGGTTACTCTAGATAAAGCTAGAAAAATAGAAGCCACATTAAACTCCATTAAAGAAATCATCAGTAACTACGATCGACATATTGAGTCATTACAAGCTGTTGTCAGTGATGCCGACGAACTCTATATAGACGTTAGAAACACTTTATTTCCTGGCACCAGCCTGCAAATAAACGACGTAAGCAAAGAGGTAGATAAAGAGTATAAAAACACCCGAGTAGAGCGAGAGAATCAAATGCTCGTTTTTAACCCCATACCTAACGCTAAGGCAAAATAACGGAGATTATTATGTTAGTTGCCGACATCATGACAAAGAGTGTAACTACCGTGACAGGTGACACCAGCTTAGAAAAATTAAAAGACATCTTTTTACAGGTAAGCTTTCGCCATCTGCTCGTAGAAGAAAACAATAAACTAGTAGGCGTCTTATCCGATAGAGATGTACTCCACCATACAAGCCCATTTTTAGGCACTGAACACGAACGAGATTTAGACAAACATCAAATGCAACTTAAGTGCTGCGAATTTATGGCTCGTGATGTCATCAGTGTTGATGAAGAGACCCTAATCGACAGTGCTTCTATCTTGCTCATAGAAAACAACATATCTTGCCTTCCTGTAGTCGATGAATTTAACGAAATCAGAGGTATTGTCAGCTGGAAAGACATCCTGCAATACCATGTCTACGGCGTGGATAAAACATTGGAATAACGTGCATGCACGTAAGTAAAGCCCTAACTTAGCTTAATTTTATCTAGCCCTGCCAAGCACTTATTAAGCACTTTGCCATAGCCTGAACGCCGCGTGATTGCTATAATCCGCGCCTTTCATCCTTGCAAAATGCAACAAGAGTTAGCTTATGGAACCCATGCTGAATGTAGCACTTAAAGCCGGTCGTAAAGCCGCAGAAGTGCTCGAACGCGCTTTTGAGCGCGTAGACCTTATTGAGATTGAAGAAAAAGGTCGCAACGACTTTGTCAGCGAGGTCGATCGTAGCTCTGAAAAGGAAGTCATTTACCATCTCAAGAAAGCCTACCCGGATCACAAGTTCATCGGTGAAGAAACCGGCGTGACAGGCAATAAAGATTCTGAGTTCGAATGGATTATCGACCCACTCGACGGCACCACCAACTTTTTACACGGCATTCCTCACTTTGCTGTTTCTATCGCTTGTCGCTACAAAGGTCAAATTGAGCACGCTGTGGTTATCGACCCAATCAAACGCGAAGAATTCACCGCAAGCCGCGGTCGTGGCGCCAGTTTGAACGGCCGCCGCATTCGAGTAACTAATCGCTTAAGCCTTGACGGTGCTTTAATCGGCACTGGTATCCCCTTTAACGGTTTTGCTCTAGAGCACGTTGATGCGTTCGCCGAGTGCATGAAAGAGGTCGCCAGTAAAACCGCAGGCATTCGCCGACCGGGTTCTGCAGCGCTCGATTTAGCCTATGTAGCTGCTGGCCGCTTTGATGGTTTTTGGGAAGTAAACCTAAACATCTGGGATATTGCTGGTGGCGTACTCTTAGTGAGAGAAGCCGGTGGCATGATCAGTGATTTCCGAGGTGGAAATAGCTACTTGGAAAAAGGCCACATCGTTTGCGCGAGCCCTAAAGTATTTAAACCCTTGCTACAAATCGTTGGCCGCCATATGGGCCAGGTCTAAAGCCTGCGCAACCTTCAGAACAAGATAAGAAAGGGGCGGAGCCTAAACTCCCCCCCTCCTTACTTTTCAAACTCACCATTCTTTAAAGCAACAGCTTACTGAACCAGCAATTCATTAAACACGGTTATCAGTTCTTGCAACTGTAAAGGCTTGGCAAGATAGTGTAAAAAGCCCGCTTCACGCCCCTTCACAAAATCATGATCCATCGCATTAGCTGATAAGGCGATCACTGGGATATGCTCGGTCACCTTGTCTCGCTTAATGATATCGAAGGTCTCGTAACCACTCATACCCGGTAAGTTGATATCCATGATAATTAGATCAGGTGGATTCGTTCGCGCCTCAAATAAACCACTAAAGCCATCCGGCACGACAATCAGCTCTATCTGCTTGTAATGAGCGAGTATCCTCTCCATCAAACGCTGATTAGGGATACTGTCTTCTACGTATAAGACTCGACGACGGCCACTAAAGTGCAAGCTCAGTTCTGAGCGCTGACGCGCCTCTGCTTCACTTTCTGACTCTTCATCCTCATCAATCTCTGAGACGAGACGTGCGGGTAGCTGAAACCAAAAACTTGAGCCTTCATGCTCCACCGAGCTAAAACCCATTGCTCCGCCCATCTGCTCAACAAGCTGCTGAGAGATGACCAACCCCACACCTGTGCCTTCAACACTGTCCTTATCTGAGACTAAACGATTAAAAGGCTGAAAGACCTGCTCTTTCATATCGTCAGCAATACCACAGCCCGTATCCGTCACCGTAATTTGCACCGCACGCCCATCAATAACCCGTGTGCTTATGCGTATACGGCCATCTTGAATATTGTATTTAATCGCATTGCTTAATAGGTTGAGCAAAATCTGATTGGTGCGGCGCTTATCAGCTAAGATCCTATACTCACCACTGGCCGAACTATTAATTTCAACATAGAGGCCACGCGCACCCGCCTGAGTTTTTAATAACCCCACACAGTCTTCTAAGACCTTAGCTATGTCGATAACTTCGTTTTTCAGATCCAAGCGCCCACTTTCAATGCGCGCCAAATCAAGTACGTCCCCCACTAAACTCACTAAGTGCTCACCAGCTTTTTTAACCTCGTTGAGATTATCTCGCTGACCACGCGTCAAGTTGGTATCAAGCTCAAACAACTGAGTAAAACCAAGAATGGCATTGAGCGGGGTGCGTAGTTCATGGCTCATACTAGATAAGAACTCACTCTTAGCCATATTGGCCTGCTCAGCCGCATCTTTGGCCTGAATAACCCGCTCTTCCGAACGCTTCAGCTCGGTAATATCCATGTTAGTGCCACTCATTCGCCAAGGACTACCATCAGCGCCATAATGCATTTGGCCTCGAGCCCGAATCCAGCGCCAAGACTCGTCTCGCCCCTTAATGCGATACTCCACATCAAAAGCCGTTTTTTTCATAAAGTGATCATTAAGCGTTTTATCAAATAGGGCTATATCATCAGGGTGAATACGCGCTCGCCAAACATCTAGCCGATCTATGCCCCGATTGAGTTTGTCATCTCCTTCCTCAAAGCCTAACTGCTCCCAACAGCGCGCAGAAAAGTGAAAGGTTCCGTGATCTGCCGTCCACTCCCAAACTCCATCATTAGAGGCTTTAAGAATACGGGCATAACGGCCTTCAGAAATAATCAGCGCCTCTTCCACCTCTTTCTGCCGACTCACATCAAAGATAAGACCAGAGGTAAAATTGACCCGCCCATCAAGGTCGCGAATGGCTTCACAGCGTACTTCAGCCCAAATATAGGTACCTGTTTTACGTTTAATTCTAAAGACAGCCTCACCGGGCCCGTGGTCTTTAATATGGCGTAAAACCGTGCTTTTAAGCTGCTCTCTGTCGTCTTCATGCACAAAATGCATAAACTGCTCAGCATCAGAAATGCGCTTCATGTCCTTGGCTTGATAACCAAGATAGGACCAAAAACCACCATCCCAATACATATACTTCTTTTTGACATCCCAATCTAGGAAGCCATAAGCATGAGAGCCTTTAAAGATACGGTCATAGCGCTCGACATCTTTAAGCAAGCGACGATAGTTACGGGCAGAGAGGCGCGGCCGCCGACGGCGACGAATGCGAGTTAGAAAACTCATTTTATTATATGTACGGTGTCCTTCAGATGGATTTACCATATCCCATTCGCTGCTCTCAGGGAAGGCTATACTGGCTTATAAGATCAGCAAAGAGTGATAAAAAAACTGATTCAGCAAAACGTCAGCGAAAACAAACAGAGGTAGTTAGACCCATGCAGCAACAAGAACAACAAGCAGGTCAAAACACACTAAATACTTACCTAAGAAAGTGGCTCACTCTTACGCTAGGTGGGCTAAACAAAGTATTTGAGCGCATTGCCGACCACCACAATGCCGTGCCATCACAAGCCTTAGTACCAATACAAACGAGCAGGCACACAAATAGACAAAGTAACAGGCAACGCTCTCAGTAAACTAAAGGAGTCAAAAACGGCCACCACAGCCATTAAAGTGGCTGTATTAAGACAAACATAAGCAACAAAAGTGCTGACTGCAGATACAAAAAAGCCCCACTTACCTTGTGTAAGCGGGGCTTTTTATTAAGCAAAGAAAATAACTTAAGGCAATTCTTCTAGCTCTTCACCTTCTTTTTCTACCTCAACCGGAATCAAATCTTCACGGCTGATATTTAAGCCCAAGAGCACATTCGCAGCAACATAAATCGATGAGTAGGTACCCACAACCACACCGATGATAAGCGCAAGAGCAAAGTTATGAATCATCTCACCGCCCACAAAGAACAGGGCCAACAACACCAACAAGGTAGTTAACGAGGTTATTAAGGTACGCTCTAAGGTTTGCGTTAAGCTGATATCGACCACCTCAACAGAGGTCTTATTACGAACAATACGGAAGTTCTCTCGAATACGGTCAGCCACAACAATGGTGTCATTCAAGGAATAACCAATAACCGCGAGCACCGCCGCCAATACCGTCAAGTCGAAATCTAATTGGAAGATGGCAAACACACCCAAGACGATGATCACATCGTGTATCAACGCCGCTACTGCACCCACCGAGAACTTCGCTTGGAAACGTAAAGCAACATAGGCCATGACAATAACCAATGAGAGCAACATACCAAGGCCGCCGTCATTGGTTAGCTCTTCACCAATCTGAGGACCAACATAACTGATTCTCTGCAACTCAACCGGTACCGTACTGCTTTCTACAAACGCATCAGCAACTTCACCACCTTTCTGAGGGTTATCGGTTTGGAAACGAATTTGCACATCGCGATCCGAACCGAAATAAATAACCGACGCACTCGGATAACCTAAGTCGCTAATTTCATCGCGAATACTGTTCAAATCCGCTGTTGTCTCATATTTAAGCTCAACCAAAGCACCACCGGTAAAGTCTAATCCTAAGCTCATACCATTCATGGCAAAACCTGTGATAGAGGCAATGATTAGGGCGATAGATAAAGCAGCCGCCACATAGCGCTGCCTCATAAAACGAATTACTTTTTGTTCACTCATGTTCGTGCTCCCGTTTAAATCCACAACTTCTTAACACTGCGGTTACCATAAACAAGGTTAACCAGTGCACGAGTACCCATGATCGCAGTGAACATGGAGGTGAGAATGCCGACGCTTAAGGTCACGGCAAAACCTTTAATAGGCCCAGAGCCAATGGCGTACAAAATAACCGCAACAATCAGCGTAGTTAAGTTGGCATCCAAAATGGTGACAAAAGCGCGATCATAACCAGCCTTAATAGCACTTTGATTTGGCATGCCGTTTTTAATTTCTTCACGGATACGGGAAAAGATCAGCACATTGGCATCCACCGCCATACCTACGGTTAAGACAATACCGGCAATACCAGGCAAGGTGAGTGTGGCGCCTAACATAGACATCACAGCAACAATCAACACCAAGTTAGCGGCCAAGGCAAAGTTCGCAAAAACACCAAAGACACGGTAATAAATAAGCATAAACAAAAGCACTAAGGCCAAACCGATTTGCACTGACTTCACGCCTAAGGCGATGTTTTCAGCACCCAGCGATGGGCCAATTGTACGCTCTTCGACGTAGGTCATTGGCGCAGCCAGAGCACCTGCTCGTAACAACAAAGCCAGCTCGGAAGCTTCAGCAGGGCTATCTAAGCCCGTAATCACAAAGTTTTTACCAAGCGCCGCTTGAATCGTTGCCAGTGAAATCACTTCACTTTCAGCGACCATATCAACCGCTGTTATCTCTTCACCCTTAGCATTGGTAAAGGTGCGTGAAACTGGCTTGTACTCAATAAACAAAACCCCCATACGGCGGCCTATGTTATCGCGAGTACCGCGATTCATTTGGGTCGCGCCATCACCATCAAGGGTAATGCTGACTTGAGGTTTACTGGTTTGCGCATCAAACGAGGCACGCGCATTCATCACATTTTTGCCGTAAACCAACACACGGCGTTCTAGATCAGCACCACCGTAATGTGCTTGATCACGCTCATCTTTAAAGTTAAAGCGCTCTTTTTGACTTATTAAAGCCCCCTTCTCAGCCTCAAGGCGGAATTGAAGATTGGCTGTTTTACCAAGAATTTTCTTTGCATCCGAGGCATCTTGAATACCCGGTAACTGCACAACAATGCGGTTACGACCTTGGCGTTGAACCAAAGGCTCCGCCACACCGATTTCGTTCACTCGATTACGCAAGGTCGTCAAGTTTTGATTCACCGCGTAGTCTTCTTTCTCACGAATAAACTGCTCGCTTAGCGTTGCCTTAAGCGCAAACACACCCTCTTCATCACTGCGCTCGAGCTCAAGCTCTGGCATTTCTTTACGCATGATTGCCAGTACTTCATCACGCAACTCTTCCGTACGAGCGGTGACACGCATCTCATCGGCCCCCGCACGCACAGTCACACCACGTAAACGGTTGGTGCGAATTTCACGCTTCAGTTGCTGCTCAAGGCTTTCAATCGTATCTTTTAGAACCTTCGGCGTATCCACTTCCAATAAGAAGTGAACACCACCGGCAAGGTCGAGGCCTAAACTCATTGGTGTGGCACCTAGATTCTGCAGCCACTCAGGGGTAGTTGGAGCAAGATTGACTGCCACGACATAGTTCTCGCCCAGCGCGTTCTCAACTTCTCGGCGAGCTCGCATTTGATCGTCTTGGCTTTTTAAGCGCACTAAGACGTTCTTTTCTGTCAATTGCTCACCGAAATAGGCAATGCCCAATTCATCTAAGCGGGTCTTGACCGTTGCTAAGGTTTCATCTGTTGGCTTCAGGCTCGCCGAACTACCACTCACCTGGATCGCAGGATCCGGAGCGTAAATATTTGGCAAGGAATAGACCACACCAAGGCTGACAACTAGAAGTATCAATACATACTTCCACAGGGGAAATTTATTCATTATTTCAATCCAGCGAAAACGCTTGTTATTGTATGCCGAACAAAAGACAGGGCTTCGTCCATGACGGTCGGCGATTATAGCGGCTTTTATGCTCTTATATATAAGAACGGAAGCAATAGTTGCCTCCGTTTTGATGGATATGGGGTGTGGCGCCTAATTTATCAAGCAAATTAGGCCATTAAGCTTGAATTATGCCGCTCATCTAGCCAACTTCAGCTCACTTTGTGACAAGCAACACTCTTTACTCTAAGGCTTAAGCCTCTGGCACACTCAACATAAAACTTGGGCGCTGCTTGTCCTGCCTATCGTAAAATGCCTTTATGTAATCACTTAAACGGTTTTCACCAATTGCGTCGCGCAATTCAGACATAATGATCTGATAGTGACGCAAATTATGAATGGTATTCAACTGCGAGCCTAAGATCTCACCACACTTATCTAAATGATGTAGATACGAACGACTAAAGTTCTGACAGGTGTAGCAATCACAGTCTTTATCCAAAGGCCCAGTATCGTGTCTGTGTTTAGCATTGCGGATTTTCACCACACCCTCTTTGGTGAAAAGATGGCCGTTGCGCGCATTGCGAGTTGGCATCACACAATCAAACATGTCGATGCCACGCGCGACAGACTCAACCAAGTCTTCAGGCTTTCCCACCCCCATCAAGTATCGAGGTCTATCACTTGGCATCTCAGGGCCTAAATGATTTAGAACACGAATCATGTCTTCTTTCGGCTCACCCACACTTAAACCACCAATGGCGTAACCATCAAAACCGATGTCCACCAGACCTTTTAAACTCTCACTGCGCAGGTGCTCGTGCATACCACCTTGCACAATGCCAAAAAGCGCATTGGGGTTATCGGCATGAGCATCTTTAGAGCGCTTAGCCCAGCGTAAACTCAACTCCATAGACTTGCGCGCTACATCCGGCTCGGCAGGATACGGCGTACATTCATCAAAGATCATCACGATGTCGGAACCGAGTTCGCGCTGAACCTTCATCGCGATTTCAGGATTTAGCTCAACCATGGAGCCATCAATAGGCGACTGAAACTTCACACCCTCTTCACTGATCTTGCGAATATCACCAAGACTAAACACTTGGAAACCGCCACTATCCGTGAGTATAGGCCCCTGCCACTGCATAAAATCGTGCAGATCACCGTGCTCCTGAATCACCTGAGTGCCCGGTCTTAACATTAGGTGAAAGGTATTACCCAGTACTATTTCTGCACCGATGTCTTTCACATCTTTTGGCAGCATGCCTTTCACCGTGCCGTAAGTACCCACAGGCATAAAGGTTGGGGTTTGTACGGTGCCGCGCTCAAACTGCAGCTGACCACGACGGGCTCGGCCGTCTGTATTACTTATTTCAAATTTCATTAACGCGCCTCGATCACTTTTTCGGCGTTGGGATTACGGCGAATAAACATAGCATCACCATAACTAAAAAATCGGTAGGACTCAGCAATAGCCTCATCATAAGCTTGCATCGTATGGCGATAACCGGCAAAGGCCGAGACCAACATTAACAAGGTAGACTCAGGTAAATGGAAGTTGGTCACCAAGGCGTCCACGACTTTGTATTCATAACTTGGGTAAATAAAGATATTGGTATCACCTTGGTACGCGGCAATGTCACCATCATTGACCGATGCTGCTGTTTCCAAACAACGAACACTCGTTGTACCCACTGCAATCACACGCTTACCTGCGGCTTTGGTTTGTTTGATTTTTTCGGCAACCTCAGCGCTTAACTGCATCAACTCACTGTGCATAGCGTGTGTTTTAACATCATCTACTCGAACAGGCTGAAAGGTACCCGCACCAACGTGAAGAGTAACAAAAGCTTGTTGTACGCCCTTCTTGGCCAAAGCATCCAAAAGCCCCTGATCAAAATGCAACCCTGCTGTCGGCGCTGCAACTGCACCTTTATTCTTGCCGTAGACAGTTTGATAACGCTCTTTATCTTCTTCCTCATCTGCCCTATCTATATAAGGCGGCAAAGGCATATGGCCGATCCCCTCTATCACCTCAAGCACATCAGAGCCTTCGGGAAAACGCAGTTCAAATAAAGCGTCTTGGCGGCCGGTCACCTCGATCTCGGGACCATCATCTAAGATTAGCGTTGTACCCGGCTTTGGTGATTTACTTGAACGCACATGAGCAAGCAGCTCCCTATCGTTCAATACTCGCTCGATCAATATCTCAATGCGCCCGCCGCTGGCTTTTTTGCCAAATAAACGCGCGGGTATCACTCGAGTATCATTAAAAATCAGCAAATCACCTTCATCGATTAAAGACAAAATATCGGTAAAGCTGTTATGTGAAATACCTCCCGTAGGGCCATCGAGCAGCATCAAACGTGAACCCGTGCGCTCTGGCATTGGCTTCTTAGCAATCAACTCTTCGGGAAGGTCGTAATAAAAGTCCTGACGGCGCATAGTTCCACCATGTGATTTTGGAGCGCAAGAGTAATGCAAAGCCTGCAACTTTTCCACAAACAGAGCTTGACCGCGCCAAAGTCGCTGATATAATTCGCCGCTCTTCGAGATTGGCGTCAAAGCCATAGTAAATCGAAGTGTTGCCAGAGTGGTGAAATTGGTAGACACAGGGGATTCAAAATCCCCCGCTAGCGATAGTGTGCCGGTTCGAGTCCGGCCTCTGGTACCATCTATTAAAGCCTCGTTTCGAACGAGGCTTTTTTTATTTTCTATGTAAATAAGATACTAGGGATGGTCACAAGCCCCAGTATTCATTAGAAGATAAGTTAAATGCGGTCGTGGCGGAATTGGTAGACGCGCTGGATTTAGGTTCCAGTGTCGCAAGACGTGAGAGTTCAAGTCTCTCCGACCGCACCATTCTTTTTTTACCCCCCTATGTTTGATAAGTCAGTCAGGAACTAGCGCGACTGAGTACCTCTTTAGGAAAGCTCCAAGACCTTATGTATTGATTGTAAGTTAGCTTCGACTCTATCTGCCGCCTCTAAGTCTAGAAAAGCTACAAATACAATCACCACAGTCAAAACAAACATCAGTAGAGACACCAATATCCCCACCCCTGCAAAATAAAGAAAAACTGCGCTAACAGCATTAAGCGCCCCCCAAAAAGCATTTGTCATCCCCCGGCTTCTGTATCTAGCCTCACTAACGGCATAAATTAACTGTAAATGCTTATCTCCACGCAATCTTTCTAAGAGATTTTTATTGCTTTCTTCTCTTACTAAAGAGCTGGCTTTTAGGCTCCTTATCACCCGATCAAGCGCCCTAAGAAGAAGCGCCGAAACCAAACCTACTGGCACGCCTCCAACCAGCATAACTAACCACCACTCCAGCGAAAAAACATTTTCAAACATAGCACAGCCTATTAATTACCTTATGTAATTGATTAGACCAGAACATTAACAACTTCTGAAAATCACACGAAAAACAAAGTTAAACTCCTGTAAAGCATACCAAGCTTAATTACTGAGACTAATTAAAGTACAAATAATTAATTTTCAAAAAGGCATAAAGAAAAAAACAAAAGGACACCCGCGTTGTTTCATAACAAAAACCTCATGCCAGTTCAATCATACGCTCAACTGAAGGGCGGCCTTCATAGGCTCCCTGATCTGAATTTACATTGCTCCACGCAGCTTTCTCCTCAACAAAGATATTTACAGCAGTGACGATACGACCCGACTCCAGCGCGCCCGCCGGAACCCAATAATATGGCTTACCCCGAAATTTATTTGGAACTGAGGAGCCGCAGTTTGAACAGAAGTGAGAGGTAAAACCCGACTCTTTTTGCCACTTACTTATGCTCTTCTGCCCCCCAAGCCAGGCAAAGTTCTCTTCTTTAACTACGCCTCCGCAACTAGAGGCAGTGCCGGTTTGTTTTCGGCATAAGTTGCAGTGGCATTGGTAAATTTTGAACTCTTCAAGGTTTAGTTCAAATTTTACGTCACCACACAAACATGAACCTTTCATGCTCAACTCCTGTTTTTTAAATACTTTTGCACGATTGATAACTAGGTTTTAGGCAAAAAAGCCATGTCCACGAAATCAAAATAAATTGTAGTGGTGCCCTAATCAATAAATATACCGGCCCCCACTGATGCCCACCCATGCCGGTTTTATGTAAAGCAGCATAAATATTGGAGGGAAAGAATACGATCAAAACACCAAGCGCAAACAATGCGGCCAGATATTGAAAGCGCCGTGTAAATAAGGCCACACCAATAACAAGCTCTAACACACCTGTAAGGTAAATGAGCGTTAGTCGCTCTGGCACCCACGGCGGTAGCATCTGCACCATGGCTTCAGGTTTCAACCAATGGCCCATTGAGAAAAATAGGAAACATAAACCCAACCCCCAGTAGGCGCTGGGGGGAAAGTTATAATTAACATTGAAAATCCGCGCCCCAATAAAAGAAAGCACAGCAGGAAAAACTAATAAAAATAGAACTATTAACGGCGTAATCATTATTAATTAGACTCCGCTTAAAGCAGCCCTTAGGCGGCCCCGTGAAAAGGCAGACCAACAGCTTGCCGGCCTTCTTTTGTTTTAATTGAAAAATCAGTACCCGCATAAGCCTGGCCTTCCGGCCCACATAAAAACGCTACGGCTTCGCCAACCCACTCGGGGGGGATATGGCTAGCCCAGTCCAGTTCACTAACAACATTAATTTTTGCATCTCGTATAGCAGCCATCATGTCGGTGGCGACGGTTCCCGGTGATAAACCAACAACACGGATATTTTTATGCTGAAGCTCTACATGAGCAACTTCCGTAAGCTTTTTTACCGCCGCTTTGGTTGAGCAATAATGACTCCAACCAAGGAGTGCGCTGTTTGCTGCGCCAGAGCTCATATTCACAATAACGCCAGAACCGGCTTCCAGCATCGATGGCAGAGCAGCCCTCATACCGTGATAGACACCCTTAACATTAACGTCGACGGCTCGCGACCACTCTTGCGGATCACTTTCTGCCAGACTTGTAAGCGGCTCAATGACACCGGCGTTATTGACCACTATATCGAGCCTGCCCGTTTGCTTAAGCGCCGACTGAACAGCGCTTTCTACGCTCCGGTAACTGGCGACATCACACTGAGTTGCAATGGCCTTACCTCCTTGTTCGCGAATACACTGAACGGCGCTTTCCAGCCTCTCGAGCGAACGGGCCGCCATCACCACCGTCGCACCACATTCAGCTAATTTGTTGGCGCAGGCAAGGCCTATGCCTTTACTGGCACCTAAGACCAGCGCCGTTTTTCCCTCGATACTCAATTGCTTAACCATAACCATCTCCTTAATACAGACCGTAACTGACTCAATCACACTATGAAAAGCCAGTCTAATTAAAGCAAAGAGAACAACAAACAGACTTGAACGCATTTCATTTGTGCATAAAATGCAATAATGAATATCGATCAGATAAAGACCTTTATCGCCGTTTACCGCTCAGGCAGTTTTGCAGCCGTTGCCCAGAGCATGGATGTAGCGACCTCATCTGTTTCACGCACGATTGCGAACCTTGAAGAGAAACTTCAAGTTCGCCTCTTTCAGCGAAGCACAAGACAGCTCTCCGCCACGGAAGCCGGAGAACAGTATTTTCAAAAAGTTGAAGCTCTGGTTGAAGAGCTCGACAGGGTTCATCACGAGCTCAACACGGAGTCATCCGAACCATCGGGGCGACTTCGGGTAACCGCTTCGGTATCCTTTGGCCAAAAACGTATCGCTCCTCTACTGAATTCCTTTCACGCAAGCTACCCTAAAGTTGATATTGAGCTCCATTTGTCAGACTCACGAGTCGACCTGATTGAAGACCAGTTCGATGTTGCCATTCGTCACGGGCAACTCGAAGACAGTAGTTTTATCGCCAAAAAACTACTCGATGTACGCTATCTACTAGTCGCCAGCCCAAACTACCTGAGAGCCCACCCAGCATTACTCAGCCCTTCGGATATTAGCCAGCACACCCAGGTCAGCTTTCCCTGTGTCAAATTCAGCAAAGAATGGCTTTTCCGCAAAGATGGAAAAACGCAGGCCGTCAGTATTGATCCAGCGCTTACCGTCAGTACCGCCTTAGTTATTAAAGAATGTGTCAAAGGGAGCATGGGAATCGCCGTATTAGCCGACTGGACGGTTAAAGAAGAACTTAATAATGGCGAGCTTATGCAGTTGCTTCCCGAGTGGCAGGTTGCGGGTAGTAATTTTGATTCGTCTATTTGGCTTATCTATCCCTCGAGAAGTTTTGTGCCTGCAAAAACAGCGGCGTTTTGTGCGTATTTGCTAAAACATATTTCAACTAATAGCGCCTACGGCTAGGACCTAAAGACTGACTATTAAAGGCCAATAACCACAGTTAAAGTCTCGGTAGCATTCAAGTTCAACTAAGAGGTTTACTCTATATATCGACTAAGAACATTCTGCTATCCCGCTTGAAAGTCTGGCGAGCCAAACAGGATATTCAGCGAAAACCCCAAAAAGGGCAGCCGCTTTACCTAAAAAAATCTCAGCAGCCCTAGCGTTGAGCACACATTAATTCGACTTGGTTAAGAAAGATAAAACCACTTCCATCAACCCCGCATCAACCGATAATAAGCGTAGCTATGCTTTTTCCAACCCACAAACGCTAGATAAACCTGTAACAGCCATGACAAACCTTTGGGCATGTTTTTGTGAGGATTACCCACAAATACTAATAACCGCTGCGATTAATTTATCACTTTTTCTACAAAGCATTCATTTTATTGGGGCATAAAGACATATCCTAGAGCTCTATAATTTCAAGATCATCATATAAAACATTTCAAGACTACGAGTCTAGCTAGTCGATACATAATCATTACAGTAATACTAAGTACTAGTAAATTGGAAGACATTTAGTCACAAAGATATTTAACTGCATGCAGATATAAAACACCTTATAAGCCCTCCCAGAGACCGGCCCTTTCAACACCACTTGCGCACCGCTCCTGTCCCCGTTATTTACACATCACAAACATTAGAGTTTAAGTTCACACAAGCAGACTAACGCCGAAATTATCATAGTTAACACTGTCATCGATGCCATAGCATGCCTCAACAAGGCTCAGCCTTATTAGTCATAGCTTATAAAGTATGCGACATAGAATAAAAATAATTCATCCTTTACATGGAAACTAAAATATTATGAATTTTTCTTTTAAAAACATAACTTTAGCATCCGCCTTAGTTATTGGAACTGCAGGCCTAAGCCAAGCAATTACTGCTGAAGTTGCCACTCCCCCATCAAGCATTGCCCATACTTTTGAATCACAAAAAGATAACAATGTATCCGATGATTTCTTAACAATTTCACCAAGTAAGTGGGCAATAAGAAAAAATAAAAGTTCTGGTGTTGGCAGTATGATTAAAGCCGCCAACAATACCATTGAAAGAGAAGGTGATACGAGCTACTTAAGCTTGCTTGCCAATAGCACGTCTGAAGCAGGTATTTCTGCGCTTCATTCACACCAAGATGGTTTCACCGTCGTTCGCTGGCGTATACGCGGTATCACAGCCGATCAAAAGTATGCTGGCCACCCTTCTATATGGAGCTTCTCTTGGAATTTTTCAGATAATTCTAGGCAAGATAATAACGGTGGCTACACCACCGAAATAGACTGGATGGAATACGACAACACATACAAAATCTATCACTCCAGAATTATTCCAGCTTATAACCAAGTGTCTGACATTGGTGCCAGCGCATTTATGTTTAAAGACCGCAATGACTTTGACGGTTGGCATGTTCAAGGTTATCAAAACACAGCCGCAGGTTTACAGGTTTGGGAATACAAGAATGGCCGCTGGGATAAAATAGGCGTACCGGTAAGCTACAGCAACGCCCACAAGTCAGGCGTAGGTGGAAGCATCACCGCTGGCTACCGCTCTCCACAATGGTTCATTTTATCCAATGTCTGGTTCGAAAAGGCGGTCTACAATCACAACCCTGTTCGCTTAGATATAGATTATTTGCATCACTATAAATCGATTGCAGGTAGCGATACGCCTAATTCGGGCGACAACAATAATCCCGACAATGGTAATGACACACCTGCGGGAAGCAACGTAATTTATCAACAAGATACACTGCCCATCAATGGTAATCGTATCGTAAAAACAATTGATATTAGCAATGCCAACTTAGCGGATTTTACGGCCTCTTTTACAGCCGGTAGCAGTGTTCCTTTGGGTTCTACCGCAAGCATTCATATCAATCTAGATGGCAATCGTATCTTGAATGAATATCTATCATCTCCTTCATCGTCAACAGATATTGATCTGAGTAACCTTGCCGGCAACACCCTAACAATCATTATGAAAACCTCTAATGCTTCTGCTGGTTTTGCAATGAGAAACCTACTGGTCACCAGCCCGGAAGCAGAAGATGTCAACAATGCTGATTCGTCTAGCAATCAAAACGATCTTGTATTGACCACATCACGCCTAACTGAAACCTTTGATTTAAGCGAGTTTAGCTCCGCAAACTTTGAGGCAACTCTAATAGGGGCATCATCTCTGGCCGGTGGGAAAAGCGCATCTATTCATTTTAATCTTGATGGGCAGCGTATTTTAAATGAAACATTAACAATGCCAAACGGCTCTAAGCAGATTAGCTTAAATGATTTAAGAGGAAGTCAATTAACCGTCATCTTTAAAAGCGGTGTGACTGATGGATCATTTAAACTATCCAACATTTCAATTAGCAACGCTAATTAATCACTGACAATAACGTAGATTGGCACAATATAAGTGCCAATCTACGCTGTGAGATAAAGTTGAATCTTTTGCCCCCCTGTTTTGTATAACAAATAAAAGTATGTCTCAGCGCATTAACCATACTCACATAAGTAAACACGGTTAAGCACTGAAATCTATTTAAAGTGCGTGTCAAAAAAAAGCCCTATGTAAATAGGGCTACAGAAAAGTCAGACTATTGATGATGATTAAAGCGGCACACGTAAGGTAAATTGCTTCATATTCCACTGCCAGTCATTTGTACCAGCTTGTAAACGTATGGTTTGTATCCCTGCGTTTAACGTGATTTTCGAGGAGGCCACAAGTTCAACATAGTTTTCCCAACTGCCATTATTTGACACATTCGTCGTCACCGAACTACTACCTGCTGACATTTGCACGGTAGTTCCATCAAGTGGGGTTGATATAGAATAAACCACCTCATACTGCCCACTTGCAGGAACATTGATTTCATATTCAGCCCAATCACCACCGTTAACAAAATGAATCGCACCACCCGTTGTACTCACCCCTATTCCAAGCCCTCCATAGGAGGCGTCATCATAACTACCTCCTGTATTTCTGAAGCTATCAGCTTGAATAGTAAGCGTCGTAGGGTTAACGCTAGGGTTAGATCCACCTGAACCTGATCCACTGTTCGAAAACGTCCAATGCTGGTTTTGGTTGTTATCATTACTTGCCCATAAATACACATTTTGCCCACTGGCTCCTGAGTTGCCTCCATCAATAGAGAAGCCTGCTGCATTGCGTTTTTCCAATCGATAACTGTCTGCACCAACACTTACTTTGCGCCAGTGCTGATTTTGATTGCTGTCACTGCAAGTCCACAGAATAACATTCTGACCATTAGCACCACCGTTACCGCCGTCTAGGCAGTAGTTCGTATTCAACTTTTGATAAGAAAAGTAACCACCACCTCGATTAATTTCGTTCCAGTTTTGATTAACGTTCGCAAGCGAAGCTGACCACAAATGAACATTCTGATTGTTAGCCCCTCCTGTGCGCCCATCCATTGCAAAAGAGGAGGCATTGCGTTTTTTCATATGCACAACTTGGCTCTGTGATCCGTTAACAACCACCTCAGCAATATTAAGTATGCCTGTTCCAGCAAGTTGCACACGCACATAACGCCCCGTTCGATTAATATTCAATGAACTTGGACTTCCCGCCTGACCAGCCACGTGATAATTGCCAACACCAGCCTGATTCATAGAGCTATTTAAGTTAGTAGAAGTAAAAGGCACGTCAGAAACCAAAACATGGAAATTGCTTAATCGATTGGAACAACAATTAGTACGGTTATAAATTTCTATAGTCGAAATAGTCGATACTGCCCCTAAGTCGACTTGCCACCACGGATTTGCTTCACTAAGGGTATGGTTAAAATCACCCGCATCACCCGTACTAAGACCATCTACAGCCTTAGACGCTGGAAAGTTATTATTGTAATTACTTGACTGAGTTGCGGGCTTATTCAACGCAAGGTTAGTGCCATTCACTGAATCACCATCCGAAGGTCCGGAGTTCGATCCATCTGCAGATGTCGCTCTAAGTAAGTGAACCCCCATAGGTTTAATCAACACTTTCCGGTCTGCATTAACACCATTAATTTGATCAAAGAAATCCCAGCTTTGACCTTCCTCTGTTTTACTGAAGTCAGCTGTTAAATAGTATTTCGATACATTCACCAAAAATATGTCGACATGACCTGTACTCTCATTAAGGGCCTGCTTAATCAGAATACCTCTACGCGCTAAATTTTGACCATTATAGGTTTCATAAGGGATAACCGGAGCAGGCGCGCGATCCTCTGTTAGAGACTCAAGCTCATCGGCCATGGCAAAAGGGTTACCGCTAAATGCCAATTTTCGATAAGGGCTGATATTTGAAGCCGAACGACTAATACCAAGCTCATTCTTCATTGCAAAGGGCTCACCAGAGCGCTCATAAGCAATGAGCCTTCCACCTGAGTTCTGAAAGCTTTTTAATCGGTTAATCTCTTGCAAAGACAAAAACTCAGTCGGCGGAATAACAATAAAATCTTTAGCAGGATCAAGTTCATTTATGTTATTTTTTGTCGCGACCCCAACGTCATAGTTAAGCAACTTAAGCGCTTCGTAAACGATCTGACCGTCTTTATTCATCTGATTCGTTTGAATCGCTGAATCTCTCGACAAATACACATGAGCAAATCGCTCTTGCCCAGCAATGGCTGCAACAGCCTCTGCATGATTATTAATTTCCCGCATGGTTCTGCCAAACTGATCCAGAGCGACAGGGAGTGTCGATAAGCCCCCTATCGCACCCGCCTCTTTTAACTTGCCATCTTCTTCACGAAGCCAAGCCCAAGCCTCCGTAAAATCTAAGCCGTGAGCGTGATGCGTCCAAAAAGAGGCATTCACATAATCGCGACTCATATCTAGGTCTCGCCAACCACCCGTATCAAAACCATGCCACTCAGAATTATAGTGAGGCGCATTGGGTTTTAAACTTTTGGTGTAATCCAAAAACTGAGTGCCGATAGACCAATAAAAAGAATAATTCGCCAACCAACTATCTGTTGCGATACGATCAGGCGAATTGCCAACAAAAACAGCTGAATCTGGCGTGGATTCAAAGTCCGAACCAGTAACATCCATCAAATTGGTCAGGTATTCGAAGTCAATACCACCAGCCATATTCGACACCAAAGTACCACCCAATAACTTAATATTCATCAGCGCGGAAGGGTCCTGCCCTTTTACCGTATTCGCCTGTGTAGTAAAGAAGTGATTGACACGGTCCAGGTTGTAACTAATCAATTCAAAATACTGAGGAGAACCCTGTAACGACTCAGCAACAGGGAAGCTAAAGCTATACTGGTCAAAACTTGAATAATTAGTTCTGTGTGCTCTATTTAAATTAGCAATTGTTCCATATTTATTTTTTAACCACTCACGAAACCCATTTTCCATGTTCTCCGTAAAACCACCCACATCAACACGCCAGCCATTTTCTCTAACAGAAAAATGAGGTTCGTTTGCCAAGATATGAATAACTGGAGGACCGTTTGATGCGTCGTTAGCATCAGCAATGGAGGACGCCATCACTGTATTTAAGGCTTTTAACCAGCCCTGTATATGGGGATTGTTAATATCATAATTAACAAAATTTCGACCGCCTTTATAGATTTTCCTTGGACTATAGGCCTCTACGATGTCATACGGGCCATCCAACATCCAATCACGCAACGCGCCTGCGTGGCCATGGAACTGAACATAGGGCGTAAGAAAATCCTGATTTGCAGTAGTAACACGTTCTACTGCGCGGTTCTTTATCCATGTTGCCGGATTCAGATTACTTAGTAATTGATTCAAATAGTGATACGACGACATATGACCGCCGAAAGAATTATACTCTGAGCTAATACCGCCAATTACACTATAAGGAAAAACGGCTTTTCCATCTTGAGTGAAGTTGCCATTTTCAATGATTTTGTGACCACTATAAAGATCAACAGAACGAGTAAATCGAAGTTCATTACTTAACTGACGGTTTAATTCGTTAATGGCATAGTTTGCAATTTCTAAACAGTCCTCTAACTGTTCAAATGGAATCTTCTTATAGTCATTAGCACTATAGACCTGACTAACCGGCCATTTCTCGGTGTACTCTTGTAGAACATCTTGATTATTAAAATCCCATTCAGTGACGCTATAGAACAAGTCAATTGTTTCTAATGAGACCCGAGCTCGAGCAACATCAAGGCCCTCACCTTCGGCTCGATCAAGCAATGACTGAAGCTGGCTTCTTTTTGATTGAACACTTGTTCTTAATTGCTGCCAAGAATTAGTATCGGTCGCACCATCCCAAGACCAACTAGGGAAAGAAAGCACAGCCAAACACAAACAACAAAGATATTTTGTAATCGGTTTCATAGTAATTAAGAGTTTCCATATCAGACCTACGGATTGGAAAACCCCAAAAAACTTCAACCAAACAATAGGTCGTTAATTAAAGCGCGACCAACATCACAAAACGACAACAACAAGCCACAGATTAAAACCATTAACACAAAAGCTTATGATTTTTAATAAAAGTCAATTTTTAAGTATAAAAAAGAAATAACAAGGCATCACATTTATTAAGAATAACTTTTGTATAGACGGCCATAATTCAAGCTAACAAATATACTAAATTTACGCCAAGACTCAGATGCTATTTCATGATGCACATCTCAATAAAACTCAACTATTACCTTATAAATATACTCATACATAGATTTTAACAGTGCGACAAACTCAATAATGACGACAGGCCTTAACCCTTTAAAACGGCTAGAAAACACAGCCCTAAATCACGATTATTGAGAGTCGAAGATAGAACGTTTAGGCAGAGTCAGCAGCCCCACACTGCATTAAAACTGTCTTAGAACCGTCACCCCGCTTTCATATATGTACCCTAGCCTAAGCCTTTTTAGTAGTGAAAAGGTACGGGAAACATCAATGAGCAAGATTAATCGCCGAGATTTGCTAAAGTATTCAGCCTTGAGTTTAGGCTCTGTAACGGTAATGGGAGGCTTGAGTGCCTGTAATTTAGATGGTGACAATGAAAAAACCATCGACATGAGTTTTACTCACGGCGTTGCAAGCGGTGACCCAAAATCAGATAAAGTCATTTTATGGACACGAGCAAAACCTAAAGATGAGAACAAAAACCACAGCTTAACCGTAAACTATGAGCTTGCCACCGACCCGGATTTTATGAACATCACTCATAATGGCCAGTCTAAGGTGTCTGAAGATTCCGACTTCACATTAAAAGTCGACGCCATTAATTTAAGCCCCGCCACAGATTATTATTACCGCTTCAAATCAAACGGTATGACATCCATTACAGGGCATACCAAAACACTGCCAGAGACAAACACCGAGGTCAGCCAAGTTAAGCTTGCCCTGTTCTCATGCTCCAACTACACCGCCGGCTACTTTAATGCCTACTCTGAAGCGGTGAACATGCTCGACCTAGATGCCGCCATACATTTAGGTGACTACATTTACGAATATCGCATGGGTGAATACGCCACGGAAAACGCCGAGAACATAGGTCGCGCGTTGCCTAAGGATAATGATGTCGAACTATTAACGCTTGAAGATTACCGCAAGCGCTATGCGCTCTACCGCAGCGATTTAGGCTTAAGCGCACTGCATGCCGTTGTCCCCATGATCGTTATCCCCGATGATCACGAAGTGGCAAACGATACTTACATCGACGGTGCAGAAAATCACAGCCCAGAAACAGAAGGTGACTTTAGTGAACGCAAGCGCAATGCACTGCAAGCCTATTTTGAGTGGATGCCCATTCGTCCAGCCAGCAGTGGCGATAACAGCACCATTCACAGAAGCTTTCAGTGGGGTTCATTAGTGAACTTAATGATGCTAGATACGCGTCTAAGCGGAAGATCCAAACAACTGAGCTATACAGATTCAAGCTTCTTTAACAGTGACGGCAGCTTTAATAGCACCAGCTTTGCCGCAGCCGTTGCGGATGACAATCGCACCATGCTTGGTGCCGAGCAGCTACAGTGGCTGCAAACGGAACTCAGCTCATCAAGCGCGACATGGCAGGTTCTCGGCCAGCAAGTATTGATGGGGAAAATGAATTTACCTTTAGAGCTACTGCTTCAACTTGGTAATAACGATACCAGTGAACTGTTAACGGAGCTGTCTTCCATTAAAGCTCGTATGCTTAACAACGACCCCAGCCTAAGCGATTTAGAGCTTGCGCGCCTTAACGCTGCAGCGCCCTACAACTTAGATGCTTGGGATGGATATCAGTATGAGCGAGAAGTCATTTATGCAACGACAAACGCTCTTAATAAAAACCTCGTAGTGATTGCAGGTGACACCCATAACGCTTGGGCAAACAACCTTAAAAACCAAGATGGAGAGGCTGTCGGCGTCGAATACGCGGTTGCATCCGTAAGCTCGCCCGGTCTTGAAGACTACCTCGACCTTGACGAAGAGGCAGCCTCAGGATTATCTCAAGGTCTAAACCTACTTATCGATGACCTGCATTACAACAATATGTATGACCGAGGTTTTGCAGTTATGACCTTTACAGAAGACAAAACACAAACAGAGTGGATTTATGTCGATACTATCTTATCAACAAACTACAACCTAAAGGTGGAAAGCAGCTACACAATGGAAGTGGAGGCTGGAGAAAACATGTTGCAAAGTAGTTAAGATAACTGTGCGGCCGGTGCAGTACAGTGTCGGTCGCACCGTGGTTTAGAATACAAGAATAAATAAACTTCACAGCCACAGTAAATAAAGCGAGCTAGAGTGTTTAAACAATATAAAAAGCCTAGAACCCACACTAACAGACAATCATAACAAGGTAAATTAAAGAGAGGGCATAGTTTTAAGCCCCCTCAAAAACATCACTAGTCAATACATTTTATTTTAGTTACCACAGGAAAAGAGTAAGGCATACCATGAGTAATACGCGTCGAGTAAAATTCATTACGAATCACTTGAGTTGCAACATTACCAAAACCAGCTTTATCGGAGAATTTTGTCTGCATCCCTGTAAAAGTGGCTTTATTGTAACCCTCATCACGACAAAACTTGTGAACGATATCAGTTTGAGGGAAAAGGCCAGCGATAACGGTATTATTATTTGAGGAATCAATAGCCCACACGGTAGGATTAGTAAACGTTTCCGTTGCGGCAAGTGCTGACACACTTAAAACAGACATCATCATTACCGACCCTACTTTACATATAATATTCATACTAAATCCTTTTATTGAAAAACATAATTGACGACAAAGCCCAGAACCCTCTGAGCCGAAAAGAATACTACAGGTAAAAAAAACAAAATGGGTTTTTTATCACGCCATATTTCAACAAATAACCAATCAAATAAAAAGATTATTTAACCGAAATCAAAAGCTGTCGCCAGGAGGCACATCCATAAAAATAAACCTGTGTCGATATACCCTTAAGCATAATTTTACCCCCTCACTTCTAGCCCACGTACTAAAACAAACCCAATTGGGCTTCAGCTAGTTCATCAAAACTCAAACCAATAAAAGGCAAGATGCCGTCAGCAACAGGTCGTAGTTGTTTATCGATGTAGTGCTGATAATCAATAAGGCCTTGTTGATGCTCTAAGGCCTGAGGGCCGTTTACGGTTTGCACGTAACTGATCCAACCTTTGTTCTGATAGCGCAACTTGTGGCCAGCAGCCTGATTGAGTTGATCCGCATAGCGAGCGGCTTTCACTTGCGGTGGTGAGCTAAGCACATAATGATCTAAACGTCGACGAAGACGTTTGCGATAGACTAGTTTTGCATCGTTCTTACCCGCCAAAGTGTCACCTATACTCTGGCGTACATAGGCCTCTACATCTTGTCCCGAGAACACCAGTGTATAAAGCTGAGTTTGAAAGTCCTTTGCCAATTGCGTCCAATCCGATCGAACTGTTTCTAAGCCTTTAAAAACTAATTCTTCACCATTGGGTCCTTGCTTAATACCAGCATAGCGCTTTTTGGACCCCTGGCTCGAACCGCGAATTGTTGGCATTAAAAATTGGCTAAAATAGGTTTCAAACTCTAACTCTAAAGCGCAATCTAGGGAAAAGTCGTCTTTTAATTTTTTACGCCATAAGCGATTTATTTTTTCTTGTAACTTAAGCCCAACTTTAGCTGATTTTTCTTGATCATAATCCCCCTGCAACCAAACAAAGGTGGAATCCGTATCACCATAAATGACCTCATAACCTTCTGCTTCTATCCACTTAGCCGTCTCTTGCATAATAGCTTGACCGCGCATAGTGATAGAGCTTGCCAGACGCGTATCGTAAAAAGGGCAGCCGCCTGAACCAAGCACCCCATAAAAACTATTCATCAGAATCTTAATGGCCTGCGAACGAGCAGCATCATTGATTCGCTTCGCTTCATCGCGGGCTTGCCATAATTGTTCAATAATGGCTGGAAGAAAATGTAAGTCACGGCTGAAAAACGCCCCTTTAAAGCCAGGCACAGCTTCTTCAGGCTTTTTTAGGCCCTCGACCAAACCAAGAGGGTCAATTAAAAAAGTACGAATAATACTTGGATACAGGCTTTTAAAATCGAGAACAAGCACATTACGGTAAAGACCGGGCTTGCTGTCCATCACGTAACCACCAGGGCTTGCTAAACCACCACCTTCAGGACGATTAGGTGATATATATCCAGCGCGATGCAATTTAGGCAGATAGACGTTAATAAACGCCGCAACCGATCCACCTATACGCTGTAACTCCAAACCGGTTAGCTGGCTGCGCAAACTTAAATAATTAAGTAAATCACAGTGCTCTAATATCTCTAATACTAATTCACAATCTTGTAGGTTATAGCGGGCAAGCTTAATTTTATTGTGGATAAAATCGTGCTCAATTTCGGCCAAGCGATCATCAACATCTTCACTTAACTTGCCCTTGCCCAGTAACTGCTGAGCTACAAACTCAAGACTAAAGCTATCAAAGTGATAGCTTGCCGACTTAAGTGCATCAATGCCATCAATGACCACACGGCCGT
Organism: Agaribacterium sp. ZY112; assembly: GCF_041346925.1. NCBI lineage: Bacteria > Pseudomonadati > Pseudomonadota > Gammaproteobacteria > Cellvibrionales > Cellvibrionaceae > Agaribacterium > Agaribacterium sp. ZY112. The sequence goes on along the minus strand of NZ_CP166840.1, from coordinate 2,315,299 downwards.
GAATGGTGACAAAGACTTGGCGAGCATCGTCACGTCGCTCACGTAGGTGCATCGGTTCCCCATCACGACCTAGGCGCAGCTTCATTCGATGATGCTCTGCACGCTTATGCAATAAACGCATGTCAAAATTAATGACGTTCCAACCCAAGATTAAATCAGGGTCATAGGCTTGTACTTTATGAACCAGCTGCAACAGCAGTTGTTTTTCGTTATCAAGCCACGTTATCCATTCTGGCGCATCGGCCTCGGACTCACCAATCATAAGCACACAGCGATAGTTGGCAGCAGCTAGGCCAATAGAAAACAACTGCCCTTGTTCACTGCACTCAATATCTAGACTCAAACTGCGAAAATGAGGGGTATAAGATGAAGGTGAACAGCGAGCATCCACTAGCTCCAAATACCGTTTACCATTAAGCACCCTCCCCTCGGCCTTCATAGAACCATAGATAAAACGCTCCATTAAAAAGCGATCGAGTAGACGGATATCACTCTCGAATAGCAGCAGACCTTGAGCCTCAAGTGCTTCTCGCGCGCGATAACACAACTTTGTCGTAGTAAAATACAAAGCGCTCATCGCTTCTTGCTCAAAACTCTTAAGCTCAAGCTCTCGAGACTCAAAGGCAAGACCGGCTTGATTTAATGCTGCTTCTGCTCGCTTTTGATCCAATTGCCGAATAAAAAACAAGTCTTTCTGCAAGGTGCTCAGTACTTTGCAAGGGCCGTTTTGCGTCTGCAGCCAAAATTCAAGATAGAGCTTGGCACCGCGTTCTCGCACATGGCGACTCAGTATCATCCCCTCTACAACACACCTTGCAGGCAAGTTAGTTTGAAGATTGCTTTTACTATGAGCTTGCGAAGAACTTGGGTGATTCATAAAAGCTAAGCCTGAAAGAGAGCTTTAGACTTCAACAATAAGCTCATACGACGTGTATTTTCGAATGTTAATCACTCCGTTTTCAAAAATGAGGTATTGGCCTTTAATGCCTATCAGCACGTCATTAATTTCAGGTACTTTATCCAAATTGTAAGACTTCACCTTATTTGGAAACTCTGTGACGGGATAGTGAATCTCTTGAATAGGCAACTCGAGCCGCTCTATCGCATCATCACCATGCACACTGATAATGTCGACCAAGGCAGCTTCGATCTGGGCAATCAACTCATGCGCTTTTTCATTTAGATCGATAGCCTCATTATTCCCCTTAAGCATGGCCTGCCAGTGTGTTTTGTCAGCCACCAATTTAGCCAAAGCTATTTCAACAAGCCCTGAGATATAACGTGACTTCACTTTAAAAATAGGCAAACCCTGAGTAGCGCCTTGGTCTATCCAACGCGTAGGCAACTGGGTGTGGCGAGTGATGCCAACTTTTATGCCTGATGTGTTCGATAAATAGACATAGTGGGGAACAAAACAATTGGCCTCACCCCAGCTTGGTTCTCGACAAGTGCCCTGTGCATAATGACAAGTTTCTGGCTTCATAATACACATGTCACAACTGGCCAGCTTTTTCATACAAACATAGCAATGCCCCTGAGAGTAGCTTTTCTTAGTTGGCTTGGCGCAGTTTAGGCACTCAATATTTCCGGTATACGTCAGCCTAATACTTTTACCGATCAAAGGGTTCAGATCCAATAAGGCATCCCCCACAGGTAATTGATAAACAACCTGTTGAGCCTCATCTAAACTGCTCCGAAGTTTTTTAACCGTACCTTGCATATCACTCATACCACTGTCTTTACCGCATTTTTCGAGGCCGCAGTATAACGGAATCAAGCTGTAAACTTTGGCTCATCTCTAAGACTCAAGATAAGTCTGTGCCTAGCCTAGCCCTAAGAAAAGACCAAAAAACACCCACAAAGCACAAAAACAACACAATATAGAAAACAGATAGGAAGAAATAGAAACAAATAAGACTCAAAAAAACACTTTTCTTATGGTTTGGCCTCCTAGCCAATCATGTGTAACTCCACAAGATACGAGTTACAACAAACAGCTAGGGCTCATTCAAAAGAAAACGGACTAAGTAGCATGAACCCAATAAATAAAATACTGCCCGCAGTGTTCGCTCTCTCATTAACAGCCTGCGGGGGTGACGACTCATCGGGCAAGCCAAGTGTAACGAACTCACCCTCGCCACAGGCGTCCCCCTCAGTAGCACCTTCTCCTAACTTATTGCCATCGCCATCGCCATCGCCATCGCCATCGCCATCGCCATCGCCATCGCCATCGCCATCGCCATCGCCATCGCCAATCATGATTGAGCTAGAAGAGTTTGAAACAACCGGCGGCCTAAACTTTGATGACGATAACTTCTATGCGGGCTTTCAAGCCTTTAATAACAACAATTTTGGCGGTATTAATTGGAACCAAAACCAAGATTGGGGCGAGTACCAAGTGACATTTCCAGAAGATGCCACCTACCGCTTAGAGCTCCGCGCGGCCGTACCTGATGCTGATAACAAAAATATCCGTATCTATGTTGATGGCTATATTATCGGCTCTGCTAGCCTCGAGTCGACCGGTGACTGGAACAGCTATGAAGTCCAATTAGTAAGTGATGAACTCGAAATTTACGCCGGTGAACGCACGGTTAGAATCGAAAGCTACGGTAGTGAGTGGCAGTGGAATGCTGACTGGGTGCAATTCACCGCTATTGGCCCCACCACAGGAGAAGGCCCCCAATCAGGCCCTACGGATATTCCTAATCACGATAAAGTTGTGCACCTAAGTATTGAAGGCAATGAACGTGTCTATCTCGCCCATCTACCGGAAGGCTATGATTCGGGAGAAAAACGACCTCTCGTATTAATGTTCCACGGTGCAAACAGCACAGCTAATGGCGCGCGTGCAAACACCCAACTCAATCAGATAAGTGATGAATACGGCCCAGTAGTCATCTACCCTCACAGCTTAGCAGCCCCTGATGGTACCCGTTATTGGCATGGTTTCTTAGGTATAGAACCAACAGATTTTCACGATGTTGCCTATGTCGAAGCCATTGTTGAGCAAGCCATCGATTTATATAACGTCGACGAGAATAAAATCTTTATAACGGGTAATTCAAACGGCGGTTTTTTTGTTTCAAGCCTCACCTGCCAAGTACCTGAGCTATTTGCAGGTGCCGCTATTAATATTGCTCCGCAATTAAGACCAGAAGTAGATGCCTGCCCCCTCACTGAAAAAATGCCAATGATTCATTCAATGGGTACGATCGACGACACTTTCGCCTATACAGGTGATGATGTTCGCATGAGTGCGATAGAAACCAGCACGTATTATGCGGCACACAACGGCTGTGACTTAACTCCAGTTGAAACAGAGCTTGAGGATATCAACACAGCAGATACAAGCACCGTCACCAAAGTCGAATACCAAAACTGCGACGAAGGCTTCCCCGTTGTGCACTACCGTATCAATGATGGTGGCCACTACTGGCCAGGCTCCGCACCAGATAGCGTAACCCCATCTCTTAACCAAGACATCAACTGGAGTGAGCTTCAGTGGCAGTTCTTCCAAGATATTATTGATATGCAAGATAACGCTCAATAAACCATAACAATAAATAAACAGGGTTTGTTAGCCGTGCCATGAACAACCCCTGTCTTTAGCCTGACTAAAACTCAGGCTTTTTTTGTAGATGCCACTTGACTAAGGTAGATACAAAACAATACTATCTACTAAAAGGTAGATAACCACTTACAGCCAAAGATGCTTGAACTTAACCAAACAGCCCACAAGATCCTAGATTCCGCCGAGCGCTTCACTCAGCTTAACGGCTTTAATGCCTTTAGCTACAAAGATCTGCAAGCACAAGTCGGGGTTAAGACATCCAGCATTCACTACTATTTCCCCACCAAACATGATCTTGCCCAAGCCTTGATAGAGCGCTATCAAGCAAGCTTTGAACACACACTAATAGAAATTGAACAGAACCGAGCTAGCAGCAAAGAAAAGCTAGAAGCCCTAGGCCAGTGTTATATCAGCCCGCTAAAAGATGGGCGCTTTTGCATGTGTGGCATGCTTGCTAGCGATATGGCGGGCTTGCCTGAGAGCGTCAACAGTAAAGTAAATGCGTTTTTTGAGTATGTCGAAACATGGATTAAGCGCTGTTTAGAGCAAGGCGTAAAAAGCCAAGAACTTAAGAGTACACTCAATATTGAGCAAACTGCGGCTCAGTATTTGGCCCTACTTGAAGGCGGTATGCTGATTGCGCGCACCCAAAAAGACCCAAAGCACCTAGAAGCTCTTATCAAGCACCTACTTGCGGAACTGGGCTAAGAAGTTATTAGTTCAAGCGCATCCCCCAAAGACAAAAACAAAGACAAACTAAGAACCAAAAGCCGCTAGCTCACAGTTAGCACTAACTAAATCACAGCCCTATTAAGGGCGTTTATAGCATCTAAACAAGAATCTACCTATGGGTAGATAGTTATACAAACCAAAAATCTATCTATAGGTAGATAGCCAACTAAAAAGGAAGTAAACATGAACAAGCAAACAGCATTAATTATTGGCGGCTCTAAAGGCATAGGCTTAGATACCGCAAGGCGTTTAGCCGCACGTAATATCGACCTCATTCTAGTTGCAAGAGAGCAAAAGGCACTCGACTTAGCACGCCAAGATATTCAAGCCAATAGTGACGTAAAGATAGAAACTCACTCCGTCGACCTCTATGACGAATCCGCCGTTACAGGTTTTATTAGCATAATCTCAAAGCTTGATAGGCATATTAGCTACTTAGTAAATGCCGCCGGTTATTTCAAACCCACCTCCTTTTTAGAACACACCAAGCAGGATTACCGAGCGTATCTAGACTTAAACGAGGCTCTATTTTTTATCACACAAGCTGTCGCAAAAAACATGACAAAGCATAAGCTTGGCAGTATCGTCAATATAGGCTCAATGTGGGCTAAACAAGCCGTAAAAGCGACCCCATCATCGGCGTATTCCATGGCCAAAGCAGGCTTACACTCATTAACACAACACCTAGCTATGGAACTGGCCGATGCCAATATTAGAGTGAATGCTGTCTCACCTGCCGTTGTGTTAACAACGGTATACAAGTCGTTTATTAAAGAGACTGAAATCGAAACCACGCTGGCCGGTTTTAACGACTTCCACCCCATTGGGCGTATTGGTCAAACTCAAGATATAAGCAGTGTGGTTGATTTCTTACTTTCTGATGATGCAGCTTGGGTCACTGGCGCCAACTGGGATGTCGATGGCGGCGTTATGGCCGGACGTAATTAATTAAAAATAAATAAGCGCCAGCTTCTAGCTAGGCGCTCATTTAAAAAGGTAAAAACATGAGTAAACAAGTCCCTCTTGAAAAAGCCAAAGAACTGCGAATAAATGCCGACTTTAATAAACAAGTGCTCATTACTCCAGAGCAGTATCAGTGGGTAGCCTCCCCCATTAAAGGCGTAGAAAGAATGATGCTTGATCGTATTGGTAACGAATCAGCAAGAGCCACTTCACTAGTTAGATACCAAGCAAATAGCTATTTTTCAGAACATGTACACAGTGGTGGTGAGGAGTTTTATGTGCTTGAGGGCGCCTTTGCTGATGAACATGGCGAATACCCAGCGGGTAGCTATGTACGCAACCCCATAGGTACTAAGCACAGCCCTAAAGTCGGCGAAAATGGCGCAATTATTTTTGTAAAACTACAGCAATTTGCAACTGACGATAGACTGCGGGTTAATATAAATACCCATACAAACGGATGGAGAGCCGGCCTTGTTGAAGGCCTACAGGTAATGCCACTTCACCAGCACAACACAGAAAGCGTTGCCCTGGTTAAATGGGCCCCCTTTACCCAATTCCAAACCCATACGCATTGGGGCGGCGAAGAGATTCTTGTTTTAGACGGCGTATTTAAAGATGAATATGGCAGCTACCCTAAAGGCAGCTGGTTACGCAGCCCACATATGAGCACACACACACCGTTCACAGAACAAGAAGGCGCACTCATATTGGTTAAAGTCGGGCATTTAGCGGGACTTAAGTAGCAAGCAACGACAGCTTAGTCGGCTCTCATTTTGAAACGCCATCAAAATGAGAGCCGACTAAAGACGAATTGCACAATGAGCCCAGCTCAACTTCTATCAATGAGAACTCTCAAATTGCTTCTGTAAGGTCTCAGTCTTCAAGCGCTCTTGCTCTGCAAGCTGCCTTTTTAAATACAATAGCTCGGCCTTAAGTTTTTCTACTTGCTTAGTAGAAGCATTTTTTTCCCCCTTTAATGCTTGTTGGCTAAAAGCATGGGGAGGTGTCGTAGAAAACTGATCATACAAACTCTTTTGCTTATTTTTAATCGACAAAAACGTCAGTGATGCCGATAGTGGTTGATGCTCACCAGAAAATTGAGCCCTCGCATGCACAGTGATTTTTCCAGCTCTATCCGTTGCCTCAACAATAATCGGGGCAGAACCCCACTCTATTTTTTTAGGGTTTAAATTAAGACCTTCACCAGTAATTAAACGCCCCTCACCTTCTATACTAAAGTGCACACTATGGCGATCAAAACGCTTAACAACACCATCCTTATCAACCATTTCAGCGACAACAACAACTTTGTCACTACCATCGGCGATTAAATCCACACCCTCATTATCCAAACGAAGTTGTAACTGAGTAGGCCTAAGTGCGCTGTATTTTTTGTGCTCTGCCACCTCCTTGCCATCAATAAAACAGCGAGCAAATAAGAAGGCATCTCTTGGAGTAAGAGCATGCCCAAGTCTATGCATATCATTAAAGTCGAACATATCTCTAAAGCTAAGTATCGCTTTAGGGTGACGATACCCGACCTGCTTGGTTGATTGACGTATTATCTTTCCGCCTTTATGGGCCTGCAAACTAACCTCATCACAGTTTGAATAAACGTCAACATCAACAGGAGAAAACGGTGTTAATTCATGTGCGATAAAAACATAAGGCCCCGTATCACTTAAGGCATCGGCATTAAACTTACGTGGACGTTGAGACTGAAACATCGCATACGAGAGCTTCGGCTGACGAAAACTATCCATCGCACCACCCTGAAAAGGGTCTGGATGATAACCACGTTGATGATCAAAAGGATGCCACAAGGCCCCACCAAAATACCCCCCCTTAGAATCATCAACAGCGCCCCAAATACTGTCAATAATGGAGTTATACCAGCGTGCTTGGTGCAACATGGGGGCCTCTCCCCATGCTCTGTTAATACGACTAAAGGAGTTTTGGGCATTCCAATCATCCACCCAGTCACCCCACTCGCGAGTAAAATAACTTACCCTGGCATCCACCTTATCTGCTTCCGGCGCTGCGCCATATTGAATACTAAATAAATCCCCACCTTTTGCGTGAGCATCCGATACGGCATAAGAACCTGGTTGTTCTTGTTCAACCAAAGCCAGCACATTTTTAGCAAAATGCTCGGGATACCATGTTTCATTCAAAATCGGCTCCCACAAAAACACCGAACTGTGATTGCGATCCCGCCGAATCATGTTTTTGATATCAGCATATACACGTTCTTCAAATATCGGATCTTCATTCCAAAACTGCCAACCTGGTGTTGTATTAATGACAAACAAACCCAACTCATCGGCGGCATCCATAAAAGCGGGGTCTTGAGTAAAGTGAGCACTGCGAATGACATCAAAGCCTGCGTCTTTTAATTTTTTGGCATCTCGCCAATGAAAAGCGTTTGGCAATGCATGACCAAGTACTGCAAAATCCTGATGGCGATTGGCACCAATCAAGGGGCGTCCATAAGGCTTGCCATTCAACCAAAAACCTTGATTTTCATAGCCCTTAAATTCAATTGATCGAACACCTATACGACGCTTATAGCCGTCCACGACTGTGTTATTTTTATTTTTTATTCGCACCTCTAGATCGTATAAATAAGGTGACTGAGGCGACCACAGCTTAGGCTCTTTAAGCTCTAATTGAAGCTCAGATGTAAAATCTAAACCGGCTTTAATAGCCAAATCAGCGCGTCCTTGCGCTACATTTTGTCCACTTTTGGATATTAGCCTGTACTCTATTTGGCCCTCAAAATCTGTCGTACTTTCGTGCTGTATATGAGCCTTCAGTAAAACGTGAGCACTTTTCTTTGATACCTGAGCGTAGCTAACAAATAAACCGCCACCTGCGCTAATATCCCTATAATTGGCATCAGTGATATAGGTCGTTTCATGACTCACTAACCAAGCATCCCGGTAAATACCACCAAAAAAAGTGAAATCCAAGCCTGCCTGAGGCTTACCAGGAGGAAAGCTTGTATCGTCACTGTTATCTGCCTTTACCGCTATTAGAGCATCTTTCCCTGCAAGCACAAGATGAGTGATATCAACAATCGCAGGTAAGTAGCCACCAAAATGCTGCTTGACTAAAGCTCCGTTTACATAAATTTCTGACTTACCCATAATTCCTTCAAAATGCAGAAATAATTTCTTATTTTTAAAAGAAGAAGGAATAACTAAGTCTTTTCTATACCACGTCACACCTTGGTAATTAACACCGCCACTGGCATTAACAGGTAAATATTCTATACCGTGGGGTAATGTAACAAGCTGCCACTGTTTATCATCAAAACCTAGGCTCTCAGCACCATTAACATCGCCCTTATAAAAACGCCAAACAGGATTAAGGCTATGGGCTTGACGTACGCCGTCCTCCAGTTCATAAAAACCAGCGGTGGAGAATTGGGGCTTGTAACTTGTCTTGTTATAAGTAGGCTCCGCGTGTATAGCCATGCACATTAACGCAGATAGGCCCGTGAAAAATACCGGAAATCGCTGGATATGTAGTGACAGACGAAGAAGACGGATCATCCAATTTACAACCATAGTTCAACATTCACACTCTCTGAATTAGCCTATTTCTAGGCTCGGTTAAATGCCGCTAAAAGTTTTTTTCCAGCAGCTTTATCCAGTTTTATATACAAGTGTGCTTAATGCCTTCACTATCCTAACCGAAATCTTAAAAATCCTGTTTCCCCATTAAAATCAATTACTTATAGAGACCACCACTAGTATTTTAGTTGAGAGTCAAGTAGATAAACTCTGCTTATACTGCCCTGGCGTTTGGCCAGTCACTTTTTTAAAGACAGTGCTAAAGTAGTTACTATTATTAAAGCCCACTTCAAACGCGGTTTCTGTCACCGTTTTAAAGACAAGCAGGCGCTTGGCCTCTTTAACCCGTAACTCAGTTAGATACTGATTTAAGGTTTGCCCAGTAAGCTCTTTAAAGTGGCGCATCAAGTAGCCCTGACTAACCCCACAGTGCTTGGCAACAAGTTTATTATCGGTGATTTGGCTAAAGTGCTCTGCCATATAAGAACGGGCCTTCTCCACTGCCTGTAAACGACGCTGACGAGGCAAGTCTGCAATTAAGCCACTTAAAGCGACCGTTTCTCGGGTGGCTATGCCCTGTACCTCTTCCGTACTTACGCTTTTGCTAATCGCTTCAGTGCTAGCAAGCGCTCGCTCAAACATCTGTCTACTATCGGCCCCCGCATCGATACTGAGCTCAGTGAGACGCGACAACAGCTCACGAACCTGTAGCTTATAGCGCAGAATATCACCATCGGATGACTTAGCTAAACGCAACCACAACTCATTCAGCTCATCGGCTTGACCACTGTAAGCTCCGTTACGCAGCATCCATAACAACTCATCTTTTATCGCATCAGCTTCACCGCGTGTTCGATGCACATCGTAATACACAGCCCACACCCAGCACGCAGCTGTAAAAACAGCAGCAACATAAATCAACCAATAACTATTTACTAAATGATGTGAAACTAATTGCGCAATAGGCACTGCCATAGTTCCAAGCAAAAATGCAACATTCATAGGCCTGCATTCTTGCCACCACTCTCGCCACAACAAAATAGAAAGTGGTAGCAAAAGTAAGGCCATATGCGTGCTAATCAAGATCAATGCATCATTATTGCTAAGCTGAAAAGGGATAAATTGGACAAAATTTAAACTAAACAAGTAGTTATAATTAACAACATCTTGGATTGCGAGAATGCACAAAAAAGACACACTAGAAACCACATAAAGTGCAACTTTGGTCCACAAGGCCAAATTAATGGAGCTCATTCTAAACAGCACAATCAGTACAGCGGGCATGCCTAAACCAAAAAACAACATACCACGCAAGAAAAGGATATAAATTCCATTTTCCATATCGGTATAAAACTGCAAGAACTGCCCAACTAAGTAGAGTGAAAACGTCAATAAAAAAATCGCGTGTAAATAAAACCCAGTTAAAATATGACGGCAAAAAACAGAAAAATAAAGCAATACCAATAAAAGCAGTTGTGCTGATAGCAAGGGTAATATCGTAAATTCAAGTACATCAAATGGAATATAAAACACCGTATTTCTCATTCTTATTATTAAAGGGGATGAGCCTTTGGCTAACGAAGAAACTATTAGCCCAATAACAGCTAAATTCCGTACTATCATAACAAGAAGGAAGGCTGAGTCTATGCTCCGCCTTTGGCTTAGAGACTACCTTTTATCAGCGGCTCAGCAATAATGAATCTAGCTTACATACGATAACAAGCCCCCCCCCACACTGTTTGAGCTCTAAGCACATCAGTAGATTCCCAAGTTAGGCATGCCTCCAATGAACTGAGCTCCCCTTTAATTGGATGAGCGCCTTGAAAGTTGCAGATACTGATAACTTGGAAGCACCGTCTATGAAAGGCCTAACTGTCTTTATATCAATACAAGCCAAGCCTTGCACTTCCGTACTCAATTCAACACTCAATCTCCAGAGTAGTGCTACAAAAGCCAACACTAAGCTTGATCACCCTCAAATTGATATATGTGCAAGCGTGATCCAATATCAATCTTCCCCATAAACAGTTAACAGAGGGCTGTATGAGCCAACACGTACATGACATTCTAGATATAATCAAACAAAGTGGTAAAAACTACAGCGTAGCCGAGCTCAAACAAGCCATCACCAGTGAATTTGGGTCTGAGGCGACGTTCGCTTCATGCTCAACAGAAGGTATGAATATAGAGCAAGCTATCGAATTTATTATCAGCAAAGGTAAGTTCGTTCCTGAGAAATCGGGCGTATGCTGTGGTGGTTGCGGCGGATAAAAAAAGCCTCGCCTAAAAACGTCACGTCAATTTAACGAACACGCTTAAAAGCCAATTTATACTGAATCTAACGACTAAACAAAAAAGCAAGAAAAAAAACAAAAACTGCTGACTGCATAAATCAATTAATACAGATAGACTTAGCCATTATCACTAAAAAAATAATGTAAACGCTAAAGAGAGGGAGCCGCCAATGGCGGCTAAAAAAGCGGGCTTTCAAAAACAAGATACAGTGTTATTCAGAACACATTATTATTAATTATTCTAGCTCTTCTATAAGTTTAAAAACTCAGTATAACATCCACTGCTACTCGAATAATCCAGCTACGCTTTGCGTCCCTCGCTAAAGCATGCGTACAGTAACCAAACCGAATAAAAAACAAAAGACAAACAATTAAAATACATTAAACAGTGTGAACCAATCGAAAAACAGAAAGCAAAAGCGCCAACTTGATCTCATTTAAAAACACAAAGCCACACCTACCAACATTTATACTAGGGTAAAGTTCACAAAAAAACACAAACTAAGTCATTACGTTTAACCAACACACCACAACTAAAGTAGCAACACATTTGATTTTTTATAATACTCATATCAATGATGCTTTAAAAACCTTAATCGATTAGCATTCGACACCACGGTCACCGACGACAGCGCCATCGCTGCTCCTGCAAACATAGGATTTAACAGCATCCCCCAAAACGGATACAAAATACCCGCCGCGATAGGAATACCCAAACTATTATAAATAAAGGCTCCCCATAAATTTTGTTTGATGTTTTTTAAACAGACTTTACTAACGGTAATCGCATCTATCACAGCCAATAAAGAATCTCGCATTAAAACAATATCAGCACTTTCAATTGCAATATCGGTACCTTTGCCAATAGCCATACCCACATCCGCTTCGGCTAGAGCGGGGGCATCGTTAATACCATCCCCCACCATAAGAACCTTAACCCCTTGCCTTTGTAATTTTTTTATATAAGTGACTTTATCGGCTGGTAACGCTTCGGCACAGTATTTCTCTAACTTTAACTTAGACACCAAGGCCTTAACCGTATGCCGATTATCGCCACTGACAACATGCACTTGTACGCCTTGTTCTTTCAAATTACTTATTACTAAATCTGCCTCTTCTTTCACCGGATCAGCCACGGCTATCAGGCCAAGTAGGTGTTGCTTATTGGTTAGATACATAGGGGTTTTGGCCTGTTCGGCTAAGCCACTGGCTAGGGCTTTAACACGCAAAGCCGTATCTGAATTAAGATCTATACCCACCTGCTCGAGCAAAGCCCAGTTTCCCAAATAAAAACGACCTGAGCGCCGGGTTAAGGCATTAGAACCAGCACTTGCCAAGTGAAGACTAGACTCATCAGAAGCGTTGATACAAGCCTCTACACCTAAACCGGTATGAGCCTGAAAATCTGTGACAGTAAACCCATTTATATCAAGATTTAAAGCTTGAGCATGTTCGACGATGGCCTCTGCTAAACGATGCTCCGAGCCCAGTTCTAATGCAGCCGCAATCGAAAGCAGCTCGTTTTCGCTGATAATAGAATGACCTTTATCATTAAGCCTATTTTCCGTTTCGCTTTTTTCTTCAGTACCTAGCTCAGTGTTTTTAGCGCTTTGCTCATCGCCCCGATGATCCAGCAAACTAATAATGTCACTCACGCAGGGTTTACCGAGGGTTAAAGTACCGGTTTTATCAAAGATAACGGCATCTATGTCGGCTGTTTTTTGCAGTGCTTGACCATTGCGAATAAGCACACCAAATTCAGCCGCTTTAGCAACGCCAACCATTACTGAAATAGGCGTAGCCAAACCTAAGGCGCAAGGGCAAGCAATAATAAGTACGGATACGGTTGTTACCAAAGCTAAGGAGTAGGCTTGCTCTGCACCAAAATACAGCCATAAACAGCCACTGATTAAGGCAATGCTCACAACCACAGGTACAAAATAAGCAGAGATAGAATCAGCTAAACGGGCGATAGGTAACTTCGTATTTTGGGCTTGCCTGACCATTCTAATGATTTGCGCCAAAGCAGTATCTTGACCAATGGCGGATGCCTGCACAATTAAACTACCGTTTTTATTAAACGTGCCTGCTGAAACGTGATCGCCTTTAAGTTTAAGGACAGGGCTGGGCTCTCCACTTAACATGGCTTCATCGACTCGACTCTGCCCTTCAAGTACCTGCGCATCAACCGGTATTTGCTCTCCAGGTCGTATACGCAATACATCGCCAAGCTGAACCTGCTCAAGCGCCACATCAAATTCTTGCTCACCTTTAATTATTCGAGCACTTTTAACCTGCAGATCCAACAAACGCTTGATTGCTTGGCTAGTTCGGCCTCGGGCTTTTGCCTCCAAAGCCAAACCTAGATTCACCAAGGCGACGATCATCAAACTCGCTTCGAAATACACATACCGAGCTTCTACAGGAAACAAACTCGGCACGACTAAAACCAATAGCGAATATAAAAACGCAGCGCCCGTTCCCAAACTAATAAGGCTATCCATGCTTGCACTGCGTTTGAGCAAAGCCTGCCATGCCGCAAGATAAAAGTGTCGAGCCGACACCCACATCACCATCAAACTAAGTACTGCCACCAAAGACCAAAGCACGCGCTGAACATTGCTCGTAATACTCATATCGCCAACAAACAATGAATAAAACATCAGCGGTATAGCTAAGCTAAAAGCCAGTACACAGCGCTTAAGTAAACTATGGTAGTGCCTTTGTTCTGCCTGCTCGTGTTGCTGTTGCCTTCGCTGCTGTTGCTCAACGCTTGCAAGCCGCTCTATCACAGAGGCTTGATATCCAATCGCCTCTAGAGCTCTTATAAGCACGTTTTCATCGCACTCGCCCTTCACCAATACACTGCGATCTGCAAAATTCATCTGTGCAGATTCAACCTGTTCAAGTGCGACTAAAGCTTGCTCTATTTTAGCCACGCAACTAGCACAGCCTGCGCCAGTTACCTTCAGTTCTATCGAGTTTGCTTGCAGTGTCATCGTTAATCCCCTCAATACTATTGAGTTTGGCCTTCCGAGTTCACAGCGTGAGCAACAAACTTAGCATGCCGTTTTTTAACTAAAAAGCCTTCATAAACATAAAAATACAAAGCCGGTAAGACCAGCATACTTAGCAACAAAGCACTAACCATGCCCCCAACCATCGGCGCCGCTAAACGCTGCATAAGCTCAGCACCTGTACCTCCTGCCAATAAAATGGGCAATAAACCGATAATGGTTGCCAGTGTCGTCATCAGTACGGGGCGAATACGTGTTACCGCCCCCTCAAGGACAGCGTCGCGCAATTGCTCTGAGCCTAAATCAAACCGCTTTTGCTCGCGTAAGCATCGTTGAACCGATAAATTAAGATATAAAAGCATAATCACTCCTATCTCTACGGCCACCCCAGCCAAAGCAATCATGCCAACGGCCACTGCAGTGGAAAAATTAAAACCCATGCCATATACCAACCAAAGACTGCCGACTAAGGCCAGCGGTAAAGTACCGATAATCATCAATACATCGGCCAAACGTTTAAAACACAAAAACAAAAGTAATACGATAATAATAAGGGTAAGAGGAATAACTAAACTCAAGCTTTGTTTAACCCTCTGCATATATTCGTACTGACCAGCCCAACTTAGTGAATAAGCCACCGGCAGTGTTAACTCACTATCTATGAGCTCTTGCGCTTGCTTGACATAAGCCCCCACATCCATGCCAGCAATATCAATCAAGGTCCACCCCACCACACGCGCATTCTCACTTTTAATACTGACAGGCCCTTCACTAATACGAATGTCTGCGACATCAGCTAAGGCAATACGAGCCCCGGAATCGGTCACTATAGGTAATAAAGCTAACGCTTCAGGGGAGTCTCGGTAAGCCTGAGGATAACGAATATTAATAGGGTAGCGCTCTAGCCCTTCAACACTCTCACCGACATTCTTACCCCCCACGGCAAAGGCAATGGTTTGTTGAATATCACTGATATTCAAACCTAAACGCGCGGCTTGCTCTCGCTTAATATCAATATCCAAATAGCGTCCAGCCGCCACACGCTCTGAATACACGGATTGAGTCGCATCTAGCTGCGATAATATGCGCTCTAGCTCTCGACCTATGTCTTGAATAAGCTCTAAATCTGGCCCAGATATTTTTATAGCGACAGGAGTTTTAACCCCTGTCGCCAACATATCGATACGTGTTTTTATTGGCATAACCCACGCATTACTTAAGCCAGGAAAACTCACTTTGGCTTCCAGCTCTTGCTTTAATAAAGCTAAGCTCATGCCCTCTCGCCACTGGCTTTTAGGCTTTAATTGCACAAATGTTTCTATCATGGTTAAAGGGGCTGGGTCGGTCGCGGTATCTGCTCGACCAATCTTGCCAAACACACTCTCCACCTCTGGCACGGTGGCAATTAACTTATCAGTTTGCTGTAAAAGCTGCCGAGCTTTGCCAATAGAAATACCTGGATAGGTTGTGGGCATATACATTAAATCACCTTCATCCAAAGTCGGCATAAATTCACTACCAAGGTTTTGTAAAGGCCATAAAGAGCAAAACACAAGTAAAACGGCACTAACTAAAGTTACTCTAGGGTAATGTAATACCCGCTTTAAAACCTTGCGATAAGTAGAACTAAGCATACGGTTCAGTGGGTTTTTATGCTCTGAATAAATACGCCCTCTCACAAAATACCCCATTAATACCGGCACTAAAGTAATCGCCAATACCGCAGCGGCAGCCATCGCATAGGTTTTAGTAAAAGCCAAAGGCTTAAACATACGCCCTTCTTGAGCCTCCAGAAAAAAAACAGGGGTGAAACTCACGGTAATAATAAGCAAACTAAAAAAGAGGGCCGGGCCTACTTCAGAAGCAGATTTGGCAACAAGCTGCCAACGATCCGCACCACCTTTGACGGTGTTTTTTTCTTCAGCCACGAAATTAGTCGATGCATTAAGCTCTGCATGACTCTCTTTATGTTTATGCAGGTTTTCCACCATCACAATAGCGCCATCGATCATCGCCCCAATCGCAATCGCCACTCCACCTAAGGACATAATATTGGCGTTAATGCCCTGTATATTCATAAGTAAGAACGCACAGAGTATTCCCACAGGTAAACTAACAACCAACACCAAAGAAGAGCGGATATGCCACAGGAAAAGCAAACAGACGAGGGCCACAAGCACAAACTCTTCGGCCAGTTTATGCCAAAGATTCGTCACCGCATTAATGATCAGCTGTGAGCGATCATAAACACTGACCAGCTCAACTCCTTGTGGTAGACTAGTCTTTAAGCTTTTAAGCTTGGCTTTAACGGCATCAATAGTGGCTAGAGCATTTTCGCCATGGCGCATAACGATAATGCCTCCAACTACCTCACCCTGCCCATTTAATTCAGCAATACCTCGGCGCATGGCAGGCCCTTCACCAATAAAGGCAACATCTCTTAATAATAAGGGCACACCTTGCTGTTTTATGCCTAAAGGCACAGTCTGCAAGTCTTCTATGTCGCTGATATAACCTGATACGCGTAGCATGTATTCTGCTTCGGCAAGTTCAATGACAGATGCGCCAGTTTCTTGGTTAGCCTGTTTAATCGCTTGCTGAACATGCCCAACAGGAATTCCAAATGCGCGCAGCTTTTCTGGCTGCAAGTTGATTTGGTATTGCTTGATCATACCGCCAACCGTAGCCACTTCTGCCACTCCGGGCACTGCCTGTAGCTCGTATTTTAAAAACCAGTCTTGCAAACTACGCAGCTGACTAAGGTCATGCTGTCCGCTCTTATCAATAAGCGAATAAATATATACCCAGCCTACGCCTGTCGCATCAGGGCCAAGCTCTGGCTTTACCCCCTCTGGCAGGCGAGAACTCACTTGGCTTAAATACTCTAAAACACGGCTACGAGCCCAATATAAATCCGTGTCGTCATCAAAAATAACGTAAACATAGGAATCACCATAAAATGAAAAACCACGCACACTTTGAGCACCAGGCACCGACAGCATAGCTGTTGTAAGTGGATAGGTTATTTGAGCTTCAACCAATTCAGGAGACTGACCAGCATAAGAGGTTTTAATAATCACCTGAACATCGGATAGATCGGGAATAGCATCCACTGGCGTTTGCTTTATCGAGAACAGACCCAATAACACTAGAATTACCGTCACTAAAAGCACGATAAAGCGGTTCTCTATTGACCAATAAATAATCCCTTTAATCATGCTGCGCCCCATGTCTATCTGCTTTCACAGCACCTTGAGACTTACCTTGCTTATCAGCCTGTAACGTTGAGTCTGTGCCAAGCTGGAGGATTAGATTTGTCAGAACAAAGTCACCGTGACGAATTTCAAAACGAAAGCGTATTCTCTCACCCGCTTCAAAATCATTAATCTTTAATCTTGGGGATAAATGAAAATCCATTGTCATCGCTGGCCGCTGCCATTTTTCTATTGGGCCTCGACTGATATTAAGGACTCTAGTTTGCGTATCGACAGAGTTAATTACACCTTCAACCGTAGCGCTAGCGAACTTGTTTTCTTGTTCAGTCTTCGGCTCAGGGTGTAAGCGTTTAAAATCAGAGTTTTTACTCGACTCAGAATCCAGTAAAAATTGCGCCGACGTCACAATACGATCCCCCTGCTCTAAACCATCCACAACCTCAAGCTGCGAAGAGCCAAAACGCCCTACTGTCACCGCCACCGATTTAAAATAGCCCTGCCCTAAATCTAATACGACCCGATTCTGACTTCCTGTTCGAATCAGCGCTTCTTTATCAATCAATAAAACAGCATCTTCCGCCTTATGGCTTAAAATACGTAAGCGCGCAAACATATTGGGTTTTAATTGTTTTGACGCATTATCAAACTCAATGCGCACCGTAACAGTACGACTATACTCATCAACCGTCGGGTAAATATAAGCCACTTGCCCCAACCACTGCTTACCGGGTAAATAATCTAAGCTCATACGAACGGGCTGCCCCACTTCAACCAAAGCGGCTTGGCGCTCAAACACTTCAGCTTCAACCCATACTGTATCGAGTGCACCAATACTGAATAAAGTTGTGCCTGGTTGTACGTAAAAGCCTTCGCGGATATTAAGGTTGTCGACAACACCACTTTGGGGAGAAGAAAAGACAACCGTTTGCTTAATCTGCCCACCAGCTTGAAGCTCTTGAATAAACGCTTCAGGAAACTGTAAAGCGCGCAGACGATTTATGGTGCCTTGAATAAGGTGCTTATTGCCTCTTTTTAAGGCCAGCACAAACTCTTCCTGAGCATTCACTAACTCTGGCGAATACAAGGCGTAAAGAGGCTCTCCTTTAACAACTGGGTCGCCAGAAGCTTTGACATAAAGTCTGTCTATCCAACCTTCAACTCTTGGGTGAATATGAATAAGCTTATCTTCGTCATAGCGAACATAAGCAACCGTCAGAATCTCACTTTCTAAGCTGCCATAACCTACCTCAGCCGTTCTCACCCCCAAATTATTAACCACATCTGGGCTTATATAGATTGAGTGGGGGTCAACTTCCTCTTGTACCCCCTCCTGCACCTTATTCTCATAAACGGGCACCAAATCCATGCCCATTGGGGATAGCCCGGGTTTATCTCGGCGATAATTGGCATCCATCGGCGCTACCCAATACAAAGGTTCATCACTGGCTTGCTCATGCTCTTGCACAGCAGGCGAGCTCAATAGCCCTTGCCCAAAAACCAAGTAGCTCAACAAAACCCCTAAAGCTAAACCGACAGTTAAAACCAGTAACAATACGATTGTTTGTTGTTTCATTTCACGCTACTCCAATTAAAATAATAAAAACAGTTTTGGAGGCGAGCAAGGCACAAAGACGGGCCAAGGCTCTGTAATAGGTACGGAACATTCACTAGAGTTCCCCTTTATTAACCAAAGCATTTAAGGCTTTGGTTGATTGATAATGACATCGAGGAAAGGCATTCCCCGCTTATGAAAAAGCCAAATTTAATCGCTAAATTTAGGCGTAACTATCTTGTATTAAGCGGTAATGGGGGGACGATATAAGCTGCTAGGCACTTGGCTGAGCGACTGCTCTTGATAGAAAAATGGCTGCTGACTAACAGCAGAATAAACAAATAAAGACTTCAATAAGTCAATTAAGGCGGGGCTAGTATGGCAACCTTGCATCTGACAATGATTACCACAGCAAGTGTCACTTTTCTCTTGAGGCTTGGAACTTGCAAGTTCTATAGGCTTCGCCGCGTCACTGGCTGCACCGTGACAGGGGGAGACAACAAGCTCCACATTTGAATCATGCGTCAACACGGAGTCCGCCTCAAACACAGCCTTAGATGCGGCAGTAGGCAGCCTATGTAGACTACCTGCAAACAGCTGAGCGGCATAAGCAAATAGGCATACAAGCACAACAAGCTGCTTGACTGGTTGGCGATAGCTCACAAGGAATTCACCCCTTTAAATGACCTTATTAAAATAGCAGTATAAGCACCTAGCGAAAAGCCTTTTATCCGTCAACTTAGACCTTAGTTGAGTATTTAAATAGTTATTAATTTAACCATCTTTACCATCCACTCTGGCTTGGCTAAGCACAGGAAGGTACTTAACGACAAAAAGTGTAAAGGCGATAATCCAACACACACCGGAAACCCAAATCAATGCCATATAGTCGTCTAGCACCATCGGTAACCAAGCACGAGCCAAATAAGCAAACAGCATAAACACAAACGACACAGTCATTAATAGCCCGACTTTAATTGGTCTTCCTGTATGGCCAAGAGAAACACGGGCGATCATCGATAAAATCATAAAGGCCATACCACCAACGGTTAGACCGTGTACCGCCAGTGAACGATAAGGAAGTTCCAAATAATAATTCAGCCCCAATAAGATAAAAGCAAAAGCCATTGCCAAATAGCTAAGGTGTAAAGACCACAGCAAAGGCGTTTTACCGGTCAGCCAAATTTTCCAGCGTAAACAACGCAAACTATTTAACAACCCCGCCCATAAGAACAAGGCAGCAATATAAGCGTGAGGCAAACTAAATAAGCCCAAGTACTGCAAAGTCAAAACAACAACAGGCGCAATACTAAGCAGCTCTAACCAGCGTAATGGCTGAACTTTATTGGTTTTTGTCGCATTTGCAGTAAACATTGGAAAGACTCGCCCCCCAATAACACACATCAGTAAACTGACTAATAACAGCATCGTATTGGATGCAGCACTTAAATGGGGGGCACTGTTTAAAGCCGCGGCGCAATGCATCACCGCATTGGCATAAGCCATAATCAACAAGATAGGAACAAACATAAGATTGCGCCATAAGCGCACACGGATAATCAAACGCCCTAAGAAGAGAGCCACCAGAGGCAAGAAAGCTAAATCAACGCTCACCATCAACCAAAGAGGCACAGTAGAACCAAATAGCATTAATACACGAGCAAGTAGCCACAAAGACACCAAGGCGGCTAATAACACACCATGCACGCTGCGCTGGCCCGTCCAGGTTTGCACTGCCGTTAATAAAAAGCCCGCAACAATAGCCGAGGCAAAGCCAAAAAGCATTTCATGCTGATGCCACCACAACATGCCCCCATAAACATCAACGCTCACCTTGCCGGTAAATAAAGCTAACCAAAGAGCAATGCTCAGTACAGCAAAAGCCGCTCCTGCGAGAAACAGAGGCCGAAAGGCCAAAGCAAATAGAACTGAAAACACACTGTTCGACACAGCGCTGTCCACGCCCACGTTTTCTTGATTAGCCATGAGTTATCCAAGTAAGAATGATTCGTATAGATGTTCTCAGTATAAAGGATCTTGGCCCTTGATCTGCATCAGCGAAGCAAGGCTGTGTGGCTGAGCAAGTTTAAAAACACACCCGCCCCATAAGCGCTCAGAGCTACGCCTTTGGCAGGCTGCACTATAATCAAAAGATGGCATCAAACGAGGATATAACGTGAAACTATGGCCAGCTCTTTTGCTGTTACTGCCGGAGCTCGCCATGGCAGAAAAAACCTTAGACCAGCTGCTAAGCCTAGACCTAAAAACCTTATTGAATACCCCAATCAAAGGCGCCACGTTAACAAAACACAAGCTACTTAGCGTGCCCTCTTCTGTTACCGTATTCCAAGAGCAGCAAATACAACAACTGGCAGCGGACTACTTATTCGAGCTAGCCGCTCTGGTGCCCGGTTTTCAGGTTATTCGCATGGGGGATACTCAATATAACTATGCGCTCTCATCTCGTGGTCGACGAATTACCGATGCCAGCGCAGAGATTCTAATTGTGGTTGATGGCCTTCGAGTTGATAACGCACGCAACGCCTCAGGTTTTCAAATACTTGCGCAAATGCCGCTCAGCAGTATAAAAAAAGTGGAATTTATCCGAGGACCAGGTGCCGCTCTATACGGCTCTAATGCCATGATGGGGGTTATCAATATCACCACTCACGATAAAGAGAAGCAACTAAGCGCAGAACTCGGAAATCATCAACAAAAACGTATCAATTGGATGCACCACACAACACACGGCAAGCTTCAGTTTAACTGGCAATTAAACTATGACCATACAGAGGGTGAAAACTACTTACTAGAGAACAGTTTTGGCGACGGTGAGCTGGAGAGCCGAGATCCTCAGCAACAATTTTTTAGCAACATCAACATGAATTACGGCAATACTCGCCTTTCCCTTTTAAGTAATATCAGCAAACAAGACGACTTTTACTTTTTTGAACGTATCAGCAATCACTATAATTACAACGATGTCGACTACTACCGTTTAAATGCCAGCCACCGCGTACAGAGTAAGCGCATAGAACACGAGTTTAGTGCGGCCCTCAGCCAAACCAGCGGGGAGGCACAGACACAACTTACAGCAGAAGGAGACCTTGGCCCAGGCAGTGCTGCATTAGAAGTTCGCCCACAGGGGAATTCACTTAGCCGTCAATTACGCTGGCATGGCAATGTTAGTTTATCTGCAAAACAAAGCCTTCAAAGCGGGCTCGAATATCGCTACTTAAGTATTCATGACGGCTGGGCTTGGAGCAACTACCAACTCAGTGACTTAGCCGCAGGCGTCATCCCACCCCGCTATTACGGCGAACAAACCAAAAACACCATCTTTCAGGGCCAGATGAAACAAAATATTTACGGTGCCTACCTGCAACATCAAAGCTATTGGCTTAAAAACAGCCAAGTTGTTGCAGGCCTGCGCTACGACTATTTTGAGGGCTCAGGCCATAGATACAGCCCACGTTTCACCTGGGTTCAAAGAGTCAATGAACAACAAACAGTTAAACTACTTTATAACGAGGCATTTCGCGCTCCTACAGCAGCAGAACGGCGCATTCAAAACACACCAGGCGTGAGTGGTAATGATGAGCTTGACCCTGAATACGTACAGTCTCTAGAGCTGCTTTGGCAACTCCACCTCGATAAACACTACTTACAATTAGGCATTTTTGAGAACCACTTTAATCATTCCATACTTCAAATCACCCAAAACAACGGTCAACGTATTTATGCAAACAAAGACCAAGATAAATCAAACGGAATGGAACTCGAATACACATGGCAACTTAATAAGAAGCAGCAACTAAGTATTAACTTAAGTTATTTACATAATAAGCCGGAACAGAGTTTTCGAGATGCTAACGAGTTTGCCTCGTTAATATGGAACATTAACCACAGTCATTGGAATCTAAATAACAACTTAGTGTATCAGGGTGAACGTGAGCTGACTCACGGAGGGAAAACCCAAGCTTATACTGTTCTTAACACCAAACTGCAGCTACCACTTAGCCCTAAATGGCTACTGACAGCGGAAGCCAAAAACCTCACCGACAACAGCTATTACACTCCAAGCCAAGGTCTAGAACCAAGTAAGGGCGTTATTAATCAAGGCCGCAGAGTTAGCCTCGCACTTAGCTTTAATTATTAAGCCCTCGACCAATAGTTTTTGATCACAACAGCAACAATTCACTCGGCTATGCGCTCGATTATAGGGCCTTGTAGCGAATGTAGCCAAGCACCTAAACTTTGCCGAGCTAGTCTCCACTTGAGAATAAGAAAAAGCTCACTGCGACACACAAACTACACATATCTCACTTATAAATAGCAGCAGCACTTAATATTGTTTGAAATACAGGCAAAAAGCCCACATTTTTGATTGGAAAACAGCCAGTAAAAGGGCCCAAAAGCGGCTGCTATCCCTAGAAAAAACAAAGCTATGACTTAGCGCAAAAACTCAGCTCAAGGATACAGGGTAAACGTTTGCCTTTTAGCCTGCACTGGCCTAATATCGACGCCTGATTATTCGTGCTAAGTGGGCCTATAGCTAGATCTAAGCCTAAGTGAACCGAAGTAGTGCAACACGCTCTAACAACGCTTACGCATGCAAGGCCACATAAGCACGACCCCGATTATATAAACTACCGAGAGTTGAACCGTGGAAGATAACAACACCTTTTCCTTTTCGGACCACCCCCATCGCCGCTATAACCCACTGATTGGCGAATGGGTACTGGTAAGTCCTCACCGTGCTAAGCGTCCTTGGCAAGGCCAAAATGAAGCGCCTGATACCACGGTGCGCCCAAGCTACGACGAAAGCTGCTACTTATGTGCGGGCAACAAGCGCATCACCGGTGAAGTAAATCCTCAATACAAAGACGTATTTGTATTTACCAACGACTTTGCAGCTCTCAGCCCAGATACACCGGCTTATACCAGTGACGATCCTCTATTTAAGTTCTCTGCTGAGCAAGGTTGCAGCCGAGTAATCTGCTTTTCTCCAGATCACAGCAAAACCCTACCCGAGCTTGAACTTAAGCAAATTGAAGCAGTGATTAATTGCTGGCAAGAGCAAAGCACTGAGTTGGGCGAAGAATACAACTGGGTGCAAGTCTTTGAAAACAAAGGTGCGATGATGGGCTGTTCTAACCCTCATCCTCACGGTCAGATTTGGGCGCAAAACCAACTGCCAACCTTGGCAGAGAAAAAGCTTCGCAACCAGATGGCTTATTACAAAGAGCACAAAAGTAATTTACTGCTCGACTATGTAGAACGTGAAGTTAAAAGCGGTGAGCGTATCGTTTTTGCCAACGACTACTGGGTTGCCTTGGTTCCGTTTTGGGCTGCATGGCCATTTGAAACCCTATTATTACCTCGCTTCCCGATTTCACGCATGACCGAGCTAAGCCCTGTTGCTAAAGAACACTTGGCCGAGTGCATGAAAGAGCTGACTGTGCGTTACGATAACTTGTTCCAGTGTTCTTTCCCTTATTCTATGGGCTGGCACGGTGCTCCTTTTGACAACCAAGAGCACCCAGAGTGGACCTTACACGCACACTTCTTCCCACCTTTATTACGTAGCGCAACCGTGCGTAAGTTTATGGTTGGTTATGAAATGATGGCTGAAGCTCAGCGTGACATCACCCCAGAACAAGCGGCACAGCGTCTTCGCGACCTGCCTGCCACCCACTACAAAAGCAAATAAGAAGGGTCTTTAGCAATGGAACAATTAGCACAAAACGCCACTGCCGTATTTAAAGAGTTTTTTGATGCTGAGCCTGCTTATGTAGGCAACGCGCCTGGTCGAGTCAACTTGATCGGCGAACACACCGACTACAACGATGGTTTTGTCCTTCCTGCCGCCATTAACTTTGGAACGGTTGTAGCTGCCAGCCCTCGCAGTGACAGAAGCATGTCCGTTGTGGCTTTGGACTTTGATAACGAGCGCTCTGACTTTGACCTAGATACTTTGGCTGATGCCGAGGCGTCTAGCTGGATGAGTTATGTCCGTGGCGTGTTACTGGCCCTGATGGAGCAATACCCAGACATCAAAGGTGCTGAGCTTACCGTAACAGGTAATGTGCCTCAGGGTGCCGGCTTGTCTTCATCGGCCTCGTTTGAAATAGCTTTATTAAAAGCCATGGCCTCTTTAAACAATCTACCATTGAGTGGCGCAGATGCGGCCAAAATGGGCCAACTAGCAGAGAATAAATATGCCGGATGTAACTGCGGCATTATGGATCAAATGATCTCTGCTTGCGGCGCCAAAGATCGCGCGCTACTACTCGACTGTCGCTCGCTAGAAACCAAGTACACGTCAGTACCTGCCGACTTCAGCGTCATGATTATCAACTCTAACGTCAAGCGTGGTTTGGTCGAGAGCGAGTACAACTTACGCCGCGAACAGTGTGAAGCCGCTGCCGCCGCTATGGGTTTAACCTCACTGCGTGATGCAAGCCTTGAGCTATTAAATGCAGCTAAAGACAAGATGAGCACCAAAGAATATCAGCGCGCTTTGCACGTTCTTACTGAAAACGAACGCACTTTAACTATGTTTGATGCTTTAAACGCTAGCGACATTGCAACATGCAGCAAGATGATGGCCGAAAGCCACGCCAGTATGCGTGATGACTTTGAAATCACCGTGCCACCTATCGACTATTTAGTAGAATTGCTTAACGGTTTCTTAGGCACTGGCGGTGGCGTGCGTATGACTGGTGGTGGTTTTGGTGGCTGTATTGTGGCCTTGGTTGCCGATGCTAAAGTTGAAGAAGCTAAAGAGCTCGTTCTTGAAAATTACGAAAAAGAAACGGGTATCGCGCCAAGTATTTTTGTATGTAGTGCCGAAGCAGGCGCCTTTACTCAAGCGTAATTGATCAATAAACACTCCCACCCTAGTAAGGAGAGGAAGTATGAAAATTTTAGTTACAGGTGGCGCCGGTTATATCGGAAGCCACACCTGCGTTGAGTTACTCGAAGCAGGTTATGACGTGGTGGTGGTCGACAACTTGTGCAACAGTAAGCGTGAAGCCATCAACCGTATCGAAAAAATAAGCGGTAAAAGCTGCTTATTTTACCAAGTAGATATTTGTGATCGCGACGCTCTCAGCGCTGTTTTCCGCGAGCACAAAATTGACGCGGTTATTCACTTCGCCGGCCTTAAAGCTGTCGGTGAAAGTGCGCAAATCCCTTTGGCCTATTACCAAAACAACGTCACCGGCAGTATTGTTCTTGCCGAAGTCATGGCTGAGTTTAAGTGCCCCAACTTTGTATTTAGCTCATCGGCAACCGTTTACGGCCCAGATGCGCCTATCCCTTATGTTGAAACACTGCCAACTGGTCCGTGCAATGTGTACGGTCGCACCAAACACATGGTTGAAGAAATCTTCCAAGACCTATGTGCAGCCCCAGACAGCAAGTGGAATGTCAGCTTATTGCGTTACTTCAACCCTATTGGTGCTCACCCAAGTGGCACCATTGGTGAAGACCCGCAAGGCATTCCCAATAACTTAATGCCTTATATTGCTCAAGTTGCCGTAGGCAAACTTGAATACCTAAACGTCTTTGGTGATGATTACGACACTGCCGATGGTACAGGCGTGCGCGACTACATTCACGTGGTGGATTTAGCTAAAGGGCACGTTGCAGCAGTAGCGGCTCTTGTAAAAGCAGATGAGCCTAAGTGTAATGTCTACAACCTTGGTTCAGGCCACGGTTATAGCGTACTTGAAGTGATTAAAGCATTTGAAAAAGCATCCAATGTTGAGATCCCTTACAAGGTCGCACCTCGTCGCACTGGTGACTTGGCAGAATTCTTTGCCGATGCCTCACTTGCTTTAAAAGAGCTTGGTTGGAAAACCGAACTTGGCATTGAGCAAATGGCCGAAGATACTTGGCGCTGGCAAAGCAATAACCCTCAGGGTTACCCTGCTTAACGCTCTGCGCTAGCAAAGCCAACAAAAAAGCCCCAGCATTGTTACAATACTGGGGCTTTTTATATTTAGGCTTGTGCTATCCACTCTCATCACATTGGTCTTAGCTGAATTAATCCTTGCCAAGCTTGTGTTCCGGCTCGACAGCAGGGGCGCTGATACAAAATGAAAAACAACTTCCCTCGCCTTTAACACTGCTTAATTTAATATCTCCGCCCATCAAATCACATAGCTTTTTACAGATCGTCAACCCCAAACCTGTGCCACCATAAACCCGAGTCGTTGATGTGTCAGCTTGCTGAAAAGCGCCAAACAAGCTTTCTATTTTTTCATTATCAATTCCAATACCGGTATCACTAACCTTACAAAATAAAAACTGCTCTTCCCCCTCGCCACCGAGGTCAGCCCTAACACTGACACTGCCCTTATCCGTAAACTTGATCGCATTGTTGAGTAGGTTAGTTAGAATCTGCCTAAGCCTTGTACTGTCGATATAGACTTGTTCTCCTTGTAAGGTAGCGATATCAACAATAAAATCGAGTCCTTTCTTATCTAACATAGGCTGAAATATACTCAAACAAGAATCAAACTCGTCATGCAATTTTACTGGTACTAGCTCAAGCTCCATCTTGCCTGCTTCAATCTTAGAAAAATCCAAAATTTCATTAATAATCATCAATAAACTCTGGCCAGATTCAAATGCGACTTTTACTTTACGTTGTTGTCCTGCATCTAAATTGCTTCGCTGCAATAAAGAAAGCATGCCAAGCACCCCATTCATTGGCGTGCGAATCTCATGGCTCATATTGGCTAGAAAATCACTTTTAGCCTGACTCGCTTGCATGGCCTCTTCTGCTAGGGCTCTTGCCTCATGCTCCGAGTCAACCAAACGAACTTGAAAGCTATACAGCTCAAGGTAGCAATAAAATATATAGGTAATAACATTCAGTAAATTACCGAACAGATAACCAAAGGCCAACCAATTGGGATTGCTTAACGCAAAATAAAAAGTAGACCAATGTATCGCATATAAAACCAAAATTAAGCACACGGCTAAGCATGGATAAGAACGCCTCTGCAGCCACAAATTAAGACAGAGATACGACAACAAAAGCAGAGAAAAGGCTTGAGACAGAGAGAACAAGATAGAAAACAAACTACCGTAGCCATACACTTTTAATAAAGTCAAGAAACAGGAAAACACCAAAGTAAAAAAAACCAGATACCATTTCACCTTGGTTTTAAGACGCTCAAGCCCCAAAAAAACGAGGAAGCCGAAAATAAGAAAAAGCTTCTCAAAATTTAAAAAGGCTGCATATAAACTTTGCACAAACAGCTTATCTAAAAAAGCATCAAAAAAGAGGAGATTGATTCGAGCAAACAAGATAAAAACAACTGAGATCATCCAATAAAACCCAGCCGCACTGGCACCTGGGATCTGTACCACCCAGAAAAACAAAAATAGCACAAGCGTATAAGCCGTAATGCCAATGACATTAACCATATCAGGGCTTAACACACGTAGCTCCTCGAGTTAGCTTACACCTCAACCTAGGCTTTAATCTCATCTCAATATCATCACTTAATCTAAGGCCCAGCCTAGAGTCAGACCTAGCGTTCTAGGGTCACTCCATACACCAAATACACCTCCGGCAATCGTATAGCTATGTGCCACACGACGCTGGTTTTCAATATTTCTGGCCCACAATGAAAGGCTCCACCTTTGCTGAAATTCACGCCAATTCACACTTGCATTGGTTTGAGACAGCTCATCAATACGGGCATCCTGATTAACATAATCACTTAACTGAGCATCGGCATATTGATAGTTAAGATCAAAATCCAAACTGCCCAGGCGAGGGTTTAATGGCAGCCAATAATTAAGGGCCAAGCTATAGCTGTTTTCTGGTGCCTGCCTTAAGGGCGAACCGCTGGCATCAACAAGCCCTTGTGTTGTTTCTATTAACAAGCCCTCAATGCGGCTGTGCAAATAAGCGTAATTAGCATCTATACGAATATGTTTATTCAGCAACCACTGGGCTTCTAATTCCACTCCTGAAATATCGGCCACGCCTATATTACTTGTTGTAAAACTACCAAAATCTGGATTTTCAGGAGAGGGGCCAAAACGAACTATTTGTAAGTCTCGATAATCCATATAAAACACACTGCTATTTAAACGCAGACTGTTTTTAAATAAATCACTTTTAACCCCCAATTCATAACTCCATACCTGCTCAGGATCCACTGCGGTTTGCGCAACCTGTTTGGAGCCAGGCGATCCCGGAAAACCACCACTTTTATAGCCCTTAGTTATGCTGGCATAGGCCATCCACTGCTCTAGCGAACTGTATTGCAGTACTAACTTGGGGGAGATATCTGTCCACTTCTGCTTGGCGTCAACCTCGAATACATCACTCATCAAATTAAGATAAGAACCTGAATCAACTGCACACAAAGCACTTTGCTCAACAAGAGCATCATCAACACCACAGTTTATGCTTATAGATTGAGTGTTTTTTGTGTCTTGAGTCCAGCGGGCTCCCACAATCAAGTTCCATGTATCGCTAAGCTGCCACTGAGCCTGTGCATATAAAGCTTGGCTCTCGGTCACATTGCCTTGCTTAGAAATCTCATCACCCAGCAGCTGCTCGCCTAAAACCCTAGTGTTTTTAACTAACTGGTAGTGCTCTTCGCGCTCTGTCTCTTCATTTAATAAAAACAAACCCAAGCTTACATGCAGGCGCTCACTCACATCTTTAAGCCAGCGAGTTTCAAAACTAAGCTGTTGAATATCTTCAAGGATCCAATTGCGCACATCACCACCTAGCTCACCAGAGTCTAAATCCATAAGGGGGAAAGGAGGATGTGGCAACATTGGCGCACCCGTTGATGCCATTGCCCAATCGCTTTCACTGTGCCTAAAGGCCACAATGCTCTCAAGACTCGAGGCTGTGAGCTCAAACTGATGATTAAAACTCAGCCCCTTGGCGCTGCGATCAGAATATCCGCTAATCGGGGAAGTACTGCCACCGGTATGCCCCCCCAACAAGCGCCACTGGGCTAAAGACCCCAAGCCACTCTCTGTAACAGGGAAACGCCCCATATCAGCTCTATCGTCTTTTAGATAATCGGCAGATAGCTGCCAAGACTGGCTCTGCCCTTGCCACGCCAGCTGCCCACGCAGACTGTCTTTGTCTTCGTTTTGATTTTCCTGCCAAAGCAGAATATTGTCGCTAAAACCTGCATGCTCACGGTGGTGCAAACTCAAGCGGGCGCTGAGCTGCTGACTTAAAGCGCCGCTAAATACCGCCGCGTAGCGACGAATATCGTAGTTACCAGCGCTCACTTGGGCTTTTAACTCGGTTTCTTGAGTGGGTTTAGCGGTAATAATATTAATCGCACCGCCAATAGCATTACGACCAAATAGAGTGCCCTGCGGTCCTCTAAGCACCTCAACACGCTCAATATCAAAGAGATCAAAATCGATATTACCCAAGCGGCCTATATAGACGCCATCCTGAAACACAACAACCGAGCTATCCATACCGGGGCCATCATCAACCGATAAAATGCCACGCATGGAAATATAACTCTGCCCTGCAGCAAACTCAGCATGGCTTAAACCGGGGGTAATATTAGCGAGGCTGTCATTGTCGTGAACATCAAAACGTGCGATATCACTGCTATTCAGTAAGGTCGTCGCAATAGGCACATTTTGACTTCGCTCTTGGCGAAACTGAGTGCTAACCATAACTTCTTCAAGCCCACGCTCTGCTAGAGACAAGGGGGATAAAAAAAGAATAGCTAGGGGAGTAAGTGAGAGACAAAAGCGAAATGTAAACACAAAGAAAATAACCGTAACGAGGGTATCTTCTTAAGTGTGGTCGATATTAAGGGCTTCGCCATTGGAAGCGACAAATATGGCAGCTGAAGAAACTCAAAAGCAAGCTGCTAGTCAGACAGAATGAGCTTCTAGCATAGCTGAAAGCAGTCATCCGATGACCTTGAGATCCGTTTATCTAGGGGGGGGTAATACTTCTGTTACACATCAAACAACAACTGAGTACAACAAAGTACCGTAAACACCACAAAAAAGAGCTACTTGAGTACTGAAAAAAACCTTAGACTTCATAATCGTTCTCCAGGCTTTCGTCGGCTTTCCATAAGGACGACTGTTGAGTATGGGCTTCCGAGCTAAGCCATACACTTATTATTATTGACCGCTTATAGGGCTACTAGTTCAAACAAGGTGCCCCAAAGACAGCTTTATACTACCTCGAACTTTCGAGAGTAACTACAAGCAATGCTCACTTTTTACATTTTTTTAATACTGTAACGCTATAAAAACCCAGTTTCCTTTTAACTGTTTCTAACGGTATCACTTTCGACATAGTCCTTAGCCACCAGACAGTAATCCTCCGAGGCGTAGCGCTCACTTAGGGCCCATATTCGCTGGTTACTGCTGCCACGCCACCAAAGACTTGGGTCTTTTAAAGCTTGCTCAAAGCGGCCATCGACCAACACATCGAGCATTGACGCCAGTTGACGCTGCTCTTCATTAAGCTCTTCTAGAACATAACCGGTCCAGCACCAAATATCTTTATCTGGGCAAGCCTTACGAACATCAGCCAGCAAATCGGTAATAGCGGGAACATTGGCAGGATGCAGAGGGTCACCACCACTTAAACTTAAACCACGCCTACGAATACGGGTGTCTTGTAGATCACTAATAATCAGTTGTTTATGAGCCTCATTAAATAACTCACCACGCTTAAAAGACCAAGAGCCTTTATTAAAACAACCGCCGCAGCGATGATCACAGCCCGATACAAACAAGGTACAACGAGTGCCAGGTCCATTAACCACATCGACCGAGTGATAGCCTAACACCCTCATGTTCCAGCCCCCATAGCTCGCCCTCTCATATCCACCTGCTCACTAGAAACTTGACTCCTCTAAATGCTTAACACGGCGCACCACCTCCGCCTGCTTACCTTCGTTAAAAGGCCTTGCATCGGGGCTGCCCAAATAGCCACAAACACGACGAGTGACAGATACACGTGAGCTGTCGTGATTACCACAACTTGGGCAACAGAAGCCTTTACTGGTGCAATCAAACTCGCCGGTAAAACCACAGTCATAACATTCATCAATCGGCGTATTCGTACCGTAATAAGGCACTCGGCTATAGCTGTAATCCCATACATCTTCCAAGGCATCAAGATTGTGCTGCAAGTTGGGGTATTCACCATAACAAATAAAACCACCACTACTAATGGTTGGATAGCCACGCTCAAACTCAAGCTTTTCAAAGGGGTTTACTTTTTTCTGCACATCCAAATGGAAAGAGTTGGTGTAATAGCCTTTGTCTGTCACCCCAGGAATCAAACCAAAGTCTTTAGAATCGAGCTTACAAAAACGAGAGCACAGGTTTTCACTTGGCGTAGCGTACAAGCTAAAACCAAGACCGGTTTCTTCTTTCCAACGCGCCACGGCTTGGGCTAAGGTCTCAACGATTTTATGGGCAAGTACTTGGCGCTCTTCGCAGTCGTAAACATGCTTATCCCCACCCAATAAAGCACTACACACTTCATTTAAACCGATATACCCCAAAGAGATGGAAGCACGACCATTTTCAAACAGCTGAAAAACATTATCTTCCGGTTTTAGACGAATACCACAAGCACCTTCGGTATATAGAATTGGAGCGACCTTAGCTTTAACATGGCGCAAGCGATCGGCGCGAGTCATTAGGGCCTGGAAGGCAATTTGCAAATTACCTTGCAAGAGCTCATTAAATAACCCCATATTACCTTTAGCAAGCAATGCCAAGCGCGGCAAGTTTAAGCTAACTACGCCTAAGTTATTACGGCCGTCGTGTATCAACTCACCATTTTCTTCATAGGTTCCTAAAAAACTGCGGCAACCCATCGGAGTTTTAAAGGAGCCTGTCACTTCAACCACTTGATCGTAGTTGAGAATATCTGGATACATTCGCTCTGATGCGCACTTCAAGGCAAGCTGTTTAACATCGTAGTTTTTATCCGTCTTATTAAGGTTTAAGCCGTCTTTAATCGCAAACACCAGCTTAGGGAAAACAGCTGTTTTCTTATGTTTGCCAAGGCCTGCACGTCTGACTTGTAAAATCGCTTTCTGAATGCTTTTTTCTTGCCAGCCCTCACCCAAACCAAAACCAAAAGTGACAAAAGGTGTCTGTCCATTAGAGGTATGCAACGTGTTTATTTCATACTCTAAAGCTTGGAAGGCGTCATAACACTCTTTTTCAACTTGCTGCTTGGCATAAGGTTCAGCTTCAGCAATATTAAATTGCTGCGCGGTTTTTAAATGCTTTTTGTACGATAAATCCACATAAGGTGCGAGTACCTCATCAATACGATTAATCGTAGTACCACCATAAATATGACTCGCCACCTGAGCAATGATTTGAGCGGTAATACTGGTTGCCGTAGAAATTGACTTTGGGCTTTCTATTTCAGCATTGCCCATTTTAAAACCGTTTTTAAGCATGCCATCTAAGTCGACAATCATGCAGTTAAACATTGGAAAAAAGGGTGCGTAATCCAAGTCGTGATAATGTAAAAAACCGGCATCATGGGCCTCAACCACCGCTTTAGGCAGTAAGTTCTTTTTAGCAAAATGGCGCGCAACAATACCCGCTAATAAATCACGCTGAGTGGGAATAACACGGCTGTCTTTATTAGCATTCTCATTCAGTAACTCGGAGTTATTCTGATCAACCAGACCTTGGATTTCTTGGGCAAGTTGACTACTGCGTTCACGCACTAAATCTCGGTCGTGCCTATATTCAATATAAGCACGAGCGGCATCTTTAAAGCAGCTTTGCATCAATTGTTGCTCAACCAGAGACTGAATTTCAGCAATACCAACTTCTTTACAATCTTTTAAAGCAAGCTCCACCGAACGAGCTATATATTGAGCATCAATCTCAGATACACGACCACAGGCCTGCATTGCCTTGATGATGGCTTGTTCAATCCGCCCTGCGTTAAATGCGCAGCGGCTCCCATCTCGTTTTATGACTACAGCTGACATTGGCCTCTCCCTGGATATTGGTAAACAGGGGCAAATTTACTACATCTTGTGATTGGCTGGGCGACAATACCGATATATAGTAAAGCAAAGACTGAGAGATATGATCTAGATCAGAAATTAATGGCGCGAGAAGTACGCGCTTTCAGACTTAAGTAGGAATGAAAAAGAGAAGAGAAGCATCAAAAAAGCCAAGGCTGGAAGTCCAACCTTGGCTTGCTAAGTACTACTTGCCGTAGCGTTTAGGATAGAGATCGGTCGTGATCTCTTTAACCGCCTTAATTAGTTCAGGATAAGGTACATCCGTTACTGTTACAAAACCGATATTGGCATTTTCACCATCAAAGGCACGGCCTGTAACTGGCTCATCCATATACTGGAACCAGTGAGCGCCCACCATGAAAGGCTTGGATAAAACACTTTCCATGTACAACTTATACATGCGCGCACGATCGTGTTGGTCGGCAGCATGAACGATACCAGGCTGGAAGAAACCTGTACCGGTTTCAGCACCAATATGAAACTCACCAATCACAACCGGTAAATCGACTTCTTCAAGGAAGTCCCAGTGCTCATCCTGCATACCTTCTTCATAAATGTTAAAGCTCAATACATCGGAGTAAGTTAGAGAAGCCTTAATAATCTCATCCGGCATACCCCAGTTAGCCATACGCGCGCCCATATAAAGGTGATTAGGCAATGTTTTTTCTAGCGTATCGTGTACGACAGTAAAGTACTGCTCACCCAGCATCTCAAGCATTCTTGAAAGATCTGCAACCAAGGCATCGCTGTATTGATCAAATTCAACACCCGCTTCAAAGGCCGTCCAAGAACTCACCTTGCTATCCCAAGCGCTATTAAGCTTGGCAATATCGCCGTATTTGGCTTTTAGATGTTTGGTAAAAGCCACTTTGGCAGGGCTAGAGCTGTCTTTTGATAAAGCATCTAAGATCACACCATAACGCTGAGGAACCGTACCCTCGCGCTCACCCCAGCTTTTTTCGTTATCAATAAAGATACCCACGCACCAAGGTGAGCTTTTTACGTTTTCAGCAATCAGCTCGATAGTGATCTTCGCGCGTTCAGCAAATAAAGGGTCATAAGCATCAGGCATTAAACCCCAGTGGTTTTTATAACCAGAGAGTTTTTGGAAATCACCAATAATCCAACCGTTGGCAAAATAAGGCACTTTGGCATGCTCATAAAAAGCAGGATCTACCCAGTTACCAAAAGAGGTGAAGCCCCAGTCCTTCATACGGTCCATGGTCACTTCTTCCCACTTGCGTATATAAGACTCAGGCTCGGTCTCACCGTAGCGGCGCTCTAAGTTTGCACGATAGAAGCTAAAGGTTTCACCGTGAGCAATGGGGCCTTTATGCGTAGAGCGGCGATAACTGTAATGCTCGGCCAACTCATCATCGTAACTTGGCAACCATTGAAACATATCGTTACGCATTACATTGGTAACATAACGAGTGTCACGTACTTCATCAGAGACCTTAATGATCCCCATTGAGTCTTCAGGGGTGGTCTCGTCAGCATTGATCACTCGCACAGAAGGATCTTTAAAATCGACCCCTGTTAACGTAGTCATATTAGCCATACGCACATTGGCAGGACCATGAGAAAAGAACAAATAGCCGTCTGGATCGACCATCCACCACTTGCCATCGACCTTTTGAGTACGGAAATAGCCGGTCGCGTCGAGTTTGGGGCCATCTTTATAACCACCAAAACGAGAACGATCTTTGACCCCCTCAGATTTAGCTAGCTCAGCAAGCTCTTTTTCTGTTGCTTCTTTAAGCTCTTGATCCGAATGAATCTTATTTGGGTAATCCACCGACGCATATTGACCGAATTTATCAACAATGTCGGTCAACCACATAGGGTCCTCAGGAGGGTTGGCACGCAAGCGTATATTAGAAATAAGAAGCTCACGCTCTTCAAGAATACCGATACTTGCAAAAGTCAGCGCTGACAATGAATTTAAGTCATAAGGTCCACGCCAAGAGCGCCAAACCATCATGCGCTCCTCAGTTTGCCAAGGCTCTAAATCACCCCACGTACCTGCATTGGTTTCTGCATGCGCCCCGCGTAAAGGAATGTATACCGTGCCTTTAAAACCTGCAGGAATACTTAACGAACGGCTTTGATACTTACCTTCAGCATCTTCATTATTCAAATAAAAATGAGTAGAAACATCACTCAGGTTCTCAACTTCAAACGCTAAATTGTAATTAGGGTAAGCCGATAGATCCCAACCCTCAGGTGGTGCAATACGAACCTGAGAAGTATTCACCTTGGGTGAAAAACGAATGTTTAAGTCGCCGCTTTTAGCATCAAACTCAACCTGAGCATCGCGAGTGCTAATCCAATCACGCTGATCAGCATTAGAAAAATCAATCAAACGCGTAAGAGTATTTTCAGGCGCATCAAGAAAAGCTTGGATTGCGGACTCAGAGTAGATCGCTTGATCACTGACTTTATTAGCGGGATCGTTTGAACCACAAGCGACAAGCGCAAGGCTCAAAGCGGTGGGCGCAGCCCACGATGGAAGACGTATCATTGTTATTGTATTCCTTTTGTATTTCTTCTTATTACTGCTTGTTTGGTTTAGCTGTGATGAGTATCAACACCAAGCTCCCCTTGTCTAGCCCGAACAATAAAACAGCATAAAAACGATATGCTGAAGCATAATCCTAACACCCCTACAGAATTACGCTAAGAACGAGTAAAACACAAGCTATCGTGACATAGGCCCTAACCTTAAAACAAGGGTGAAAAAGACGAATAACAGGCTTAAAGAGACAAATAACTGAATTCGAAAAAAAGGCAAAAAAAGACAGGCTCAGAAGCTCGAAGCGCCCCACTTCACACTGAGTCATACACAGAAGAACCCTCGACCTAAACACTAGACGAGGCTTAGATAGGCGCCTTAAACCTAGCTTTCCCCTCTTTTTTGATCCATCTCACCCTGACAAAACCATTCATATATGAATAAATTATTTGCTTGTAAAGCAATGTTGAGTATGATCTTATTTGTACTAGGAATTTGCTCATAGATATGAGTGCATCGCGTTAAGCTAAAAATATGAAGCGCATGAATAAATAGAATGTAAATAAAAACTATTGAGGGGGTACAAGTGCTATGCCTTACACCATTGCTGTTCCTCGGGAACATACGCCGCTAGAAACTCGAGTAGCGGCAACACCGGATTCCGTAGCCAAACTAATTAAGCTTGGCTACGAACTAATAATTGAAAACCAGGCCGGAACTAAAGCTCAATTCAGTGACGAAGCCTACATAGAAGCTGGTGCAAGTATTGTTGATGCTGCCGAGCTATATGCCCGCGCAGATATATTGTTAAAAGTTAACGGCCCTGTAAAACGCGACGACTTAGTTGAGCACGAAAGTTCACTATTAAAGAGCAATAGCACTTTTATTGGTAATCTTCAGCCAGCTATTAATCTCGAAATACTACAGCTACTTGAAACCAACAAGGTAAACGCCATTGCGATTGATGCCGTGCCACGCATTTCGCGCGCACAAAAAATGGATGCATTAAGCTCCATGGCAAATATCGCAGGTTATCGAGCCATCATTGAAGCGGCCAATCACTTTGGGCGTTTTTTTACAGGTCAGATTACAGCTGCAGGTAAAGTCCCTCCAGCCAAAGTGTTAGTCATAGGTGCAGGTGTTGCAGGCCTCGCAGCAATAGGTGCCGCTAAAAGCCTAGGGGCTATCGTGCGAGCGTTTGATACTCGCCCAGCAGTCAAAGAACAAGTCCAAAGCATGGGGGCCGAATTCTTAGAACTGAATTTTGAAGAAGATGGCACAGGTTCTGGCGGTTACGCCAAACAAATGAGCCCCGCTTTTATTGAAGCCGAAATGGCGTTATTTAAAGCACAAGCTGCCGAAGTCGACATCATCGTCACGACAGCCCTAATTCCAGGTAAACCTGCTCCACGTCTGATTACCACAGACATGCTCGATGGCATGAAATCGGGGTCAGTGATAGTCGACCTAGCTGCAGCCAATGGCGGTAACTGTGAGAAAACAGAAAAAGACCAAGTGCTCAATTACAACGGCGTCACTATTATTGGTTATGCCAACTTGCCTGCTCGTTTAGCCACTCAGTCATCCCAGCTTTATGCTCAAAATTTAGTACACCTGTTAAGTGACCTTACACCAGAGAAAGATGGCACTTTGCATATCGATATGGAAGATGAAGTGCAGCGCGGCGCAACAGTTGTTCACGAAGGGAAAATAAGCTGGCCACCTCCACCATTAAAAAGCGCACAAGATGCAAGCCAAACAGCCAGTATCCCAAAAACTGAAAAAGAAGAGACCGAAAAAGCCATAAAAAAAACATCATGCTGGCAAATTTTTCTGTATTGGATTATTGCCGGTGGCGCGATGTTGGGTCTTGGATCTGTGGCACCAGTGGCTTTTATCTCTCATTTCGCAATTTTTGTTTTATCGGTATTTGTTGGCTGGCAAGTCATCTGGAATGTAAGCCATTCCTTACACACACCTTTAATGAGTGTAACCAATGCAATTAGCGGCATCATAATTGTTGGCGCTATTGTACAAACACCTACCGAAGGAACACTTGTTCCTATTTTGGCCGCCACTGCAATTTTTGTGGCAAGCATCAATATCGCTGGTGGATTTTTTGTCACTCACCGCATGCTCAACATGTTCAGGAAATAGGAGCTAAAAATGACCGGTTCAATATCAATGGCTTACCTATTTTCAGCCATTTTATTTATCTTAAGTTTAAATGGATTAAGCTCACAAGAAACAGCAAAGCGTGGAAACTTATACGGCGTATTTGGCATGATCGTCGCCGTAATTGCCACCGTGTTATCAATAAGTTCAGGGGCTTATGGCCTATTAACCGCCGCCATGGGTATTGGTGCGATTGTCGGTATTGCCCTTGCCATGCGAGTTGAAATGACAGCCATGCCTCAACTGGTGGCTATGCTACATAGCTTTGTTGGTTTAGCTGCTGTATTAATTGGTTGGGGCAGCTATTTAGACCCTAACTACCACTACAGTGGAGCCGAACGCATTATCCATAATGTTGAGATTTATCTAGGCGTACTTATTGGAGCCATTACGTTAACAGGCTCTATTGTTGCATGGGCAAAACTACAAGGACTTGTTTCAGGTAAACCGTTAACCGTTCCAGGGCGCCACATCCTTAATGCCGCCGCCCTACTCGCTTGCGTGTATTTAGGCATTCTATTTGCCAACCAAGAACCCAACGCAAATAGCATCATGTATTTAGCTATTATGACAACCCTAGCACTTGTATTAGGTATTCATTTAGTTGCTGCCATTGGCGGTGCCGATATGCCCGTTGTGGTCTCCATGTTGAATAGCTATTCAGGCTGGGCCGCAGCAGCTACCGGCTTTATGCTTTCAAATGATTTATTGATTGTGGTTGGTGCGCTCGTTGGCTCCAGCGGTGCTATTTTAAGTTTTATTATGTGTCGCGGCATGAATCGCTCCTTTATAAGTGTGATTCTGGGCGGTTTTGGTACAAGTTCCACGAGCAGCTCCGGCAGTGACGAAGAGCAGGGAGAGGCTCTTGCTCTCAGCGCAGAAGATGTCGCAGACGAACTCAATACCGCACAAAGGGTTGTCATAGTTCCGGGTTTTGGTATGGCAGTAGCCAACGCTCAAGGTGCAGTAGCAGAACTTACCGACTGCTTGCGTCAAAAAGATATTGAAGTACGCTTTGCCATCCATCCTGTTGCTGGCCGCCTACCAGGCCATATGAACG
Organism: Agaribacterium sp. ZY112; assembly: GCF_041346925.1. Lineage (NCBI taxonomy): Bacteria > Pseudomonadati > Pseudomonadota > Gammaproteobacteria > Cellvibrionales > Cellvibrionaceae > Agaribacterium > Agaribacterium sp. ZY112. The sequence continues at coordinate 2,275,565 of NZ_CP166840.1, read as the reverse complement.
TTTTATTGGCGGAAGCAAATGTTCCTTATGACATTGTTCTAGAGATGGATGAAATAAACGACGAACTCGCTGATACCGATGTAATTGTTGTAATTGGAGCTAACGACATCGTTAACCCTGATGCAATCGAAAAACCTGATAGCCCGATTGCAGGTATGCCAGTACTGGAAGTCTGGAAGTCCAAACTATGTATTGTCATGAAGCGGTCCATGGCTACAGGCTATGCCGGCGTACAAAACCCCCTGTTCTTTAAAGAGAATAGCCGTATGCTCTTTGGTGATGCAAAAGAAAAAGTGCAAGACATCTTAAAAGCACTTTAACCCAGAGCGATTATATCTAGCAGCCAAAATGAGTGTGCCCCCGTAAAACGGGTACACTCATCTTCCTCAACTGATATTTCTTATATCTTTATAGATTTAATTAACGAATACGAAAAGCGTAAGCAATTTGTTTAGGCGCGCCCTTTTTAAGCTTAATTTTCAGACCATCCTCTTCATGCTTCCAGTATTCAATATAATCGCCATTAAGTGCCTCGACAGATGTGAACTCCCGAGTATTTAGCAGGCTATTCATCTTTGCCATTGCCACCATAACGATCTCATCCGTATCCGTCCCCAAAGTCATAGCATAAAGCGTATCGCCATTACGACTATAACGAATGTCTTTTTCGTTATAATTAACATGTTTTGAAAAATGGCCTCCACCTTCCATCTGAGTTGGCCCCTCGCCATAAATTGCCCACGGTCGCGTACCATAAATTGCTTCGCCATTAACCTTTAACCAATCACCCAACTGTTTAAGTACCGCTCTTTGCTCCTTAGGAATACTGCCATCTGACTTAGGACTAATGTTTAGCAATAACTGACCATTTTTAGAAATAATGTCAATAAATTCATGAATCACAAGCTCGGCGCTTTTAATTTTCATGCCCTCAACATAGGACCAACCAAAATTTCGCTCGGACAAGGTATCATCAGTTAGCCACGGAGCGGCCGTTAAAAAGCTGCGACGGCCCTGCTCAAAGTCTTCAACTGAAAAACTAATGGGTAAATCCTGATCTTTGTGTGTCACCATGACGTCCTTACCCCACTTTGATGCGGCATTAAAATAATAAGCTGCAAATTCATAGCGCTTAGACTCAGGGATCTGATCAAGCCAAGTATCAAACCAAATCATATCCGGCTGATACTTATCAATACTCTCTTCAAGTAGGGCCAGCCAAAATTCCTCTAACCATTTTTCTTCTTCAATATTACCGTAAAGCAAAGCCAGCTCTGGATCATCTGAGGCTGTTGCCAAACCTTCAATATAAGGGAAATGACTGTTCCAATAAGCATGGTAACTATCTAAATGACCATAGCGCTGCATCGCCTCTTGAATATCCATACCTTTGTAGCGCTGTAAATTACGCGCGTGATGAAAGGTCATAATAAATTTCATACCACGCTTGCGCAGAGCTTTAGACAACTCACCAGATATATCACGCTTAGGGCCTATGTCAGCAGAATTCCACGGAGTAATTTCTGAGTCCCACAGAGCGTAACCATCGTGGTGCATCGCTACAGGCCCGGCAAAACGAGCGCCAGCGTCTTCAAATAACTGCGCCCACTCTTGTGCGTCAAATTTTTCAGCTGTGAACATTGGAATCATATCGTGATAGCCAAACTCGGAGGGATGGCCGAACTTTTCTGTGTGCCACTGCATCATGTCGATATGGTAACCCGGCTTGCGGCCCTTCCAATCGTCCTTGCTAAAATCAAAGTGCATCCAACGCGGATACCACTCGTTGCCCGCAGCCGCTACGGTATAGGGGCCCCAAGTAAAATAAATACCAAGCTTAGCGTCACGAAACCACTCTGGCGCCGCATAATGCTTGGCAAGGCTGCGTTCATTGGCAAGGTAACTTGGTGATTGTTCTTTAGCCTGCAAAAGAGGCGCGCTTAGAATGAGCGCTAAAGGCAGCGCCCTAGTTAAAAATGTACTTAGGAAAGATGCAAACATGCTGTACTCATTTTATTGGTTTAATTAGGTGTTAAGTCACCCCTCAACCAATAATTGTCGCCAGCAAGGTTTGTGTTTCTTTTTTTATTTTGTGAGTAAGGCTAAAGCCTGCACTTCGGACTCCAAAAGCACTCGTTCAAATATCATGAGTTCAGCCATGGCACCATTTAAGTTACGTACGGGGTTAGCACGCTGCAAGCTATTCCAATTGCCAATAGAAGCCTGACCAACTTGCCAGTACTGTGAATCACTCTCTAAAGCGGAGCTAAACACCTTTTTCCCATCAATATACATCACCGCTTGTTCTTGCTCTTGGTCAACGGTGGCGACCAGATGATGCCAACTACCAGGTTCAGCACTGTTAAAAAAGGGAAAGTGGTTAAAGTGCATCTCTTTAAGCGTGCTTGTTTTTAAACCTAATACGAGCGTGCCCCAGCGCTTGTCTGTATCAAACATGCCAAGCTGCCAATGAATATCACCGGGCTTAAAACCATCGGTTAATAATAGAGAGTTATAGGTTCTATCGAGACTATCGACTTTTACCCAAGCGGCTAAACTAAAGCTTGTCATGGCTTGATCAATATTCAATCTAACCCGATCACCTGCGCGCTTAAAGTCCAATGCGGATTTACCCGGCCAAGGACCCTGTACCCACTGAGCACCAACAATCGCTCCTGCATAGGCATTAGCGCCGTCGGCGACATTATTTAATAAGCGCGGTTTATCTGCATTAGGCTCAAAATCATAATAAGCCAGCAGCCGTTCATCATTGATGTAGTGCTTACGTAAAGCCTGCCAGCGTTTATGTTTATTTTGCTGTTCCTGCTCGACCTTAGCACTTAATAAAGACAGCGCTTGATAGCCCTTTTGATCCGCTTTTATTGGCAGCCAGTTATCAACTTTAAGCCCATCGAGTTTTAATGCCTGCCCTTCAGACAAGCTTAAGCTTTGCCCTCCAGTAGATCTGGCTTCTAATAAACCATCAAAAACATGCACCTCAGAGGCGCCCTGTTGATTAACCTCAACTCCGATAGAAGTGCCCAGGTCAACCAATGAGCTCTGCGGTGTATCAATCGTAAAACCGATGGCCAACTCAGGCACTTCCGTCATGACCTTGCCATAAAGTAAACGTACATGTTGATCACTGATAAGCTCAAGCTCAGCAGGGCCTAGTATTTTTAGCTGTGCGCCTTCGTAAAATTCAAGCTCTAAACCACCTTGCTCCAGTAATAAAGAACCGGGTTGCAGGCTCACGCCAGGCTTATAAGGGCTATCCAAGGGCAGGCCGCTCGCACTCACGACCAAAGCCACTCCCCTGTCTTCAAGCTCAACAGAAGAAAAGCTGAGCCTTTGCTCCTCGCCATCAAAAAACACAAATAAGGCAAGCATCAATGAGGCCGCCACACTAACAAGGCTCAAAGCCCAAGGTAGGGTTTGTTTCCAAGCACGCTGAGGCTGCAACATGTCACTCTGAGCTAAGGTCGATAATACCTGCAACTCAAAATCATCTGCTTTTGTTGTATGTTGCGCTTTAAGATGAGTCTCGGAAATAAAACGCTCGCTCTTAGCTTCAGACTCAAAAGCAAGTCGGCTGAGCTCGTCCATCTCTAGCTGAGCCCGAAGCGTGTACTTAAACTCTGGATTATTGTTTACAAGAACTAAAAGCCTTTGAATATCATCTCGACTAGCAACGTTGTCGATAAGTTTGGCCAGTAGCAAGTCGAACTCATCTTGCTGTGTTTGTTGCTCAGACATTAGCCAACCTTGCTTCCATGCAGCTACGCAATTTTTTACGCAACCGCATGAGCGCTAAACGCACCGCCGTTGCACTCATCATGAAAATATCGGCAAGTTTGTCACTGCTGTGCTCTTCTTTGTATTTTTGGCTTAATAAACGCTGGCTTTTCTCCGGCAGTAAAGCCAAACAAGCACGCAGCGCCTCCAGTTCGTCACTGGCGTAATCTGAAGGCTCATAAGCGCTTTCAAACTCACTAATAAGAAAGTAACTCAAGCTCGCGTCCATAATACGCTGCTGACGCTTTTGCTTGCGCAATTCATTACGCACTAAGTTACGTGCAATACCAAAGAGCCAGTGACCAAAATCGAGCTGCTGATCAAAGCGATCCAGCTCTTTATAAGCGAGTAAAAAGCTTTCTTGAGCAAGATCATCCACCGCCTCGACTTTCACACCAAGACCACGGATATAAGCCCTAAGTCTGGCTTGATGCTGACGAATAAAAGCACTAAAAAGTAGTTGTTGTTTGTCCATACCCTCTTATTGTCGCCAAGATGGACTTTGTTTCAAATGTAAACTTTTTAACTCAAACAGAGTACTTACTTTTTATAAGCCACTTCAATCATGCTTTGAGTACCGGCAGGTGCCCCTCCCCCAGCTTTTGCTGACGAAATAAAAACATGCGGTGTCGTCATAAAGTCTTCTAAATTGCTCATCATATTGAAGTTTTCGGGCATCTCCTTCATAAACAGGTAGCCCGCGCCTCCTAAATCTTTGTATTCAAAATTAGGTAGCTTCTTTTTATAGAAAGCAATAATACGTTCTTGTGTATCGGCAGAGGCAAAGGTGGCAGCAGGTAGAGATTGTACCCCCCCCATCTCTACGCCCGCCACCATATGAATCATCATGGATGCCTTAGGGTAAAGAGGTAAGGTGATGCTGCCTTCGGTGCCAGCCGAGCTTTTAGCCATTAACTCAACAGCGTCACTCATTTCTTCCAAACTATGCTCTCGCTGCTCAGTAAAGCTCTGCTTAAGCCTGTCTTCTAACATGGCTATTTGAGCCTGCTGTTGTGCGCTAGGTTCGCGACCGTCAAGCTCATCGTAGATATCATCCAACTGCTCCATAAGAGCATCGGCTTCGCTTTCAAAGCCATTGCTGCCCTCTTCGGCCTCAGCCAACTGTTCGCAGTGCTCAAACTTACTTTCGCTGACACCTAAACTTGCTTGAAAGCCCTCTTCCATACAATCATCGTCCATCGAACCGGACTGAAAACAACGTAGAGTATTGGCCTTAAGCGCATCAAGCAGTTTTTTCTCAGAAATACCTAAACAATCGGCACCCTGCTTAAAGCCACCGTTTTTGTATTCAGCTTCAAGCATATTTACAATCATCTGCTCATCAGGGCCAGCAGCATAAGACGAAGTGGTAATAGCCAAACCTAGTGCCATGCTAATGTGCTTTAAAAAACGAGAGGGAGTAGAAATAAACATAGGGCCTTCCTTGAATAGGTCTTAAACAGAATTTATCACAAGCTTTCTTTTATCACACTGAGCCTGTATGAAGCTGACGGTAACTTGATGAACGACATCTATGTCGTCAAAAACAAAGCACGCAGAAGTAAATCATAGGGCGTCAAAGAAGGCTATAAGCAATAAGTACGACACGCTCACACTTTCTTTTGTTAAACTTCGGGCTGCACTAAGCAAAGTAAAAAAGCGTAACCGCGGTGCTTAAACCAGCCCCTAAGAAACGACCCAAACCAGCACATCAGCCACTAGCGAACTCGCCTCGCCCAAAAGTAGTTAATCACAAAAAGTCGACAAGGACAGTCATGAGCCAAGCTTTAACAGCCTATAAAAAGCCACTGAGTATATTGCTAGCCAGTGCAAGCCTATTAAGCCTATGCGGAGTGCTCGCTTGGCAGTCCTTGCTGCTAGTTTGTACTCTCTGCTTGGCCCTTGTTTTTTATCGCAAAGCACTTGTACAAAAGTCAGCGCTGCAAAGCAGTGCCTTATGGTTAACCGTGTTTATTGTGGGTTTAACGATTGGCCTTTACAGGCCTGAAGGCTTTAACTACCCACTCGTTTTTAATGTCGATGCTTTACATACTGAAGGCCAAGCCTTTGCGCTTTATTTAAATACAGCCAAAGTACTTGCTGGCATAGCCGTACTTGTCTTTTTATTGCCTATAAGCATTAAGAAACCGAGCCTAAAGACAGCACCCTGGCAGATTATTCTAACTATGTTAGTTTGCGCGCTGATGATAAATACCTTGGCATGGCACTTATTAGACCTACAAGTTCACACCAAAACTTTGTTTGTAATCCTGAGTTTCTTAGCCGTCAACTTAAGTGTCACCTGCCTTGCGGAAGAAGCCTTTATGCGCTTATTGCTACAGGGGGAATGCTTACGAGCCGTATCCAAATTTACAGAGAATAAACTAATACGAGAGGGCCTGCCCTTAGCCCTGTGCACCCTTATCTTTATACTCACACATTTCCCATCCAGTTTAAATATGCTTATTGTCTTTGGGCTTGCTGGGTTTGCTTATGGACTAATCTACGCCCTAACAAAAAACATAACTTACGCCATAGGCCTGCACTTTAGCGTAAATGCCCTGCATTTTTTGTTTTTAACTTATCCGCTTTAACGAAGAATGTAATCCACTCTTAAAACCTTCGATATCTAATACCTATCCCGAAGGCTATTACGCCCAAAACCATTACACTTACAGCCTAGAAGCAAACACAAAAGCGAGAACATAAGTAACCCCATACTACCTCCGCCGGAGCCCTGCAGCGGCTTAGGTAACACAGAAGCTTTTACTGATGGGTCTTGTGACATTGAAGGTTCTGGATTTGCGACTGGCTCAAGGCTGGGTTCTGGTTCAGGTAAAAGAGACACTACTGGCGTAGGCCCTTGGGAAGCAGAAGGCTGGGGTGAAGCAACAACTAGCTCAGGCTCAATCTGCAATAAACTCACGCCATATATATCTAGCTCTATTTCCGCATTTACATCTTTGCCGTAAATAAGATCTTGTACCGTGCTTACTCCATTTGGAAGATTCAACACAACTTGTCTAGGGCCTTTTGCAATATTTATTAAAGAGAGCACTACTTGACCAGTATTAGCATGTTGGTATTGCCTAACAAAGACTCCCCACGATGGCTCACCAGCCATATCTAATACTTGATAATCGATATAGGCAGAATTAAGCTCACTGCGAATAAGCCCTTCAAGTTGCTCGTACATGGTAAGTACATCGCTAAAAGCTAGCTCGGCCCATGCATCAAAATCTACAGGAGTTCTATCAAGCCCCAACTCTGTTTTACTAAAACTCACACCTTCATTAACAAGAATAGCTTTACCGTCAAACGAGGCCAACGCATCAAGTGCACTTTGTGAAGCGTAAATACTTGGGCTAACAATAAGCAGTTTGTCATTTGACAACGTGCTAATTTCGCTTGGTGTAGTAAAACCAACCTGCACATTCAGTAATTTAACCGCTTCATATACAGACACAAGGCTTTCAATGTAACTGAGGTCTTGAATAGCCGAATCTTCAAGGTAATAAAAATACACTTCACGCTCATCCGCCGCTAAATATGAAAAGCGTTCCGCATGTGCATTCAGCTCTTTCATAGTACGTCCAAATGCATCCATCATTAAGGGCTGAGTAGTAGGCTCTGATACAAAAATAGAATTCACTGGGCGCATATCACCGTCATTTCTTCGCCCCCAAACCCAAGCATTAACCGCATTCATACCATGATTAATAGCCAACCATAAAGCAGAGCGTACATAAGCAGGGTCCATATCAAAATGCTGCCATTTACCAGAAAGGCCATGCCACTCTGAATCATAAAAGGGCTTACCCGGAGCAATGGACTTAGCAAAATCCAAACCCATAGATTGCTCTCGCCAATCCATCGCATAGCGCTCTCGCCATTCAAGACTTGCCGCCGACATATTAATGTTTAATAAATCATGAGGGCCTAGCGTAAAATCCGAACCCAACACACCTTGTAATTTAACCAAGGCCTCCATATCCATACCGTGATCGCGCCAGCGCTCAACTAACTGCCCCCCCAGTAATTTAATTGTTACCGGTGAATCAGCTACATCATGTTCTTGTGTGCCATCGGCTAAAAATTGAAACCAATTCGTGACACGCGCCATATTAAATCGACACCAGTCATACCATTGAGCACCGCCCTGTAAAGACTTAGGCACAGGTACAGGCATGGCCTCTTTTGCTGCACTAAAGTCGGCATGGGTTGCTCCATAAGCACTGTTTAAAGCTTGAATGTCATTGCTGTATTTATCTTCTAGCCAAGCCTGATATTTAAGCATGCTGTTTTCAGATAACCCGTTTTCGGCCAACCAACCACCCTCCCGAGTAGCAAAATGTGGCTCATTTGCCAAGAGATGAATACGCAAAGTATCGGTACTTATGCTTACTTCTGGCATATACCCTTCAAATAAGGCTCTATACCAACTGCGAATCAAAGGGCTATCGATATCAAAAGGCACAAAATTACGTCCCACTTCCCAGAGTTCAGGAAACTGCTCCTTCATCCAAGCTGCGCCGTTATAGCCGAGAAAAAATACCTGCGGAGCCATGTTTGCTATATCTTGACTAGCGAGAGAATCTATATCCGAACTGATGGCCCACGGGGACACGCCACTATCCCCCTCTCTTAACTCGTTTACGCTGTAATACACCCCACCCATGTTACCAAAGGCTTTTACCGTATCTATGTCACTGGGCATCCAAATAAAACTACTAGGAAAAACAGGTTTGCCATCTAATAAAAACTCACCGTCGCTTATGCTCATAGAACCCTGACTAAAATCCACAGGATCAGCAAGCTGAATATTGCCGTCGATCTGAGCTTGAAGCTCCTCTATCGCGCTATCTGCAAGCTCAATACTGTCTGCCAACTGCTCAAAGGCTAAAGTCGTACTGTAATTATCTTCAACACGCTCCCCCCACCACAGTGCGTCCACCGCATCTTGAATAAGGTTCGGATTAGCTCTATCAAACTGGGAATAAATTAAAAACCGTTCAATCACCACCTGAGAAACATAAGCATAATCGACATTAATACCCTGCAACTCGGCCGTTTCAATAAGAGTAAGCAAATCGTCACGCTTGCTTTCTAATTCGCTTTTAAGTCCGTGAAACGTGGCATCATCCGTTGTACCTTGCCAAGCCTGTAAACCTAGAGACATAAACAACATCCAGGCAAAAGAACAAAAACGGAAAAACGAAAAAGACGAGGCTTTAAAAAAAGAAAATATCAACACACTCAACACCACAAAAAATGCTTTTCAGTTCCTCCCCCTCTTAACTGTATAGAAGGGAGAATATAAGCTGAACTATATAAGTGATGGACTTTAACAAAGTGCTTAATAAATAGACGTGATGCCTTGCGCAAAGCGAAGGTTCAGGTGCCAACAGCACCTAGCTCATTGCGGCTCACGGCTCATTACTCTTAGCTTATCCACTGCTTGCTGGGAACCTAAGTGGCGCTTCTAACCGCCAACTATCGATCCGGAATCTCCAGAAGCAGATCCGTCACACCATAATCAAAGCCTAGCTGATTTAACACTGTGGTAATTTGACCACGATGGTGAGTTTGGTGATTAAACAAATGCAAGAGTAAAGCCGCCATACTTTTACAGAAACTATCTCCCTTGGTGTTCTTATAGCTTAAACTGCCTTTTAAATCGGTTTCGTTCAGGCTTTGGATAAATTCACACAACATAGCGTCCATTCTTATACGTACAGCTTTTAAAGCCTTAAAATCGGTATATATAACAGCGTCCAAAGCTGTAGGTTTTTCTAAGCGGCGCACATAATCTAATGCAGCAAAGGTACTCGGGTGGGAAGCAAAGCGCTTTAGCCAAAGGATGTCCCCCACCAATAAGTGGTTCAAGGTGCCGCAAATAGAACCAAAATACAGTCCCCGATCTTCAATAAAGGACTCGCTGCTGAGCCCTTCTATACAGGTATAAACCTGCTTATTCATACGCAAGTTGTAATTAGCTAACATGCTTAGTTGAGATTTCATAACGCGTACTCCCTGTCTCTATTATTTTGACTAGTCACTTTAACCACTACCCAGTTACTACTTAACTACTATCTAGCTTTTATCTAAGCAACAAGCATGTCTTAATCAGTAAGGCTTAGTTTATAGGCTTACTCCTTGTGCGTGGAGTTAAATTTCATAACGGTGTTGACGCAGCCATAGACAAGCTACAAACAGTAGGCTGCTTAACACAATACCAACCAACCAGATACTTAAGTCAACTTTTGCAAACTCACCACCGGCCAGGGCCAAACTATTGCCGATCAAGCCCTGAAACAACTTACTTGCAGAGTGAAAAAGAAAGCTCTTTTGTAAAATAATCCAAGTGGCAACATCGATAGCAATCGGCACAAAAATGGCTTTTAACAAAGGGTTGCGCTTGCAATACGCCGAGCAAAGCATTGCCCATAAAAAGAAAGGCAACAAGTGCAAAGACAATAAAAACAAAGAAATAAGTAACTGTAATAGTTTAAGTGGGCTAAATACAGCTAGCTGCTGAACAAGCAAGCTAACAAAGTCTTGAGCCCCTAGAAATAAAGCGCCGAGCCAAATAATTATCATAGAGGCAATGGCAGCAAGTAGCGTTCCTAGCATAGCAATACACGGATAGAGCACACCACCGGCAAACAGTTTAGCCAATAAATCTTCCGTATCTGAATAAGGTAAGGACCTCCAAAACAAGATACTACGATCTTTTCGATCTTGATAAAGGCAGCTGCCAAAATAAGAAAAAGCTAAAAACAAGGCAGCCGTATAGGTAATAAATAAGGTCTTAATCAGGCTATCAGCCGCTTCAGAACTTCGCACAGTATGATCTTCTGTAGCCAATGAGCCTAAATCAAAAGAAAACGTAGAGTCTTGGAGCATGCCTGAACCCGCTGCATTTGCACTCAGCACAACATTAATGGTCGCAAGTGAGATCATCACCAACAACACAACAAAGACCGCAATGGGAGTATTCACAAAAAAGCCTTTGTGATCCCATATTTCACGGCGAACTAACATTAATAAGTGAGCCAACCTTGGTTTAACGATAACCGGCATAGATAGTGTGGGTATATTCATTATTCTGCTCCTTCAGATTTGCTAACTTTTGCAACAAATAAATCGGCCAAACTTGGGCTAATCACAGGCCCCAAGCTCTCAAGCTCTTGTCGGCGCTTGCCTTCGTAAAAGCAGTGATACCCTGCCAAGCTGTTTTGCACATAAAACGGCGACAGGGCCTTAGCCTGCTCAATCTGATCTTTAGTGACTTGCACTTGGCAATAGCGTTCGCTCATGGCCTCAACACTTTCATCCAATACCAAGTGACCATCGTTTATAAACATGGCTCGGTTAATCAAGTGTTCGATTTCTTCGACTTGGTTGGTAGTAATCACAATGGTTTTATCGCCATCAAAATAATCACTAAGTAGGCGCTGGTAAAACTTTTTACGATTGATGATATCCAAGCCCAAAGTTGGCTCATCTAAGACCAATAAAGAAGAGTCGATCGCCAAGACAAGTGCAAGATGAGTCAAAGTGACCATGCCTTTGGACATTTGGCGCACTTTCATATCTTCTTTAATATTGCTGTCGGCAAGAAAAGTACGGGCTTTGTCGATATCAAAACGAGGATGCACAGCCTGCATAAACTCAAGGCCTTGTGAAACCCTTAACCAACTCGGCAAAATGGCGGTATCAGCAACAAAGCTCACTTGCTCCATAAGCTGAACACGCTCTGTTTCTGGCTTTTTGCCAAGCACGCTTAAGTCGCCATCACACGGGGCCAGGCCAAGTATGCTTTTTAAGAGTGTGGTTTTACCCGCACCATTGGGACCAATAAGGCCCACAATTTCCCCCTTACCGACGTCAAAATCAACCGACTGCAGCGCAACCTTTCGACCGTAATGCTTATTCACATTTCGAGCTGATATGACTTCACTCATTGCCGCCACCTACTTCTTGCTGAATTTTTTCCAGTACCGCGTTTAGATCGAGTTCCAAATCGCGCATGCGATTAACAAACTGAGGTAGCTCTTGATCTAAAAATTTTTGCTTTTCACTATCAGCCAGCTTTTCCCTAGCTCCGCTTAATACGAACATGCCTAAGCCCCGTCGCTTTTCAATAATGCTGTTGTGTACCAAGGCATCAAAGGCCTTGGCTACCGTAAGATGGTTAATATTTAGCTCTACCGAGAGCTTTCGCACCGAAGGCAAAGCCTCGCCCTCTGCGTATTCACCGTTCAAAATCCACGACACCAACTGAGCTTCCAGTTGTTTGTAGATTGGTACACTGTCGTTCCAGTTATTCAATGAGTGCTCCCAGATATACGTAAACCTACGCCTTAAAGGCCAACTTAAACCGGCAGCCACTGTTATGCCGACCTAGTGATATATATTTATATAACACCATAAGCAGTAAAGCAAGAAAGAACAAAAAAAACACCTTGATGACGAAGCGGATCAAAGTTAAAAAACCTAAAATAGCGCGCTCTGTGCGACCAAAAGCAACAAGACTTGTACTTAAGCCGTGAAGCTTGCTAGTGTTCGCCCTGCCTCGCGCGATTGGACGCGCACCGCTTGATTTCAGCCTGTAGGTGTCTCCTACAGCGCTCTTAAAAAATAAATTGCAAAAGCTAAAAGGAACTCGCTATGTCCTCGAGTACGCGCTCTACCAAGCACCTCGTTGAACCAATCGTACAAATTGCCATCTTGGGTCTACTGCTATTTTGGTGTTTTAAAATTGTGGCGCCGTTTATCCAGCCTGTGCTTTGGGGCATGATCATTGCTGTGGCCACCTTCCCTCTTTATAAGATGCTGCAAAAGCGTTTAGGTAAGCGCCAAAAGTTAGCCGCACCTATCTTTACCTTGATCATGCTTGGCTTGCTTATCACCCCGACCTACCACATTGCAGCCAGCATCACGAGCTCAGCCGCCGAGCTAACTGAGAAGTGGAAAACCGGCAACTTATCGATTGCCCCCCCCGCCGAAAAAGTAAAGTCATGGCCTGTCGTTGGTGAAAAGCTCTACGATCTAGGCTTATCGGCCTCACAGAACCTTGAAGCCACAATAGCCAAACACCAAGAGCCCATTGCCAAAATGGGCAAAGCCGCTTTCTCTGCCATAGCAGGTGCCGGCTTTGGTGTCTTACAATTTGTTATCTCCATTATTGTCGCCGGTGTTCTATTGGCTAATGCCGCCAGTTGCAGCCGTTTTGCCGATGCCCTTGCATTTAAATTGGCAGGTAAAGTCGGCGAAGACTTTGCCACGCAAGCGGGGAAAACCATCGCTAGTGTTGCCAAAGGCGTATTAGGTGTGGCGATTATTCAAGCTATTCTAGCGGCGGTAGGCCTGCTTTTATTAGGTGTACCTGGCGCAGGTATTTGGGCTGTTGTTGTGCTTGTACTGGCCATCATGCAGTTACCGCCTATTTTGATCCTAGGCCCTATTGCCGCCTGGGCCTTCTCAGCTTACGACAGCACTCCTGCGGCCTTGTTTTTAGTTTGGAGCATCATTGTTAGCGTGAGTGATGGTTTCTTAAAACCGCTGTTATTAGGCAGAGGCTTATCAACCCCTATGATGGTGATTCTGATTGGCGCCATTGGCGGCATGATGCTTTCAGGCATTATTGGTTTATTTGTCGGCGCGGTTGTCTTGGCCCTAGCCTACGAACTATTTGTATCGTGGTTATTTGGGCACCCAAGTGAGCAAGCCGATCAAGAACAGTTACAAGCACCAGAAAGCAAGCAGGCTTCAGAAGCTTAAGCCTAAGGAACAGAGATGAGCGAGCAAACAAACAAAGATAATAAGAGCAAAACCGCCACTAAGGCCGAGTCTGAAAGCTCGCATACGGAAACGCTTATAGACAAAGATCAAGAACAAAAGAAAGACCCCATTAAGCGCATTACCATCATCGTGCTGGGTGTTTGCTTATTCTTGTTTGTTTGGCATTTGTTTGCCGATCGTTTAACGCCCTATACCGACAACGCTCGGGTGCGCAGTTACATCGTGCCTATTGCACCTCAGGTAGCTGGCCAGCTTGTCTCTGTTGATGCGACCTTTTCCAAAAAAGTGGCTGAAAACGAACTGCTCGCCACCATCGACCCGCGTGACTATCAATTGGCCGTTGATAAAGCCGAAGCCGATTTAGAACTCGCAGGCCAAGACATCAATGCCAGTACCGAGGCGGTATCTTCTGCTGAAGCAAAACTTGCGCAACAACTTGCTCAACTTACCTATGTGCAACAGCAAGCTTCACGCTACAAGACCCTTGCTGCAAAAGGGGTTATCTCTAAAGCGGAATACGATAAAAGCGTGGCTGAAGTCGCTAAAGCAGAAGCCAATGTTGATGCTGCAGAAGCAGAATTTGAAAAAGCCAAAGAGCAACTTGGTGCGAGCGGCCAAAATAACCCCAAAATTCGCTCAGCTTTATCAGCACTGGGCAAAGCAAGACTCGACTTAAGCTACACCGAGCTGCGCGCTCCGGCTTCAGGCTACGTCACCAACGTAAGCCTAGATGTAGGCCAATACGCAAGCCCAGGCCAGCCAATCATGACCTTAATTTCATCCAAAGATACGTGGATCGAAGCTTATATGCGCGAAAATAACTTAGGCAACCTACGCGTAGGTGATCCAGTTGATATCGCCCTAGATAGCGCCCCAGGCCGTATTTATAAAGGCCATGTGGTATCACTAACCCTTGGTGTTAATTGGCAAAATAAAAGCACAAACCCAGGCCAATTACCGACCGCGCCAAAACCTGGCGGCTGGTTAAGAGAATCACAGTCATTCCCTTTAATCGTACAGTTTGATGACGATACCGACCGCAAAGCACGATTAGAAGGTGGGCAGGTTGATTTAGTGGTTTATACCGACGACAGTATTATTTTGAACAGCTTAGCGTGGCTTAAAATTCGTATAGCCAGCCTACTTTCTTATATTTATTAATAAACCTTTATGTATTTAAGAAAGAGCTTAAGTAAGTGTTTATTTGGCAGTGATATTGGCCTCGCCGACCTCACTGTCGATCAAATTCGTATCTTACGTTTGGCAATCTGCTTAAGCACCTGCTTTATTTGCGCAATTGCCCTAGCTTGGCCACTAGCCTATTTAAGCCCTATGCTCTTATGCAGCTTAATTGGCTCACCTAAAAAGCCGCTAGCTCTTAAGAGCGGTATTGGCTTGTTAATGCTTATTTTCTTAGCATTTTTCCCTTTTGTACTAATGGGGTTTATTATCCCTCGCTGGCCGGGTGTTTCAGCCTTACTATTAATCATCGGCTTTTATTACATTTTTTACCTAAAGGCGGTTGGCAAACTACCGGAGCTGGCTGCGGTTTTGTTTTTGGTAGGCATTACTATTATGCCGCTGATGGCACTCACTCAACCAGAATTGAGCTTGAGCTTCACCCTAGGCTTTTTATTCTCAGCGTTTATCGCTGTCGTTTCAGCATGGCTCAGTTTTCTGGTATTCCCCGACCCTAAAGGCTGCAGCTATAACGAAGCTGTAAAACCTAAAAACAACTTACAAAAACATGAAGCCCAAGTTAAGGCCTTAACCAGTACAATAGCGATTACTCCTCTAGCACTCATTTTCTACAGCAACAATTTAATTGAGGCATCGTTAGTCTTTGCCTTTGTCGCCATTCTTATGCAGAACCCCGATATCGGCACCAATCTAAAAGCGGGCGCTGGTTTGCTATTGGGTAATTTACTCGGCGGCATAATCTCTTATATGATTTTTGTGTTTCTTAAAAGCACCCCCACCCTGCCTTTTTTTGCTTTTTTAATGCTTTTAAGCCTGCTGTTATTAGGCCAGCGCATCTTCTCTGAGCACAAATTTTCTGGCTTGTATTCAGCCAGTTTATCGACCGTTATTCTTTTACTCGGCTCGGTAACCGGCTCAGCAGGTGGCGATTTTGAAGAGAAGTTTCTCTCTCGTATGGTGCAGCTATTTTGTGCCAGTACTTATGTCGTACTGTCGTTAATTGTCTTAAAGGGTTTGCTTCGCAAAAAGGCATTAAAGTACCTAGCTAGATTTGAAGCTACGAGCTAAACCTTGACAACTTTAAGCTTATTTCCAGCTTTTCGCCCTAACTTGTCATTAAACTGAAAGTCCCTTAGGTAACGCTATGCCTCTGCACTCAAAGCTATACAATATTAGACAACGCTTCCAAGAGGCCGCAGCTTACAACCAAAAGATACCTAAAGATGCGTCCCGCTTCGACACGGATCTCATAACCAGCTATGCACAAAATAAGTCCTTTTTTGATAAAAATGAGTTTTTAGTTCGCTATTTCATCAGCTCATTTCTTGCTCACTGTGATGAATTTTACACTCGTTGCTATTTTGCCGGGGCCTGCAGCCGTGACACCAAAGAAATGGACGCCATTGAAGGCTGTACTCGAATGCTGCCTTTTTTAGCTTTAGCATTAAAAAACCAACATTCACTCAACACAAAAGACCTAGATGACAATGATGTAGACCTACAAAGCATACTTAAAACCTGCTTTATCTGTGCCACTAACCCTGAGCATACAGCCTACTGGGGCAAACCGAGAACCTACCAACAAATTGTTTGTGAAGCCGCTGATGTCGCACTAGCACTGTGGATTAGTAAAGAACAAGTTTGGCACAGCTACAGTGACAGTGAACAACAACAGATCCTCCATTGGCTAGAACAGATGTTGGAGTGTGAGGTGGTTGATAATAACTGGCACCTATTTGCCTTTACTATTCAAACTGTCATTGCCAATCTTACAGGTTCAGAACTCAAGGGGTTAAAAAGCTATACACGGATAAAAGAGTTCTATGTGGGCGATGGCTGGTTTAGCGATGGCGAAGGCGAAAAATTTGATTATTACAACTCTTGGGCCTTTCATTACTCTCTGTTTTGGCTGCAACAAATCAATAAAAACCTAGATCCAGATTTTATTACAAGTAGCAATGCTGCATTTTGCTCTACTTTTAAATACTTCTTTTCTCGTGAGGGCATGCCCTTTTTTGGAAGAAGTGCTTGTTACCGATTGGCAGCACCCACAGCTCTGCTCGCTGGAGCTCAACTAAGTAAAAAAGCAGATAGCTACAATTACGGCAACAAATATAAAGAATCGAGCGCGATTTTTGACAGTGTATGGAGCCATTTTATCGCTAAAGGCAGTATAGAAAATGGTATACCGACTCAAGGCTACTACAAAGAAAACCTAAACTTTCTTGATGCATATTCAGGGCCGGGAAGCTCACTGTGGTGCCTGCGTAGCTTAAACCTACTTCTGTGGGACTTTAATACCTTTATCGAACACCACGAAGAGAGTTACGCCCTGCCTTCTGAAAGCAATTTTAAGCCTATAATCATTGAAGCCATAGACGCAAAGCTTTATAAAGATGGAAAGGGGGATATTTTAATGCACTGGTTAAAGCGCCCTTATCTACCGGCTAAAGTCAAACATCAAAGCACGATTAATAAACTCAAAGAGTTCTATAGGAAAACCCCCAAACGCCCTACAAACAACCATATTAAAAATAGGCTGCAGACATACTCCACCCAAAAGCCTTATACAGAACTGTAAACCTCAAGTACGATAAACCTCAAACAGTGGGACAAGAGTATAAGCTGCCCCCCCTATCAATAGACGCTTATCAGAAATAATTAATCGTGAGCTTGAAACTCTTCAACAAGCTCATCATCACTCACCTCTTGAGTCTCCTCTATCACGGGCGGCAGTTCACCTTCGGCAAGATCTTCATCAACTTCAGCCTCCATACCTATGTGATAAGCCGCAAAACCGGGCTGTACCACTTGGTTCAATGCCATGCCTATCACTCGCCCCTTTACTGGGCTAATAATTTCAGAGCGAATATTAGTAATCGGATCTGTCACGACCCCAAGTAACTTATCTTTAGCGACCTTATCACCGAGTTCAATCTCGCTAAATAGAATACCTCCTTGATCGGCTCTAACCCATAAAGAGCCATAATAGGTAGGTTGTGGAGCCCCCCAAAAGCTTAAGGTATCAAGCATACCGCGCTTATCTAACAAGGTATTAATAGCTTTTACCCCCTGTGACACGTTATCTTCACTGAGTTCCATAGGCCCGCCAGCTTCAAAAGTGACCGCAGGTATGCCCGCATCAACAGCCGCACGACGCAAAGTGCCTACAGCTCCTTCGCTGTGTAATACGGCTATTGCATCAAAGCTACGACTTAACTCAAGCACCTCATGGTTTTTTAAATTAGCGCGTAATTGGGGAAGATTGGTTCGATAAAAAGAGCCCGTATGCAAATCAACCAACATATCACAATGCTTGATAACCTGATTGTAAAAACTGTAGGCAATGCGCGAAGCGCTGCTACCAGTAGGCGTACCAGGGAAAAAACGGTTTAAATCACGTCGATCCGTTAAATAACGTGAGGCCCGTAAAAAACCCTGCAAGTTAACAATCGGTACTCCAATGACGGTACCGTGTAAATCGGAGGCATCAATACTGTATAAAACACGGCGAACAATTTCGATACCGTTTAATTCATCACCGTGCACCGCCCCCGTTAAACAAAGCTTAGGCCCTTGTTGTAAACCATGAGCCACCAAAACCGGTGATGGCGTAGCAATACCTTCAAAGCTCTGATCAGGCGACCAGCTTAACCGCGTGGTCGTGCCAGGGGGAATAAGAGTATTAAGAAACAACCAATCTTCCCGACTCTTAACTGGCGACTCAATAGGGTCAACGCTATCTATGTTGACCCTATCTTTTATATTGACCGGATCTGATATTGCGCCATCAACAAGCTCAGGCTGCTGTAGCAGCTCTGTATCAGGCTTAGGGCTTTCTTTAATGACTGGCTCACTAAGGTCAATATTCTCAGCGGGTTTTACACCTGCTAACTCATCACTTTCGGCTTGTACTTCAGCGGCTTGCTCTTGCTTGTTTAAAGAAACCGAAGCATCAAGCTTGTTGCTCGAAAACTTTTTATCGACTACCGACTGGTTATCAAGTAGCTCCTTTAGGTTCTCTTGATGCTTAGGAAGTAATGGCGACTTATCTAAGGCTTCCTGCTCGCCAAGTTCAGCATCAACAACCTCTTCTGTGTAGGCCTGTGGAATACAGTTCAAGACCGTAAGTAGAGTACAAAACATAGGCAGACGAATCAGGTAAGGCATATAAATTCCCATTGTTAATTGCTAATAGCGGCCAAAGAACGCGGCAGTTTTTCAAGAAACCCTGCAAGTTTAAAGGGCAAAAGAGTCTACTGAGACCTAGCTCGCATTAGCAATAATCACTAAACACATTAGCTCACATACTTTCTTATTGACACTCAGGTTAAACAATAAAGATGAAAAAGACACACTTCTCAAAACACATAAAAAAGGCCAAAGAAAGCTAAGGTTTTTGTGAGCTAACCGACGCTTCTTCTCACCACTCTATACGCTACCGTTGGTTTAGAAAATAAATACTTTTAACATAGCTTCAATTCACTTTTTAGCTGTGTTCGAGTTTCAGCTACACACGTTTTTACGGAGAAAACATGAAAAAACAGTTACAAAAAGCAGCTCTTTGTTCTGCTATTTCTCTTCTTAGTAGTAGTGTTTTGGCTTTACCAAACGCCCCTTCAGGATACAAATGGCAAGTCGTTGATGCACTCACAGACGAATTTAATGACACAACCATTAATGAGAACAAATGGTTTAAATTTAATACGACTTGGAGCGGTCGAGACCCTGGGCGTTTCAAACAATCACAGGTAAGTGAGTCTGGTGGATTCCTTCGTTTACAAAATAAAAAAGTCGCAGATACCAGCGCTCAAGTCTGGATTCATACGGGCTTTTTATCATCAAAAACGGAATCATTTACCTCCGGCATGTATTCAGAAGCACGCTTAAAAGCAGCTAAAGACGGTACCGTTACTGGTTTTTGGATGTCTGCACCAGGACATACAGAAATTGACGTGCAAGAAGCAGTGGGCTTTTCTCCCAATGGCAATCAGCGTCTTGTTAACTTGATGCGCATGAATACTCACTATCACCCCAACGGTTGGGACACCGATAAAATCACACCAGAAGACCATGAAGTTTCAGCTGTCGGTGATAATTTCCACACCTACGGAGTATGGTGGAAAGACACACGTAATCTCTCTTACTACCACAATGGCGCATGGGTAACCAACGTCTACACCGGTGGTGAATTTGATCGCGGCATGAAGATCAATATCAACACTGAAACTCAAAACTGGTTAGGCGACCCTATTGTTTGGCGCTTAAACAATAACGACTTAAATTACTCCTTAGTCGACTATGTTCGCACTTGGAAACTAGTACCTGACAACGGCTCCACCCCAGATGAAGCTCAGATCCCATATTCAGATACAGGAACAACAATCAGCAAAGAAAGCAAAACATGGTCTACAGGAAAAATTAATACTGGCGGTAAAGCGGTAAGCGTTTCCTTGAAAGCCGTAGGTACAGGAAGCATGGAAACGGCTGACTACCTCAACATTTATTACAAACTCGACGGGGGTAATAAAATAGCCCTCTTGCAAAAAACCGATTCGTTTGTGCAAGCAACAATTAATAAAACCAATCTCGTTGCTAATACGATTGAAATTATTATCGAAGGTAAGACAAGTGCGGCGAATGAGGTCTATACCGTTAACAACCTAAGTGTGAGCGCAACGCCTGCTGTTGGCGGTGAATCGGTTCACCTAACCAAACGCAACGCCTCAAGTTTTGCTATAGACGGTAACGTAGGTGCAGCCAACTCTCAAAACGTCTATTTATGGGAAGAAAACCCAGGCAATATTAACCAGAACTGGATAGAAATCAGCCACGGCGAAGGTTATTACTCCTACAAAAAAGCAGATACCAACTTCTGCTTAGATGGTCGCAATGGCGGCGCCAATGGACAAAACGTTCATCTATGGAGCTGTAACAGTGAGAACTTCAACCAACACTGGCTGAAAGTAAACCTAGGCGGCGGCAACTTCCGCTTACAAAAACGTAACGCACCAGGTTATTCAATAGATGGCGGTAACGGCGGAGACAATTTACAAAATGTCTATCTCTGGGCCAGCGATGATGACAACCAAAACCAGCACTGGAACTTTGCTCCCGGTACACATTAATCGTTCCTAATACCTACTTCTAACCGCAAGCCACCCTATATTGAGGGTGGCTTTTGCTTTCAGCATAGCGCCTCTAAGGCTTAGCCTATTCTTTTAGCGCCCTCACATTTCTAAGCTCAGCTTACTCACCAACAAGCATGACGACGCTAAATAATCTAAACAGTAAAGAGAATCTTTCGGCAGCACAGTGAAAGATAACTAAGCCATAAACACTAAAGCCTGACCAGCGATAATAAAGCTATATGCTGTGCCCCGCTGGCAAACGATGTACGACTACAACAGGCTTTTGAGCACCATGAAAGCGATCTTCAAGTACGCGGTTCCGGTACGATCTCTCACTTACTGCCAGACGACAATAAAGGCTCAAGGTACCAAGGTGCTGTGTACGAATAAGAGGACGCGCTCGCTTATCGCTCGGCAGTATTTCCCCCTTTACAGCTGTTTAGGCATGAGTTGCTGCGGCAGCTGAATATTAAAAGCCACTGAAATCCTAGGGTCAGAAGACTGATGTGGTGCAACCATATGCATCAAATAACTAGGAAAGAGGATCAGTTGCCCCACTTGAGGAGTGTAATTAACCGTCGCGGGCCGTTTTTGAGCTTGCCCCATAGGCAAGGGGTTAAAAAACATAATATCACCCGCTTTAGTCGCCTCCCCTATCTCTGAGGCTGAGTCACCTACATCAATATAAGCAACACCCGACCAATCACTAGGTATGTGTGTATGCGGCACATTCCAGTCTTGAGCTTGGTTTACATTAACCCACGCATTAGTCATAAGGGGTTCGGCCGGTTGATCAGGCTTCTTTTCAAAGTCACGAATACACGCGGTGGATATACGCATAATATTTTGCATTAACCAACGAACTTCGGAATTTTCAGAAAGGTGCAACTGATCATCAGAATGCCAACCACCGAGGTTGCTACGTGTCAGGCCTTTATCGCCCTTAGCAGCCAAAGATAAAAAGTAGGCTCTTAGTTCGCTTTGGTAGGTCTTAAAGCCATCTAAAACAACATCATAAATCGGTATCGCAAAATGCCAGCGAGCTTGTACTTTTTCCATTGAGCTTAAACAACCCGTTATTGATCTAAAACAAAGTGTACGCTGCTTCCTGTTGACACTCAATTATGCTTAAATTGCGCCCGCTTAAAAATGAAACAGTATGCACACATAGGATGAGCATACCACAAACAGAAACGTCTCAATTCCATAATAAATACAACACAAACGAATCGTCGACAGAGCATTTATGATCACTAGGACCAGTTAAAACCAGGAAGTATATGACTAGAATAGCCCCCAAAACCTTAGCTCTACCTAAAAAAGCTACCCTAGCTTTAGCCATTCAATCTCTTGTATGCGCTCACGCCAGTGCAGCGACCTTTAATGTTGAGAACCTAAATAGTGCTGGTGAAGGAAGCCTATTTGCAGCCATTGAGCAAGCCAATAATACAGCTGGTGAGGATACGATCTCCTTTGCTGATGGACTCAGCGGCAGCCTTGTGATCGAGGGCGCCTCCCAACTTCCAGTTATCGCTGAAAGCCTGACGATAAACGGCCCTGGCTCAGAAACCCTATCTATCATTAATGACCAAGCCGGAAGCAGTAACCCCTTATTTTTACTAGATAGTGCAGAGCAAATAACTCTGAGCATGTCAGATTTAACTCTCGCTTTTGCAGGTTCAGATAGCCAAAACGCAAGCCTTATCAAGACCCTAAACGGCGGACACGTCAATGAGCTTGAATTAAGCAATATGGTTTTTGATGGTAACAACGATAATAGCTCTGGCCTAGACACTCAAAGCGCGACCGTCGTAGTTGAACACTCAACCTTTACTGAATTCGGGGGCAGCGCTGTAAAAACCGGCGCGACTAATCTAACTATTCGTGACAGTGAATTTTCAGACAACCAAAATACCGAGAACAGCAGAGCCTCTGGTGCAGCGGTTAACGCTCGTGAGAGCAGCCTTATCATTGAAAATACACGTTTCGACAATAACAGCATCGACGCACAAAGCGTTGAAGGCGCCACAGAGGCAAATGCCTTTGGCGGTGCAATATCTATCGATAACCGATTTAACGAAGGCAGCCAAGGCAACCTTTCTATTTCAGGCTCGACCTTCTCAAACAACAGTGCAAATGCAGAAGGGGCCGCACGAGGAGGTGCGATTGATTTCTGGTATAGAGCCAACAACATGCACAGCATTAGCATAGACAACTCGACCTTCGAAAATAATAGCACTAGCACTACTGTGGACGGTTTTGTCGATTACCCAAGCACACTCGGTGGTGGTGCCGTTAATATTGTTGAATATTCCGAACTCAGATCAGCACCAAACAATAGCGATGTAAGCATTAAAAACACCGTTTTTTCTGGCAACGAGTCAAACCGAGTTGGTGGTGCCGTGCATGTTTCTGGAACCCTAGATGTTGATATTGAGCAGTCCCTCTTTAAGGACAACCAAGCCGCGGACGGTTCCGCGATCTATACCAGAGCGGCTACATATGAAGGTAGCCCCATGACCTCCCTCGAGCTCAAAGTCAGTAATAGCAGCTTTATAGAAAACAACATTAATGATGCTTTCTTATCTCCTAGCGGAAATGGCGGCGCAATCAGAAACACAGCCAGAGTAGCGACCCATATAGTCAACAGCACCTTTAGTGGTAACTCAAGTACTCCAGAATTTAAAGAGAGCTCCATAAGTAACTCAGGAGAGATGCAAATCCTGAATTCGACCTTTGCAACCGATGCATTTACATATGGCTCCACGACGATCGATAATACAAATGTAACAGCCGATAGTTTAACCATCGTAAATACCATTATTGATGTGGTTGTACCTGAGGATGTGGTCATTGAGGGAGCGCCAAGCGAGGGAGTTACAGGCTTAAAGGGTGTTGTAACAATGGATGGCTCTATTTTGCACAACCCTGATAGCGTCGCAGACATTACTGACCCGACGCCTGATGAGAGCTTTAATCAATTTGACACCGATCCAATGTTAGCGCCTTTGACAAATAACGGCGGTATTCTTATTGGCGCCAATAGTGATACAGCCATTCCCACCCACGCCCTACTTGAAGGCAGCCCTGCGATAGGCGCGGCTGATGCCACTGCCGTCAGCTCAGATATACTATTACCAAGTGATGATCAACGTGGTGCCGCTTACCCCCGTACCGTAGATAGTTTGGATATAGGAGCAATTGAATACAACAGCGTGACAAGCCACCCTGTGGTAGATGATGCCATTCCAGAACTGGTCCTCGATAGTAGCAATGCCATTAATCACGCAATTAGTGATTATTTCACCGATGACGGAGCCTTAAGGTTCAGCTCGAACAACCTACCGGAAGGCTTAAGCTTAAGCGAGCAAGGTCAACTCACAGGCAACCTAGCCCCGGACCTTGTGGAAAGCTTACCCATTAGCTTCGATGTCGCCGCGACCGACAATGAGGGTTTAAGTACAAGCGGCTCAATCACCCTACAAGCCGCGCCTATTATTGCACCATCGCCGGAGCCTTCAGCAATACCAACAACGCCACCAAGCCCAGTAACCATGCCATCGCCGGAGGCCTCAGCAACGCCTACAGCCTCACCAACACCCGAGGCCTCACCAACACCGGCAGCCTCAGCAACACCTACAACCTCACCGACACCCGAGGCCTCAGCAACACCTACCACGACTAAATCAAGTGGTGGTGGCTCAATGGGCTTTTGGTTATTTAGTTTACTGACTAGCGCCCTCTTTTTAAGGCGTAAAAAGAAAGCGGCAAGCTAGCGATAAATACAATAAAGGCCGAACTTAAAAACTCGGCCTTTATTGCCTTTGAGCTTTTTCAAAAATTGATTTAAAAGGAATATAACTACGATCCATTTTTTTAGGCTGCTTCTCTTCGGGGTTAAGAACAACAAACGGAATACTAAACGACACGCGGGGGCCGTAAGGGTTTCCAACTTTATGGAAGGTAGCCGGCGGCATAAACAGCATATCACCAGGGTTTAGATCAAACTCATCTTTTAAAGTTAAATATTTTTCTTCTTCCTCTTTAGCAATAGAGGCAACCGCATTATCTAAACCACTTTTTGCTTCATATAAACACCAGCGTGTAGAACCGATCACCTGCAAGTAAAGTTTAAACTGAGGCCGATCTCTATGAGCGTTATATCCT
Source organism: Agaribacterium sp. ZY112 (assembly GCF_041346925.1). NCBI lineage: Bacteria > Pseudomonadati > Pseudomonadota > Gammaproteobacteria > Cellvibrionales > Cellvibrionaceae > Agaribacterium > Agaribacterium sp. ZY112. Next base: position 2,250,465 of record NZ_CP166840.1, on the reverse strand, counting down.
GTGGCTTGGGCTTTAGACGAAACATACAAGTGTAAATCCGCACAGCTTGAATTTATTGCGCTCTCTACACCATCAATTAACAAGCTCACTTTAGGGTTTATCTGCGATAGATTCATCATCATAAAACTACGCTTATCTTCCAGAAGGCGACTAAATTCCGATTTTTTAAGCGCTTTGGGGGCCCAAGGTAATTCACTATCCAGTAAATCGTAGCGAACACCACCATCTATAATCTGGGGAAAGACACTTGTATTACAGCCATTATTTAAAACTCGCTCAATATCATCTAAGGTGATTAAGTCAGCAAATTTATTCGGATCACCACGAACAACAAAACTACGATTGGCGTTCACAGACTGCGCAAATTCATCAACACTCATTGGCGCTATAAGCTTCTCAAACTGCACTTACTTACCTCTTAATACGTTTAATTTAGCCCTAAACCTTTAGCGCCCCTTGTAGTGCAAGGTCCATCTGGCTCAGCCTCTATAAACGACAGTTTACTTAATTACACGCAAAGTGGGTACTGCTTATTTAGCATCTCAACATCAATATTAGTGTGACGAACAACAACCCCTATAGACCCTCGCACACATAAAAAATCGTTCACGCTAAAGCCGTAAAAACGCATAGACTCAAGATCTCACAACAAAAATATTAAAAGAACACCACAGCCTTGCATGTCAACCTGACACCCCAATAAATTAAAAAAACATAGCGTTATACTGATCTATTTTCACGTATAAAAACGCTACTGACCCACCAAAAACCTTAGATAAATCGACATAAAAAAATTAAACATAAATCTAGTAAATTTAAATAAGTACATTTATCTACTAGATTATAAAAGACGGCGAGAGTTATTTAAGCATAGAAACATTTATTTTTAGCAGTACATATAGCTTAGAACATGGCATTTTTAACATCGAGCGCCTGCCAAAAACAACTGGCAGGCGCAAATGAGCCATTTACCTAAACAAACAACACTTACTGAAGTTCAAGTTCGATACGATCAGCATTCCACTCCCATGTATTAGGAGAAGCACATTACTGATTAAAATCAGAATTATCGAACCGCCCCACAACGCTTTGCTAAGGTGCAGCTAACCAACCACTACACCTAGACCTTGCCACGTAAACACTGAAGCCAACCGAACTAAAATTGCCAAAGGTTAGCTGTCACTCTTAAGCAACTTGTATGGATAATTTCCCTTTGTATGGATAATTTCCCTTATCAACCGACTTAAAATAAAGTGAAGCCCGTAGCCTGGTTGCACCCAGTTTACCGGCTCTGTAGCTCGATGAGCAATTGATCTAAAAGATCGTTAACAAGCGTGAGCGCAGAGCCGACCCGATTTTTAACTCGAACAGTCGAATGAGCTTCGAGCTCGAATTTAGCAAGGACGAGTCCTTATGGCAAATCTTAAAACGAGTAAAACATCTGTTAACGTTGGCGTCGATGTTGGTAAGTTTAACCTGGACGTCTACATCCATGAAAAAGACATATACCTGAGAGAGGAAAATACTCCTGACGGCATTAAGAAAATCATTAAAAGACTATCGTATTACGCCGTTGAAAGAATAGCGATGGAGGCCACTGGCCGCTACGAATTTGCTCTCGCTGAAGCCTGTTATTTAAGAGGTTTACCCGTTGTAATCGCCAAGCCGATTTCAGTGAGACGTTATGCCGGTGCTATAGATCAACTAGCAAAAACGGATAAGATTGACGCACAAGTCATTGCTGAGTATGCCGCGATCATCAAGCCTAAGGTAACGCCCAAGAAGAGCAAAAACCTTATAATTATCAAAGACCTATTAGCACGCCGGCGCCAGATAATGCATATGAGAACGCAGGAGCTAAATCGTATGAAAATCATGGGAAAAGCATTTGAAACATCGTGTAATCGAATGATTAAAATGTTTGATAAAGAAATTGAACGCATGGAAACTAAACTTCAGAAGCATGTCGACGAACAGGCAGATTGGAGCGAGCGACAGAAGATACTATTATCAGCTCCTGGCGTTGGTAAAACGCTAGTTTATTCCATATTGGCCGACTTGCCTGAGGTAGGTACGCTAACAAACAATCAAATAAGTAAGCTCGTTGGTGTTGCGCCCTTAAATCGGGACAGCGGTAAAACAAGGGGTAAGCGACGTATCATCGGCGGGCGAGCAAACATAAGAACAACACTCTATATGGCAACATTAAGTGCCACCTTATGTAACCCTGTAATTAGATCTTTCTACTTAAAACTCAAAGCAAACGGTAAACACTCGAAAGTGGCAATCACGGCGTGTATGAGAAAATTTATTACCATCCTGAACTCAATGATTAGAGGGAATAACGAGTGGTGTATTAATTAACTTCTAATGTTATTGACACCACAGTCGCTTGTTATAAGCCGGGCTTAGAACCTAAATATTTCTTTAATAGTATTGGTAACGTAAAGCAAGCAGCTGAAGATAGTAAGAACAGAAAACCAAACAGTAACGGATTAAACTGCTCTTCAGTAGCAACAATCTTGAAATTGATCTGCCACCACTTTAGTAGGCACGTAAATCGTTAAACACTAAAGGGGTTATTTGTGGGGCAGACTCATAAAAGAAACTACATTCATTACATCAGAGAGTTCAAATCAGCACTCGTTAGGTTGGCCAGCCACCATTCCATTCAGGCCGTAGATGTCGCCGAGGCATTGGATATTCATCCCGTGTGATTTATCGTTGGCGAAAAGAGATCAATGACGGTAATTGGAAAGAACCTCCTGTGTCTAAGTCAAACAAACCTATAGGTCCAACCAAAAGCGACCTTCAAAAGAAAGATGCCGAACTTAAGAAGGCACTCGCTCGAATTAAAAAGCTCGAAAAGCAATTAAATGAACGTGAAGAGGATATCGATATCCTAAAAAGGGCGGAAAGGTTCTTCGAGAAACACCGAAAGTAATTTTTCAGTACATCGCGGAGAACCGCCACCGTTTCACGATCAAGCGCCTCTGTGAATTAATGGGTGTGTCACGCAGTGGCTTCTATGCTTGGCTAGATCGCCCTCGGTCAGATAAGGCGCTTTATGATGACAAACTGAAGCAGCCAAGTTCATTAAATGGCGAGCTTGACATTAATGCTGCAAGTGAGTGAGTTAAAACAAACTCACAATCCAAAGTCCAAAAACTCCTAATCCGGTAATAATGCTAAAACCCACGCAAAATCCTCTTAGCATTTGCAGTGGTTTATAGGGAAAGCGAAAGCGTTTATTAAGCTTGCGCACAAGCTTTTCAGCGGTGAGTTTCTCAAATCCTTGGATGATTAAAAATGCGACAAATATGTGCATTAGGCTAGCGTACATGACCCCTATAATCACTGCGATTAATCCGACAATGGCTCCTGTTGCCAGCATGGTTAATACGGGTTTTTCTGAACCTGAGCCGGCCATATAAGTCATGTAGATGGCACTGTCAGGTTCGATTTCTGAATCTTGCGCGCGCATATCAAATTGTTCAATGCCAGACAGCGAATATTGCGTTGGTTGTAATTGTTCATCAAAGCATTGAATGCGGTTAAGCATGTTGTCAACGTGTTGCGAAAAGGTGGCATCATCGTCAACAATGCTACCTAAGCGATAATGACTCAATACCAAGTAATGATGCGCATCTAATAAAACGAGCGCAAATCGGGCACTTAAAAAACCTTGAAATCGACGATGATAGCCAATGGCTTCAAATCCATCTGTTTTTAGCTGGTGCCATTCAAGATTGTCTTCACCATGGATAAAGTCTTGATCAATCACCTTAAATCCTTCACTGCGACCGATGATTTGCGCTTGATGATGCTGTTGTAATGACCGCGCATCGTTGATGACCGTTTCTGAATAGATTAAATCGGCACTGAAATTCACTCTTGCATAGTGTGTTTGATCTTCGCGCAGTAAACCAAGGAGCCATAACCGATGAGATGATGAGTTTGCGTCAGTTTGGGCAATGGCACCAGAGGACGATTCGACATAGGCGCTGTGGTTAGGCAATTGCCAAAAGTGATTCAATACGGGTTGGCGAAAACTGGTGTCTAGGTCGTCGGCTTTTACGTAACGGCATTCACTATTCATCGTCGACCTCGAATTGATAATATTCACGAACGGCTTCAGGCATTGCATCTACTCGTGCTTGTTTGGCGGCTTTGCGCGCTTGTTTGAGTTGCGTTATTTGGTACTGGTAGGTTGCGTTGATATCAATATCAGTCCGCTCTGTTAATTGAGCCTGCTGAGAACCTGCGTAGCTTGAATTTGAAAAACGGACCGAATCCATGATGGCATCTATTTGTTCGTTGATGCGCGTCAGATGCAGTGCCACAAAGTATTGTTCAGTTAGCGTGGTATAAAAACTAATCGTGCGACCTTCATTGCTATCTTTGCGTATCCATAGGTGATCATTGATGGTTCGCTGGGTCACTTGCTCGCAAATGTGGCCATTGGGTTGACCATCCTGCATGGCAATGGACTGAACTAATGCTTGATTACTGGTGATGTTCGCTTGGTGGTGACGAAACAGCTCTAAAGAAAAATACCCGTCATTGTCCGTATCAAAGCGACAGACTAAATTGGCCAGCAATAAATTATCTTGCTCAGCGACTAGGCGATTCGGTTTTTCATTATCAAGCTCTAAGAATATGTCATCCTCTGCCAGCTTATCAGCCAATGCTTGCTCTTTTAATTGCTCATCGCTCCAAGCAATGAGTTTGACCGCATCGTCTTGTTGATGTGAATTTAAGTCATAGCCTTTTTGGTAATATTTAATTGGTTCTTGGCCTGATGGGAAAATCGCGTGGCGTATTTCATAGGGGTATTCGGATTTAGGCGGCTGAAAATGAATCAAATGATCCAATAGGTGAATGCTTAACATGGTGTCTTAGACGTCCTTTAATGAAATAAGCGAGATCGGCTCTTTTTATTGCATAGTTCATTAGTTGGATAAAATAATCAAGTGAAAGGCCGAAATCCTCATTGTCGATGTTTTAACAACCTAGCATTGCTCATTTCACACGTTCGACTAAATAGCATTCAAACCTAGACAGCAGAAGATTAAAGGATTCGTGATTTGGATCGAAGCTGATTGTTTGAATTAAGCGGTTAATTTGGCAGGAGCAAGCATTGCTTGCTCATCGTACCTATGCCAAGACGTATCGAAGCTTCTTTGATCAGCATAATTCACGCTATCAAGACATTAACGAACAGCGAATTGAGGCGATAAAACAGATCATGCCACTAACGCATGATAAAGACATAATTGAGCCCAATGAAATCATCATTGAAATGCTTGCCAGCCAATTAAAGCACCTAATCGAAAGTATTTTGCGGCTAGATAAAGAGATTCAAACTCGCTATCGGAAGATGGACGACCGCAATCTCTTTGATAGTTTTCCTGGAGCTGGGCCACAGCTAGCGCCACGCTTATTAACGGCATTTGGCAGTAATAGAGATAGATATAAAAGTGCCGCTGAATTGCAACAATACGCAAGAATCGCCCCCGTTATTGAGCAAAGTGGCAAAAAATCATGGACGCATTGGCGCTATAGTTGCCCCACATTTATCCGGCAAACCTTTGTCGAATGGGCGGGGCAAAGTGTGCGTTTTTCTTATTGGGCCAAGGCTTGTTCTGATAAAGAGCAAGCAGCAAATTGATCGCGGAAAAACTCACAATATGGCGATTAGGGCATTGGCGTTTAAGTGGATTCGAATTGCCTTCCGTTGCTGGCAAACCCGTACAGCCTATGATGAGAGCAAGTATTTAGAGAGTTTGAAAAAGCGAGGTTCGGGCTTACTAGCCTATGCAGCTGCAACCTAGATTTTAAGGTTCCGGTCCACCTCAGGGCGTGTTGTTAGGCGGGTGCTTTGCCATGAAAATCTTTATATAGAGACTTGATAGTATCAGGCAGTTGCTTCCAATAAGGAACTGACTTTTCCTTGCTTACCTGCCAGAACAGATTCTCTGCAAAGGCTACATCTATGAAGTTTTTTATGTCATCGCCTTCAAAAAGATACTTCTTCCTAAAGTACTCAAAAAAACCTCTGCAATGAGTGGGAGTGATACCTTTGCGCATTTCACCGCTTAAAGCGTTTGCGAGGCTTTCAAACCAAGAATAAGCGTAATCTGGGTCAAGGCTACCCCACTGCTTTACATGGATTGAGTCTGCCTTCGCAATAATGTCTGGAAACTCAATTCTGAATTCTTCATACATTTCTAGCAGTAACATCAAATACGCCTAGACATTATGTTTCCCGCCAATAGGAGCCGCCCCCCGTCGCCAAACGTAGGTTAGCACCGAAGCGCCAGAGCTATAAAATAAAGGTTCTTCACAACCATTTATAAACGGGATCGGGGGTCGACATGACACAATCTAACATACTTTTCGTGGGTTTGGATGTCCATAAAGAAAGCATTGAAATCGCGCTAGCTGAAGACGGCATTGGCGGTGAGGTTAGGCGTTTTGGTAGCATCGCGGGAACCCGTGATGCATTTAAAAAGGCGCTTCGCAAACTCGTAGCAAAAGGCCATAGCCTGCACTTTTGCTACGAAGCCGGGCCAACGGGCTACGAGCTCTACCGCTACATTATCAGTAAAGGGCATGTATGTACTGTCGTTGCGCCCTCGTTAATTCCAAAAAAGGCTGGCGATAAGGTTAAAACAGATCAACGAGATGCCATTAGCCTCGCACGTCTTTATCGGGCAGGCGAGCTCACGGCAGTGTATGTACCAAACCCAGAAGATGAAGCCGTCCGAGACCTAACTCGAGCGCGCTTAGATGCGGTAGAAATGCGCACGCGAGCCAAGCAACGTTTAAAAAGCTTTCTACTTAGGCACGATATACGCTGCCCACATAGTGAGAACTGGAGCGAAGCGCACCTGCGTTGGTTGGCGGAGGTGAAACTCCCTCATGCTGCATCTCAAGTTACCTACCAAGAATACTTAAACACGATGACAGAAGCGGCTCATCGTGAGCAACGCCTCATGGGGGAGATAGAAAAGTACGTTAAAGATTGGCGCTTATACCCAGCGGTAAAAGCGTTGATGGCACTGCGTGGCGTGCGTATGGTTGCAGCTAGTGGAATAATTGCGGAGCTAGGAGACTTAACTCGATTTGAGCACCCCAAGCAGTTAATGAGCTTCCTTGGTCTTACACCATCGGAGCACTCAAGCGGTGAGCGAACTAAGCGAGGTGCGATCACCAAAACAGGAAATATCTACGCTAGAAAAATACTGGTTGAATCAGCCTGGAGCTATAGGTTTAATCCGAAAGTTAGTAAGGAAATGCAAAAACGTCAGGAAGATATACCACTTCATATAAGGGATATAGCTTGGAAGGCGCAGCTAAGACTGACACATCGTTACAAACATTTATCTAAAACTAAAAGCAGCAAAAATATTGTGGTCGTAGCTTTAGCGAGAGAGCTAGCTGCATTTATATGGTCGATATTTCGGGAGCTGGACATCAAGCCTGAAGCGTAACTAAAACCGAAGAAAAACTTTAATCATTAATCTTAAACAAATAAAAAAGGTTGATCAGAAAGAACAACGAGACACATTAAGAGTAAAAGTGCAGCCACGGTAAGAAGAACCCTCGACTGCGTTATGAGATACAGATCCACCGTAATTCTCGATCATAGACAGAGGCAGCTTCGCGGCGTAAAAAGTACTGAGGTAACCAACCCTCGCATATCAGCATGACAACCGTCGTTATACTGGCTCCGCTTTTACTCCTAATGTGTTTTTGGCAAAGCGCTTCGCTAATTTATTTTGGACGGGAAAGTAATAAGTTCTTGACGGCGGGAAACATATCAACACCGCAATAGCTGGTGGAGCTTTGCGTGGTAATGTGAGCTGAAAGCGAACCACGCAATGCGGAGTCCAGCTGATTGCCTTGTTGGGGGCTAGCGGCAGGAAAGACCAGCTACTAGCACCTTGGCGAAGCGTAAGCACAGCCCACGGTTAATTTAATAGTGAAAGATTACCGAAGCCTAAGAATAAATGCACTCACTTAGTGGTACACCACCGCCATAACGCAAATGCGGGCATAACGCGATAGTGAAGATGGCACCAGAACAGTACTGCCGAGATAGCAATTTAATACTTAGTTAAATGCCGTGTAACTACGAAAGTAGAAGACATTAAAAGAACGCACATTACTGATTAAAAAAAGAATTATCGACCGCCCCACAACGCTGAGTGAAGGGGCGCAGTTTACTGCGTCCCGGCACGAAGTGCCCTTGCTTGCACGTATTGTTATGAGTCATACCGCTTTCCTCAATTTAGAGAGTAACTCTAAGCATGCCCTCTGGAGCAATAAATTGAGATCAGATGAATCAAACATAGGCTTAAGCCTAATAAATGCTCTCCAAGTAAAAAGCCTTGAGAAATACTGCTTCCAGCCTAACTTGGCGGTAACGCTGGCCGTATGAATTGTTTTTCCGGTGTCTAGTTTGTATATCCGTGCAGCCACGTCTACTTTAGGGCGCCATGCTAAAGGAAAGCCCATATCTCCGAGAGCCACATCGAGAATATCCCCTGACTGAAATTCTGGAACTACAACATCTAGGGCTAAGTCGGTGTCAGTAGGTTGACTGATAGTACTCGCTAAAGGAAGCTCAAAAATCTCGATCAGTTGTGCACGAAGAGATGAGTCTAAGTCTTCCTTCCCGAAAGCCGACCACTCATCAAAGTGACGCCTGAAATCTGATCGAGGTGCTACTGCCAAGCTACCAAGATAGAGGCTGAACTTTTTCTTTTTAAAAAATCGCTTTAGCACGAAACCTTCCTGGACTCATAACGTTCCTGTAATGGGCCGGAACGTAGTTGGTTAAATATGTGCCATTAAAGCACATATTTAAGCGACGTAGTGTAGGTCCTAGCCAGCTTGCTGGCGCATTGACAGGCTTGTTATGTTTTGGGACCGTAGATTTGAAATAGAATCATGCCGATGGGGGGAAGAAACACGAAAAATGAAGCATAGAACCACAACGGAGCGCCAAGGAACACCAATACTACAGCCAAAAATATATTAACAATAAGCTGCGGGAATAGCTTTTGTTTTCCAGCGTAAAAGCTAACCAATGCCATAAGTGTAAATGTTAGAATCTGGGCTACTGTGACTAGGGTTTGTTTGGGTGTGACCGGCTTTGAAAGCTCTCCATGCTGCCCGATATTTCCAATTGATAGGTCTACAATTCCGACCAACACCATCAAAGAAAATCCGAGCATTAAGACCCAGTAAAGATATGAGTTGAAAGTTAACCAGTGTTTCATAGGTTCGGAGCCGGGGAAAACATAACGCCGGCATAAGGGGCGGGAACGGAGTTGGTTTGTTTGTGGTAGCGTAGCGTTAAACCACAAACGAAGCAACGCAGTGAGCGTCCCTTTGATGCCATTGTTAGGCATTTTACCTAGACCGTTTTAGGTTTGGCGGAAATACAGAAGTGATATTTTTCTCAATGTCACTTAAACAATACTCAGAAATTTTTAACTCTCGCCTAATCCAGCTATTTCGTCTTTCATGAACTGATATGTAAAAACCTAAAGGAAGCAAGGTTTCGGGTGAGATATGAAGGATAATGTTGTGTTTCTTGTCTTTAGGGTATACCCCAATAGCGAGCCAAGAAAATTCACTTTTGGGACGACTAATTTCAAATTGTACTCTTTGATCTTCATGTGAATCAAAATACGTCCTCATGCAACGAGGAAATAGTAGTTCTTTGTCGTCGATCGTTAGCCTAAGATTTTTAAGATCAAAGTTAATGTACGCGTACTGTTCAGTTACATCAATAATATCACCGGTTCGGGAGTTCCACTCCAAGGGTTTTCCAGAATTTCCATAGGAATTCATGGTGAGACAAGCTAGTACTGCGATAAGAAATAGTTGTTTCATGCTTGGGGTGCCTAACGCCCTGCAGCAGGGGCCGGAGTGGAGGTGTTGGTTTTTGTAGTAGTGTAGCGGCCACTACGAAAACAAACACCGGAACGGAGGTCACCTTGGCTGAGTTTGTTATGCATTTACTCTTTAATTCTGATGTAGTCGATTTCTTCTAATGCACCACCTATACATGTATTTGTGCCATAGATTTCCAGAGTTTTTTCGCTGGCTTGTGCAGCTAAAACCATAGAATAGATAGCTCTACCTGCCTCAGTTTCTAACGAAGCAGCAAATCTTCCATGAGTATCAGTGGCACAACTGGGCCTACTACTGGGCACTATTGAAGGCTTAATCGCTACGATATTTGGGTACCCCGTTTTGTTGTTTACCTGGATAAATGAAACTTTAGCAGTCACAGAACCACCAAAACAATTGACAGACATAGCCAATCCCATAACTAATAGAAACTTCTTCACATACTCTCCTAAAATTGTATTTATGCATAACGCCGCTATAACCGGGCGGAACGGAGTTGATTAATATGTGCTATTAAAGCACATATTAATCGACGCAGTGGAGCTCCGGTTGATAGCCTTGTTAGCTACGGTCATCTACGGAAGCAACTGCACTTAGCTTGCTAGCAAGAGTGGTGCAAAAAACCATAGGGACACCTGCGGTGAGGAGAGCACCTCCTTCTAGGACAATATTTCCTTGTCGTTCACCGGACACGACGTAATAGGCTTTCCCCTCACCGGGAAAAAGCGTTTCCTCTTTTGTGAAAGGGTTGATCCCGGTTCTATCAGGTATTTGCTCTAGGTTAGTAAGGCTTTGTATGAGACTGCTCCATTCTTGGAGTTCAATTTCAGAGCTCTTTCGCTCAATTTTACAATATTCAAATTCTTCCATGTTTTCACCAAAGACGAGTGTGCTCAAACTGAGTAAAGTTAAAGAGGTTAGAAACTTAATAATTCTCTCCAATTTGATCTGAGTAGCTAACGCCGCCATAACCGGGCGGAACGGAGTTGATTTATATGTGCTATTAAAGCACATATAAAGCGACGCAGTGGAGCTCCGGTTGATGGCCTTGTTACCTTCTTACCACTTAATCTGAATTGTGGTGCCTACTTTTACCAAATCCATGAATTCGTCCATTTCGGAGTTGGTGAGTGCGATGCACCCATCAGTCCAGTTATAGCGCTGAGTTATGGGTGATAGCCAGCCTAACCAGTTGCGCTGACCATGAACCATGATAAAGCCACCTGGAGATACGCTACGTGCTCTAGCTTGGGTTTTATCATCTTCATTTGGGTAAGAGATATGCATTGACCGATAAAAAGAGGAGTCTTCTTTTTTGTAATCAAGCGTATAAGTACCCTCTGGAGTTTTTTCATCTCCCTCTTGGGTTTTGTGGCCTTTGGGGTTTTCACCAAATGCCACATCATACTCTTTGACGAGAGTGCCTCCTGAATAGAGATACATCTTTCGTTCAGATTTATCGACCTGTACGAGGTCGACCTCGCCTCATACGAAGCTTGATATTAATAGCGATAGTAGTAAGAAGTACTTCATGACAGGTAACACCGCAATAGCTGGTGGAGCTTTGCGTGGTAATGTGAGCTGAAAGCGAACCACGCAATGCGGAGTCCAGCTGATTGCCTTGTTGGGGGCTAGCGGCAGGAAAAACCAGCTACTAGCACCTTGGCGAAGCGTAAGCGCAGCCCACGGTTAATTTAATAGTGAAAGATTACCGAAGCCTAAGAATAAATGCACTCACTTAGTGGCACACCACCGCTATAACGCAAATGTGGGCATCACGCGATAGTGGAGATGGCACCAGAACAACACTGCCGAGATAGCAATTTAATGCTTAGTTAAATACCGTGTAACTACGAAAATAGAAGGCATTAAAAGAACGTACATTACTGACTAAAAAAAGAATTATCGACCGCCCCACAACACCGCAATAGCTGGTGGAGCTTTGCGTGGTAATGTGAGCTGAAAGCGAACCACGCAATGCGGAGTCCAGCTGATTGCCTTGTTGGGGGCTAGCGGCAGGACAGACCTGCTACTAGCACCTTGGCGAAGCGTAAGCGCAGCCCACGGTTAATTTAATAGTGAAAGATTACCGAAGCGTAAGAATAAATGCACTCACTTAGTGGCACACCACCGCTACTGAGCCAATGCGGGCACCACGCGATAATGAAGGCGGCACCAGAAATACACTGCCTAGATAGCAATTTAATACTTAGTTAAATACCGTGTAACTACGAAAGTAGAAGGCATTAAAAGAACGCACATTACTGACTAAAAAAAGAATTATCGACCGCCCCACAACGCCGTTATAACCGGCCGGAACGTAGTTGTTTAAAGTGTGCTATTAAAGCACACTTTAAACGACGCAGTGGAGGTCCAGCCCGCTTGCGGGCGGTGGTTGATAACTTTGTTATGCGGTGCCACGCCGACCCGCCATTTGCCAGCCTTGATAGCAGCCGACTGATAAGCAAATAGTGCCAATGAGCGCCCCCCAATGGCCCATATAGAGTGCTAACGGAGCCACTATAAGAGCTGAAATACCGACGAAGGCACTGAGAAACCTTAGGCCCCCGATGGAGAATAAACCACCGTGCTTATTTGGTTTATTTAGAACAAGCCGAACCGAAACCACCAAGAACCAATATGTAGCTAAAAGTAAGAATGCACCGCCAATAAAGGTGACGTACTTAAGGCCGCCATTTAGCACCAAAAGCAAAAATAGCCCACCAAAAATTAGCGCAATAAAGGTTGTGACCAGCCCAACTATGACTTCTAAAAATCTACCAGGTGGCTCTTGATATTGATTCATTACTAATTACGCATAACGCCGTTATAACCGGCCGGAACGTAGTTGTTTAAAGTGTGCTATTAAAGCACACTTTAAACGACGCAGTGGAGGTCCAGCCAGCTCGCTGGCGGTGGTTGATAACCTTGTTATGTGTTGTACATTAACCATTTTGGACAGCCTCCATAATTTTCCTGCGCTGAAATTGGAAAAGTGAAAAGCATTAGCACAACCCACGATATAATCCACGCTGTTGCCATGCCACCCACTTGATATGAGGTGGGTGAATTCTGACTGAACATTCTAAATAACCGACCAATAAAAAACGATGATAGTGTTATTGTTGGCCAAATTAATAATGTTAGGCTGAATGCAGCCCCTGCTGAACTACCAGTACAAATTTTGTAAAAGTAATAATAGAGATTTATAACCAACAACGAGCAGATCGTACAAAGGAGCAAAAATCCTAAGTTTAAAAAAGTGTACTTGATATTTTCTCGAAAATTCATAAAGACACATAACGCCGCAATCAGCGGCAGACTAGTTGTTGATTGTTTTGTGCGGTAATGGCGAAGCCATGCACAAAACGAGCGACGGCTAGGCTGTCCAAGCTACGAAGTAGCTGATGCTGGATTGCCTTGTTAGGCATTTATACGACCCTTTTTATATAAGTAAACCCAGCCAGAAAACGCACTACCGGCGCCAACAAAGCAATAGGCAAGATACCATACCAAATGATCCACCAAGGTCATTGATGCGGCAAATTCCGGCTCCTCTCTCGGAAGCAGGATATTAATCGCTAAGTACGGGAACAATGCGCCAAGAACGGCCCCAACTGAGACAAATAGCAAGGCTGAGATAGTAAAGCTGGATCGATTAAATGCGGGAACAAAACTAAACATAAACACCAGCGCTATAATCGTACCGAATAGGAATAACCAAAACATCAGCATTAAATGAAGCGGTTGATAAATTTCATACCAGTTACCTAAGCGAATCATATTGGCTAAAGAGAAAAGAAAAGCGAATGATAATCCACTAATCAAAGATGCGTTCAGTATTCGTATCATTGGACGCCTAACAATATTATTAAGTCGATAAATCCATGTTTAAACACAGAAAAATCCATCTTTCACGCACTTTAGCTAGCGCTCACTTTGCCTAAGAAGGCCGTTACCCTTACTTTACCATGCCTTTCACAGGATGCCGAATCACGAAAGACGGATCTTCCCCACCTATCACTATCCACAGCCTTACAAGCGCCCAAAAACATCTTCTATTGCAATAGATGTTTTATTAAGGCTCTAGATCAGCTTCTCCTCACTCGGCTATCCAATGCCGACTCAGTCTTACTTAGTTCACGAGCATCCCCTTCTTGCAGGTCTTCATCTAAGGCGATATGCCCAACCGATAGCCGATGAAGCTCCAATACCTCATTATCAAAGCGGCCAAACATACGTTTAACTTGGTGATATTTACCTTCAACTAAAGTCACTAATGCTGTATTGGGGTTTATAAGCTCTAAAACGGCAGGCTTGGTTTGAACACCTTCGTAGCCAAAGTACATGCCCTCACTAAACGCTTTTTGGTAAGAGGCTAGCTCAGCTTCAGTGATTGCCTTGGCTAAGACCACCCGGTAGATTTTATTAAGCTTGGTTTCGGGTAAGCTAAGTTTTCTAGACCAAGCCCCATCGTTAGTCAGCAACACCAGACCTGTGCTATTAAAATCCAAACGCCCTACTATATGTAACTCTTGTTTTTGTGGGTGCTCTAGAAAATCCAATACTGTTTTATGTTTATTATCTTTGGTCGCGCAGACACAGCCTTTAGGCTTATTAAACATGAGGTAAACTGGCTGACGATCTTGCAGGTAAAGGCCGTCTAAGACGACAGTTGAAAACTCGCCAATACGTTGTCGAATAGAATGGGCTGGCTGTGAATCAACTAGGATACGGCCCTGTGCAATCAAGAGCCGCGTATCACTTAAACTAAAGTGGCTGTGTTTATTTATAAAGCGGTCTAAGCGTGAGTGCTTGGATTTCATAATAAGGCCTAGGTCTGCACTTAAGTAACCCTAGTACAAGCCCGCTTAGAGACTCACTACCACATTAAGTCATCAGGAATTTCAAAGTCTGCGTAATAATCCTCATCACTCAAGCCATCTTCAGAATCAGACTGACTGCTCGACTCAGCAGACACAGCTTTGTCGACACTGTTATCAACAACAATCAATTCGGGCATACGCTCACTGATTTTGTCAGCCACAGGGCGTGGAATAAGGTCATAAACGCCATCAATCACAACAATACACAATAAACCACGGCTAACTTTTTCAAACACCAACTTTTCTAAGCGCAGTTTTTTAATCTTGCCGCCATCGTTAAAGTTGTACTCTAAGTCACCTTGGCGGTCGCTGATACGATAATGGCTAACCAGCTGCTTTACCTGTGAAAAAATGGCTTTTTGGTCAGCTTCTTCTTTTAGCTTACGGTTTAACTCTTGATCGCGCTCTTTCTTTTCTTGCTGAGCTTGTTTTAACTTTGCTTGTTTTTCAGCTTCAGTATCCTGACGAGCTTTTTGCTTAATAAATTTTTCTTTTTTAGCGCTGTTTGCAAGCTTTTTGGCTTTCTTTTTATCAATAAGGCCTGCGCCCATCAGTTGATCTTGTAAGGATTTACTCATAGTCAGTTCTGTAGTGTTCTTGCGCTAATTGGCTCGCTGGCGATAAGCGCGGTTTAAACGATTGGCATGTATTATAAGCTAATCTAGCTCTATCTGGTCATTATCCCAAGGGATCAACGAGGTGATGATATTAAATACAGCCGTTTCATTACCCACCTGCTCTATCCAGTGTGGTGCACTACGACGAATATAAATGCTATCACCAGGCTTTAGCTCAAATGCGTTCTCATAGAGGTGTACTGTGGCCTTGCCCTTTAGCAAGACAAGGTAGAGGTCATGATTCTTATGCAGGTGCTTGGTTTCACTTTCATTCGCTAAGAACAGCGAGGCAGAGAACTGATTCACCGACACCAAGTTGCGCCCATAAAACGCTTTGTCTTGATAAGATTCAGCCCACTCATCATATTTGACGGGCCCATATTCGTCATACACCACAGCCTGCTTATTGGCACAACCACTGACTAACACCAGCAAAGCAATACTGCTTAGGGCTCTAAATAGAAATAGCAACATAGGTTAAAAAGCAGGCTAATAGACACAACACAAGTTTAACGCTTACCGACTTGTATTGCAGTAAGCCACAAGCATTAAGGTAGGGTAAAGAAGAAGGGGCCAAGGTAAAAGCAGAAAGGAGGGAGCAGTCAACCCAGCAACAGGTTGACTGCCCAGTATTTACTTAGTGTTTTTTAGGGCTTCAGAGAAGCGTCGCTCATACATCTCGTGATGTAACTCTTTCGCAGCCTTAACCATAGGGATATAAGGTGTATCAGTGACATTAACAAAACCAACGTTGTAGTTCTCACCATCAAACGCACGCCCGGTAATAGGCGAATCAACATACTGGAACCAGTGAGCACCTACAAAATACGGGTTATCAATCACCGTATGCATATAGTCTTTATACATCAATGCACGCTCTTCTTGGTTGGCAGCATGAACAAGGCCAGGGTGGAAAGAGCCTGAATCGGTGGCCCCCATATGGAACTCACCAATAATAGCCGGCATATCGATCTCGTCTAAGAAAGACCACTTGTATTTGGAGACGCCCTCTTTATACAAGTTAAAGCTCAGCACATCGACGTGATTCGCCCCAGCCTTAACGATCTCAATCGGCATGCCCCAATCGGCAAAACGTGAGCCTAAATACATATTATTAGGGAAGTACTTCTTCATATTATCGCCAATTACGCTGAAGTATTTCTCACCATAAGCACTCATTAATAAGGCGTAGTCCTCAAGCTGAGCTTGAGAAAGATCTGAGTCTTTAAAACTTAGCGCAAAATCTGCCCAAGAAGCGACTTCAACATCCCAAGCCCTATTTAGCTCGTTAATGTCTTGATATTTCTCCTGCATTAAGCGGCTAAACTCGGCTTTTGTCGGAACATCTGCAGCATCACGCCCTAAGGTATGAATGACAATGCCATAGTGTGACTCATTGGTTTCAGGGCGACCAAAGCTAATCTCGTTATCAACAAACACGCCCACTAGCCATGGGTTATCCTTAAGATCGGCCGCATAAGCTTTAATGCGCTCTTCAATCACGGTGGCGTACATAGGATCAAACACATCGGGTAGGCCCCACCAGAAATCATTGCCACTTGAGACTTTTTTGTAGCGCCTATCATTGGTCCAGATATGACCAAAAAATGGAATGCGTTGATTATCAGTAAACACGGGGTCGGACCAATTACCCAAAGAGGTAAAGCCCCAATTCAACATGCGATCAACCGTTACATCGGCCCAACGATTTAAATAATCACCGGGCTCTTTTTCACCGTACTTGCGCTCAATATTAGCACCATAAAAGTTAAACGCTTCACCGGCCTTAAGTGGCCCAGAGTGAATACCGCCTGCGATATAAATATAGTGATTACTAAGTTCATCGCCGTATTCAGGCAGAGAACTGAACATATTAGCGCGCAATTCAGAGGTGACTTTACGATGTTTTTTAGCTTTGGAACTACGCTTAGTGCCTTGCTTGCTGGACTCATAGTTGTAACTACCATCAAAACCATAACCCGTTAATGTGTAGGTATCAACAAAGCGCACAGCATCAATGCCCGTAGCAAAATAGAGGTACCCTTCTGGATCTACCAAACTCCAGCGATCCCCTACTTTCTGAGGGCGGAAAAAACCTGTTGCTTCAAACTGAGGGCCTTTACTCCAACCACCAAAGCGCGAGCGATCGCTAAAGCTATTGGTTTTTAATTGCTCAAGCTCTGCATCACGCTTTACTATCAACTCATCCACTGAGTGAACTTTCTCAGGGAAGTCTACTCGACGGTTTTGGCCAAATTCATCAAGAATATTACTTAAGTAGTTAATGTCTTCAGGTAGTGGTGGCGAAGCAATCAAACGCACATTATCTAAAGAGACCTTTTTTTCACCCAAGCCATCTTGCAAGTGGAACTTGATCTCTGTAATCGCACTTAGGTCAAGATCTTTGACGCCCCACATCCAAATAAACTGCGTTGCGGCCGTTGTCCACTTAGGAGGGTTCGCACGCAAGCCCGAAGCCTGATTCAACTCGGCTTTTTTGTCTTCTTCACCCTCTGGGCTAATAAAATCAGGCCCTTTCATCTCGGAATAATAGGTTTTATCTTCACCAGGCAATATCGCTACTGCTCGCGTGTGGAAGTTGCCACTTATGTCACGCACGCTGATCATTAGCTGGGTAGATCGATCCCCTAGACTATGGGCGTCGACCGCAATACTAAAATAACCGTACTCACTCCAATCCCAAGGCTGATCCGGCCGAAAGATCACCCCCGCTTCTTGGTTATTATCAGCAGGAAAATTTACCACCAAGCTTGAACCATTCTTGCCGTTAGGCATCAGGCTCAATGTAGTACGATCGGTCTTAGCAAGAGCAGGAACGGCTTCACCGTTAAAGTCCGCTAGCATCAGCAAAGGAGTAGAAAAATAGTCTTCGTAGGTTTGTGTCATCGCCTCTGCGGCGCTTTCGTCTTTTGTACCCTTATCGGAGCAAGATGATAATACAGGGCTAAGTGCTGCAATAAGCGCAAGCGGAGCCCATGAGCGAACACCTAGATGCGATAAAAATTGATTTCTAATCGACATAATTAATCCAAGAGGCTAAATAAAGTGGAATACAAATAAAAAGAGGAAATAAACAGAAAAATTGTAGCAAAGGAAGGGCTAGTAAAAAAGAAATTCATATATAAAGAGACAAGCTATAGCTCTCTTAAATTTCAGCTACAACCAAGCTATTCGGCGATAACGAAATAGGCCGATACAGAACAATAAAAGACTTACTATTGGGCTATAAAAGCGCAAGAAAGCAGCGTCATGTCCATCATTCATATACGAAAGTAAGCTAAACAAAATCACAAAACCCGAACCAATACCCACAATAACTAAAGCCGATAAAGGTAAAAAGCCGGTCATACGCATAGAAGACAACCAAAAACCGATACTAAAAGACAAAAGCACGACCCACACTGCCAGCTCAAGCAGGTATATTGCGGCCAATACAGAGGGCTCTCCCTGTTTAAAATACAACCACAGAAGAGCAAAACACACACAAAATAAAGCCGCTAAAGCTAAACGCTTAAGAGCCTGCATCAGCAAAGAAAAGATGAGTTTGGTCGCATTTCCTGCTCCAGGCCTTAGGGCGTACCAAGCCAAGTGGGAGCGCCTATCCCCCAATAAAACCGTACCAGCCAAAGCGCTGATATAAATTCCCAATAAAGCCATAACAAAAATATTACTAGGCCCTGCGCCAAATAAACTCAAAACAAATAGTACAGAAACAAACAAAAACAAAATAAAAACCGTAGAAAATTGTGGCAAATATAAAGTGAGTGCATGGGCATCATTAATTGATTTAAATCGCCATAATTTACTCGCACTAGCTATCTTCTTTTCTTGGCTTTGAGGGCTATAAGGGTTTGCCTCACGATTAGGACGGTATGTGTTCCATTCAACAGAAATAAACTGAAGCGCGGCAATAGCAAGAAGCAGAGTAAAACTTAACCCAGCCCAGCTCCATACATTTAAAAATGTATAAGTAAGAAAGTTTAAGATATCGGGGTAGGAATATAAAAAAAACGGTAATGCTTTAGCCATATCAGCCCCCGCTTTATATTTATCACTTAGCTTTAACTTCAACAAAGAACAGGCAAACCAATATAGAAGCACAGCAGGAAAAATTAAGTTGAGCGTATCTTCAGCATAGAAACATACTGAGCCAACCACTATAAACTGAGTAACGCAAAACCATCTGACCTTGCGCAACAACTTAGGCACCAAACGCAAAACCTCATTTTGCTGCACAGAAGCGATTGTGCTTTCTAACAGCAATGCAGAAAACATAAGTGGCAATAGTATAGAAAGGCCACCATCTTGAGGCGCTTTATTGGGGGAAGGAATAAACAAAACAAGTAAAAACACCGCCATCAAAACACTAAAAATAGCGTTCATCTTAATACTGAAAAAATAACGAAGGGCTAGAGACATAGTCATAGCAGGCGCCTTATTAGCTTTAATTAAAAGCCGCTTATAAGTTAGTCACAAGAAGGATAAAGGGCAGTATTTAACCGATGCCAACGAATAAATAATTCCTCTAAATTAAGCGGCTGAACTAGCATAGAAGTACACCCTAGGTATTGATGTAATTGCTGTTCAAGCTCGGTATCCCAAGCGCAAAAGATAGCTTGACTTTCACTTGCCAGTAATAAATTTGAAGCCCAAAGCTTATTGGCCTGTATCCGTTCGCTCGGCACCCCCTTAATTAACACGCTTTGTGCCAGAGCCTCAGTACTGTGATAGAAACAAATTTTACCGCCAGCTAACATCGCAACTTTATCGGTCAGGCGGTTTAAGTCGGCAGTAATATGAGTGGAATATAAAATGCTTGTATCACCCCCAGCCGCCTCTGCCACAAACTGTAAAACATCTCTACGAGCAGCAGGGTCCAGACTAGCAACAGGCTCATCCATCACTAAGAACTTAGGTGACGATGCTAAAGCCAGCATCAACATAAACGCCTGGCGTTGGCCTGTTGAAAGCTTATCAACCTGAGCACTGCTTTCAATATCAAACTTATGCAACATACGCTCTGCCAAAGCTTGATTCCAACGGGCATAACACGAGGCATGTATTTTAAGTGCAGTTTTCACCTTAAAACCTTCATATCCCACCGCCACTTGTGGCACATAGGCAATATCTTGTTTTTGCTCATCAGAAAAAGAACGCGGTTCAATACCTAAGGTCTTAAGCTCTCCATCAGCCACAGGGATTAAGCCTAACAAGGTGCGAATTAATGTGCTTTTACCTGCGCCATTTTTGCCCAACAAACCAACGACCTGACCGGGCTCTATACTCCAATCTAAATGCCTTAAGATTTCTTTTTTATCTAGCCGTACACTGACATTATTAAATTGAGTGATCATTCCTAGACCTCATCCCAATATTGCTTACATAAATCGAGCAGTTGTTTTTTGCTTAGCTTGATTTGCTTACCGTAGTTAATCACACGTTTCAGATCCTGCTCTAGCTGCACATCTAGACTACTGCTTTCATTCGGCAGGCTCTCGGCAACACAAGTAGGCTTGCCACGTCTATGCTGCAACCAGCCCTGCTCCACCAAACGATTAACACTTTTACTAACCGTCATAGGATTAAGCGCCAAATGCGCAGCAATAACCCGTACTGAAGGCAAAGCCTGGCCCGGCTGTAAACGCCCTGCGCGAATAAAACGCAGCAACTGAAGCTCTAATTGCTGATAAATAGGCCGAGAGTCTTCGGGCTGAATAATAAGATCGTCTAGCATCTGCACCAACAGGTGTATTAGTCAATTAATACACTATACGATTTTTTGAAACTTACAAGCCTTGATTGAGAAAATAATAGGCCGCCCCCCTCGCTTCATTAAAACCAAGAAGAGAAAACTGAGCTCAAAAAAAATAGAGAGAGAAGATAGAAGGAAAAAAGATAGGCAGGAGCTATATAGAATATCTAGCGTCGCAAGCAAGCTTTATAGATCTACGAGGTGAAACAAGAGCGCACAAATGCGCCCTTGATAGGAGTGTTATTGCTCACACTCAACAGTATTTAATAGTGGCGGCCCGTAAATAATTGGAACGCCATATACCTGCCAGCTACTTCCTGTCCATGAAGCCAACCCCACTTCTGTATAGGGGGTAGTAGTATAAGACACCGAAGGACCATAACCAGCTTCAGCACATACTTGGTCCGCACTGTTTGGGTCAATTTTCGCCCCCCTTCTTGTGCCTGCAGGAATGGTTACAGTTGAGGGGGCGGAGCATGTAACAACACGAACAACCGACACCACATCATCAGGAAAACCTAGCACCCAATCATTATTAACATACTTTGCGGCTGACACATCAAAATTAGGCGAGCTATAAAGAATCGACGAGTTTACCCAGTTACTATTCTGATCAAGACAAAACTGACCGATAAAAGCACTCTCTACCGGAAAGCCTCTTACACTTACTTCGTCACCATAATAAGTGCGACTATCAGCATAGGACAAAACCGAGCCTAGTAATAAAACAGAGGCTAACGCCCCCTTACAATATCCAATAATACTTATTTTCATTTTTATTCCTTTAATAAATGGTAAAAACCAACCAGAACGTCATTGCAACTATAAACCGAACTCCTTAATTAACCGGCTGATCTGGAAGGAGGAATGATACTAAGCGAAGAAAAAACTCTACACAACAGTATGAAAAATATTGGCGCGGTAAACCTCTACCTATCCAACCCCGGAAAAAGGTGGTAGATAAATACCCCCTCAAAAAACAATCACTAATTTGTAACTCGTAAAAAGGAAGGGGGGCTAAGCCCCCCCCCCTTCCTACAGCTTATGCTCACTTTTCACGCGCAGATGTACGACGAGATAGCGTCAAGAATGAAGCCAGCACAGTTAATAACCACAATATAGGGTCAAAGACACCACCACCAGAGCTAGTTTTAGACTCCGATGAGCTTGCAGGTTCGGGCTCTGTTGGTACGCCTACGGAGGCCTCAGGTGAAGGCTGTGGAGTAGGAACTACTGACACTTGCACAGAAGGCTCTGGCGACGGCTGTGGAGTAGGAATTGCTGACACTTGCACAGATGGCTCTGGCGACGGCTGTGGAGAGGGTGTTAAGGCCGCCGCAACAAGATTAGGAAATGCAGTTGCTTGATGCACCTCACCATCTGAACTGGTGAATCGCAACCAAAGCCAATAAAACTCTCCGCTTGCCAAATCAGCACTCAGCGTCGCATCATCGGGAATAGTCACACTAAATACTAAGTTACCGCTGCGCTCACCAATCAAACTTGCATCAGAGCTCATAAAAAGATCATCACCAGCAACAGCATACCCTTCCCCAAGATGCCTCAGGCGCAGCTCTACGCCGTTTAAAGTACCCGCCACAACAGTCTCAGCGGTACCAGCATCAACATTTACCACAACATGAAAAGTCGAGCCAACTTCAATATCTGCACCGTCGTACTGACTACTATCATCAAAACGTATGAACGCCTCAACAGGAGACTCGACGGTAAGATTTGTTTGCGCTTGAAAACCACCAACATTAGACATGGCAACAATGGTCGTGACACCCGCACTAACAGCACTGATAACACCACTGAGTCGATCTACACGAGCAATACGCTCATCATTAGATGAATAAGTCACACCTAGATCATTATCTGCAAAAAAAGGTACCGCTGTAGCCACTAAGGAAAAGTCTTCGCCAATACCGAGCGTGACATCATCATGTGAGACCTCTACCCCAGTAACGGCAGTGCCTTTATCTCGAATATCTTCACTAAACTCATAGACCTCCAGCGTGCTTGTAGTAACAAAACCACCCGTATCACTAAAGGTCACCGCAACCGTATTAGTCGCGCTCAGCTGATCAATGGCTACCGGAATTTCCAATACACTAAAGAACTGATTGCGATATTCCTGCATGTCCCCAGCAAAATCGGCACTTACTTGCAGTTCGTTACCGTTAATACTGACCACAGGTAACGTAGATAAGCCATGGGCTCGACCAAAACTCAAACGCAACACAGCTTCCCCATAACTAGGAACAGAAACCCCACTAATTGAAAAAGTATTAGCCTCGCCTGCGCTAATACCCTGCTGGTAAGTCTCTGCGTAGTACTTTTCTTCTACCGAGCTTTTATTAACAGCTACGTCAGCATCAAAGTTGTACTGCAATATTGCCGTTGCTTCTGGCGCTAGAGTAAAACTAGCTAGAGCTTGCGCTAGCGTATTTTCCGATAATTCAGCAGCCACACCATTAAGGTAGAGGTGCTTAACCAATACGCTATCTAAGCTCACATCCTGCTCACCAAAAAGGTTGAAACTCACCTTTTCCGCTGTTGTATTTAAATTACTGAGGATCACATAAGCTGTCGCACCATCGACATAAGCGTCAATCAGTACATCGGGGTCATTACTGCGAGTATCTACACGAGTTCCGCTGACATTAGCCCAAAGCTCGTAGAATTTAACTAGGTCTGAAAAAACATAGTCTGCGCTGCCCCCCTCGATTCGCTCATCTTCATGAATCATTAAACGCCAGGGATAACCGCGACCTTGACCACCTGCGTCGGCAAACCAATGCGCATTCGCAAGCATAAAAGGGATGCTTTTTAGCATTAAGTGAGGGCGCTCTAGAAATTGAAGAGTCATTGGGCTAAACGCTTTCATACTCTGCCAATCATTAATGCTCGACCAGCCATTAGCAGTGGCCAAAGCCTCTGTTTGATGATCTCGACCGCCAAACTCTGAAATCAAAAAAGGCTTAACCTCTCCCAAAGTTAACTGCTCATACTGCTCCATCATATCTAAGGTCGCTTCAATGCGGCCGCCTTTAAAGGTTGCAGGGCCACGAGCAGAACTCAAGTAGTTAAAATCGTAAAGGTGGATTGCAAAATAATCCATTTGCTCACCCGCCGTATCGATAAACAACTTCATGCGCTCATTCCAGCGCTCAAAGTTTCTTTCATCAAAAAACGGGAAAGCGGTGACATAACCACCGATCTGGGTGTCACCGGTATGCGTTAGATGAAAGGCTTCAGCTGCATCGCGATGAAACTCAAAAGCTTCAAGCGGGTCTTCACCTTCAACATCGACCAAGTGGTACAGCGGCTCATTGAGAATTTCGACATAGCGTGGCGCTTGCATGCCCAGACTAGGCCCTTGTTCAGCGCTCCTAAATGCATTGTTAACAAAATGCCCCATCCACTCGCCAACAGCCTCACCATTGGCAAAGCTCCAACCGCCACTGCCATTGTGCATGCCGGGCCAAAAACCACTTAACTGCCCACCAAACATCACTTCATTGCGAGCATCGTATTTATGTCGAGCGGTTTCATTGAGGGCATAAGCATTTTTTGAGGCTAAAGCTTGTGCGGCAACACTTGTGGGGTCGGCAAAACCGGAGCGCGAAGCATCCTCCGTAGTTTGGCTTGTACGCCAATTCATTTCACCATTATTACGCCCAAAATAAACATCGAGATCTTCCATTAAATACGTCAGTAAATCTTCATTGCCATCCCAGTCGTTCTCAGATAGAGACGAGTGCATTACCATATATTTTTCACGGTCGAAATCGGAGAAGCCCGAGACACTGTGACGCACATCTAAGTTGATCTCGGTTTCGGTAAGGGCTTGAGCCTGACTGCCGATAAGAGCCGTCAAAAGCAAAGGTAAGCGCCAAGCGCTAGGACTGTTTTTTTTCATTGTTATTTTCCAGGCTGTAGGGTTCACACATCCCGCGCTAAGCCTTGCGCAAAAACTCTTCAACTCCTTGAAAAATAAGAGGGCAAACAAAAAAACGACACTAAAAACACACAAAAACAAAGGCGTATTCTGTTACTCAAAAATCATAAAGCCCTAAAATCATAAAGAAAGCCCAATTCAAAACACAGTTTTTGATGAGACACAGATCTAAAAGCTCAAAACACGACAAAATAAAGATAGTTTTAAGCAGGAAAACAACAAGAAAGGCGAATTTAATTAGCGCCTGAAATAAGAAATAAAATCAAACGAATTAAAGCGGAGAACGCACTCAAGGCAAAAAGAAGCCAGCAGGGCTAGACCCTAAGCTCTGAACTTAGGGTCCTGCAGTTTAATGCAGCTCAAAGAAATGAGCTACAAATACATTACTTAAAATAACTATTCATCAACAAGCTGCCAAGTACGAACCCAATCTACTTTCATCGTACTGTTCGCCTCATTCAATAAATCATCTTGAGCCGGCAACCCACCTACCCAAGTTGAATCCTGAGTCCATAAATCCCAGATAATTTCTTGTTCAAGAGTGAAATCTTGAGTTGTCGTCACACTGTTAACAGGCTCGCCATTCAAATAAAATTGAACGGTGTTTTTATCTTTCCACCATGCGCCAAAAACGTGATAGTCCTCATTCCATCGCTGCCCTTTTAAGGCATTAGCACCAGATAAGTCATTGTTATTTGAATTACCGTGAGCTCGTTCTATATCGCCATTTTTTACAATGAAATACTGGGAGTTCATTTGCCAAGGATAATTGGGTTGGCAGTCACATGTAGGGGTGGGGTTAATTTCAATAATATCAATTTCATCACGATTATTGGCGTCACCGTTATTAAGCCAATAGGTACTGTAAGCTGAAATATTGGCTACCTGGATACGACTTTCGGTATACATTGGAAATAAAATTTTCGCACGAGAATGCACCCTAGAGGTTTCAAACCACTGTGTACTGCCTGCGTTTAAGGTGGCTTTAATCCATAAATAACCATCTGTAACGCCTGAGTTACTGTGCATCATCTTGACGGGCGTATCACCATAGTTCCAAGTTGATTTAAACCACTTAGCAGCATCCCAAGTATCAAACTCATCAGACATTGCCTCAACTTTTTGCCACTGTTTTCCTGCAGGAGTTGTATCCAAAAACGTTGTAAAAGAGGGCAAAGCAGGATTAGCTGTATTAACGTCAATAACACCACCTGAAAACTCACAACCATTGGCATCGACATTAACCCCCTCTGTCGAAGCAGGACATTGATCGACGTCATTGCTAATACCGTCATTATCACCATCAAGCTGAGACAAGGCACAGCCCACTGAATTAACCTCGTCATCAAGCGAAGTTTCTGGGCACTCATCGGTGTGATCAGGAACACCATCGGCATCGCTATCTACGTCAACATCTATATCACCGATACGCCGAAAGCTAAGGTAGTTTGTATTGAATTGATAATCGCTCGTACCCGAACCGCGCAGCTGAATGGTATTAGGGCCTGCGCTCCAAATATTAAAATGCTGGCCTGCCACTACATCTTCAAATACAGCCCAATCGCCAGTAGAGACAACACTGGTATCCACATGCTCTACGCCATCACCGGCTTGGTTAGTAACAAATAACTCCGCCACAGCGTCGGATGCAGGCGAAGAAACCCGATAGGTCACCTCATATAAGCCCGCCAGCTCAATGTTGACATTAAACTCGAGCACATCTCCGCTATTAAAGAAATTAACGACCGTACCGCCATCGGCACTTTCCGTATCAACATCGCCTTGTGTGGCTGTGTAGTCCTCAGCTTGTATAACAAAATTGCCATTCGGGTTATCACTGGAGGCTGGGCTAGGGCTGACACTTGCAGAGACGCTCGGAACAGCACTTGGGCTAATACTAGGTAAAGAGCTTGGGCTTGAACTCGGTAATGGTTCAACAGCAGGACTTGGGCTTGTAGCAGGACTAGGCTCGGGGCTGGTAGAAGATGCACCTCCACAAGCAGCCAAAAGACTAGAAACAGTGAGAGCAGTTAAGAATTTGCTGGGGGTCCGCATTAAGCATGTACCTCGAGTTATGATTGTATTAACAATGTTGCCCTTCTCTCCTTAGAAGGAAAAAGCTAACACTTTTAGACACAGGACTACTTTTTTCAAGCCCAAAGCGCTTAATGGTTGATCTACGCGACAAATAAAAGGCACTATTAGGTATAAAAATAACGATGAACTAGATAAAAAAGCGTACTTTTACGCCCTTTTTACAGCCATACATCGCAGGGAAAGTAAGCCAACCTCAATAAAAAATGCCCCTCTAGATAGAAGCAAAGGCATAAACCTAAAGGTAAAAACCTGTGCAAAATACAGTCAAATACTCGTTACTTGTTGGCGCGCTCGCACTTAGCGCTTGCGGCGGCTCATCAACATCAAGCTCTCCAGATGATACAGGGGCAGGCCCAAGCAACAGCCCAAAACCAAGTTCAAGCCCAGAGCCCAACCCAGAGTCGAGCGCTCTACCTAGCTCCGTACCTAGCCCTATACCATCAACCATACCTTCGGGGCGGCCAAGCCCTCAACCCAGCCCTACGTCTTCTGTTCCACCGCTAATCACTAACTACACCATTAACGTTGAAGCTGAATTATTTGCTCTGGTCGGCGGTGATTTTGATGATGGTAACGATGAGCCTATTGGTACCTACAGCACCGGCGATCAAGGTGCTATTAATTATGTTAATACAGGCGATTACGCTGAATATGAACTGTACAACAACCATGAAGCGGAGTTTACCGCCAGCTTCAACGTGGGCACCAATGCTGATGAGAACACCGGCATTGAATTACTGATTGAAAACAACGGCAGCTGGAATAGCCTTGGGCAGCTTGGACCAATTAACGCGTCAGGTTGGGATAACTTCCAAGCACATGAATTAACAAATGGCTTTGATTTGCCTGCAGGAGATATACGCCTGCGCGTGTTAGCCATCGGCAGCTCTGAATGGCAATGGAATTTAGAGTCCTTTAGCCTGTCTACCGAGCTAAAGCCAAGCGTACTGGGTATTGAATTTGAAGATCTTAGCTTTGCAAATTGCGTCAATCGCCATGTTGCCGTCCATCAATATACCGATATTACGCAAATTACGGCGCTAACTTGCAACAACGAAAACATAGTATCTCTGGCTGGCATTGAAGCACTAAGCAATTTGCAAGAGCTAAGCCTCGACAGTAATAAACTCGAAGATATTTCTTTAACAAGCAATCCTCACCTCACGGCTCTGGTCATCAGTGATAATCAACTTAGCCGAGATAGCCTTAATTACTTAAACGATTTAGGGCAGCTTAG
Source organism: Agaribacterium sp. ZY112 (assembly GCF_041346925.1). NCBI lineage: Bacteria > Pseudomonadati > Pseudomonadota > Gammaproteobacteria > Cellvibrionales > Cellvibrionaceae > Agaribacterium > Agaribacterium sp. ZY112. Next base: position 2,221,961 of record NZ_CP166840.1, on the reverse strand, counting down.
CTACCTAGAGAGTGATGCCTGGCTTGTTGTAACAAATAGTGATAGTGGAGCGTCTATCAGACCTAATCGCTCTGGTGCTGCAGACAATGAAAGCATTCAATTTCAGCTAGAGCTTGAGAGTGGCTATGTCATTGACTCGATCAGCGGCTGTAATGGCAGCTTAGAAAACCTCACCTATCGCACCGCACCCTTAAGTGCTGATTGCAATATTAACCTTACAACAAGCATTGATCCTGCCACGCTCTATAGTGGCCATATCCGGGATGCCGATACTAACGAGCCTCTTGCGGGCGTTGCAATCAAGTTACTCGATGACGCACTAAGTACAACAAGCGATGCTGCAGGTTTTTTTGAACTACGATCATCAAGTACAAATAGCCAAGGCTTCATTGCGGAGCACCCCGATTATATGTTTAAAGAAATCGATGCTCTAGCACCTTCAGATAACCATGAACTTAACCTACGCAGGCGAGTAAAAAGTGCCGCAACTCTGCGCTGGGAAGGCTACATAAGCAATAACAGCCCAACTTTGGACTACACAAATCAGAGCGAATGGACTGTTAGCTTCAGCCAACAAGCTCTCACCGGCGATTTAGCCGCCGATAGAGACGTGACACGCCGAGACCCAAGTGCTGTTATCTATGTTGATGGGCTGTATTACACTTGGTACAGCCACTGCGTAGGCGATGTCGTCGGTTTTGATAGCGGCGACCCAGAAGGCAAGGTATTCCCTTGGGATAAATGTGATTTGTATTACTCAAGCTCGGCTGATGGCTATCACTGGCAAGAGCAAGGGCCTGCGATTGAACGCGGGCCGGCTGGTAGCTATGACGATCGATCAATCTTCACCCCCGAAATTCTGTATCATGAAGACCGCTTTTATTTGGTCTATCAAGCAGTTAAAGCCCCCTACGTACGACGAGTGAAAAATACCGTGGGTATGTCTTGGGCCACCTCACCTCATGGGCCTTGGACAAAACTCGATGAGCCTATTTTAAAAGCCACCAATAACGGTGAATGGTTAGGCGATGAAGACAATCGCTTTAATGTCGTCACCAAAGGCGACTTTGACAGCCATAAAGTACACGACCCGACGTTGCTGTACTTTAATGGTAAATTCCACCTATATTACAAAGGCGAGCGCATGGGGGAAGAGCAGTACTTTGGTCAACGTGAGATCAAATGGGGGGTCGCAATCAGTGATGATCCACTTGGACCTTATGTAAAATCGACTAGCAATCCAATCACTAATACGGGTCATGAACTTGTAATTTGGAAATACGATGAAGGCATTGCTTTAATCAACACCTTAGACGGCCCAGAACGAGGTACGATTCAGTTTGCCGAAGACGGGCTTAATTTTGAAATCATGTCCACGGCCAATAATTTACCTCACGCCCAAGGCCTATATCGCTCGCCGGTAAGTGACACAGATCCAACTGCAGGTGTTAGTTGGGGGCTCTCCCATGTTCTTGTATGGGACAAACCCGGCGGCTGGATGTATATCAACCGCTTTGACCTGCAATAAAGAATACATTAGGCGTCAACAAGGCGCCTTTCCCATCCCCTTAGCGACACCAAAAACCACATAAAGTCACCATTTTGACCCTTCCTTCTACGCACTTTTTGTTACCCTAGCACCCAAACTTAAATATTTGTTTCATTTCGCCAAAACCCATACTTTATCACTACACTTTTCTTGATTTTGTGATAGATTGAGCTAGCGATGAATACCAGCACCGGATTGCCAAAGCCTCTTATTCATATATGGATTTCGAAGGGGCAAAGGGAATTCATCGAGCCGAGTCACTAGAAAGAAGTAACTCTATTGTCACGGTGGGGACTGAGACTAGCTGGTAGTGATGTCATCATAAGTGATAACAAAATCACAGCTTCACAACACCTCTAGTTTTATACAAAAAACAATATGTTAGGACCGCTTATGAGACCGATAACGGCTGCACAGTCGCTGCTTGCTGCTTGCTCATTTCTCTTGCCCCTAGGATTGCAGGCTCAGACCGAGACTGAAATCAACCTAAACGTTGAACACAACGTAGGTGGGCACTCGGAATTTGACCGCAAGAAATATCTAACTTTACACTCGACTGCAACTGAAAATGAATGGGCTGGTGATGAAGACAAACTAGCTTATGTAATTGACGAATTAGACGTCTATTTTGGCCGTGATAATGGGTCACTAGGCTGGTATATGAACCAAGCCGAGCAAGATCCAGAGCGCCCAGGTTATGCTGACCCTACTTGGGTTGCCAACTACGGCGCTTATGTTCGTCAAACTCAGTACGGTGTCGAAAAAGAGTGGGCGCACGCCTACGATGATAAAGCCGGCGTTATGATTGGCGGTCAGGTACACACCTTCTGGCCTGGTCACGTCACCAACCCTTGTTGCGGTGGAGAAGGCTGGGAAATCGGCGGAGCCGATGCCATGGGTGATTTCATGGGCCAGTACATCAACCAATTTTACCGCAACGACGGAGAGCCGGTTACCAAAGGTCATCCACGTCCTAAATATTTAGAAGTACTTAACGAACCTCTATATGAATTAGTAACCACAGGTGATGTGGAGCCTATCGAGGTTTACCAATTCCATAATGATGTCGCCGCAGGCGTTCGCAAAGTAAATAGCGATGTCATGATTGGTGGTTATACAACCGCCTTCCCTATCTTTGAAGAGCGTGATTTCCAACGCTGGGAAGAGCGTATGAAGTTGTTCATTGATACCAGTGGCGATCATATGGACTTCTTCTCTATTCACCTTTACGACTTCAACTCGCACTGGAGTGCAGAAGAGAATGGCTATGTCGGCCCTCTTAACTTCAAAGGCGGCCGTATTGAAGCCACTTTGGATATGATGGAGCAATACAGCCAAATCGCTCTTGGCGAAGTAAAACCTTATATCATTTCTGAGTACGGTGGTCGTGACCACAACTTAGAGCAGCAAGATTGGTCTCCTTACCGCGACTGGCACATCATGAAAGCGTTTAGCCCAATGATGATGCAATTTATGGCGCGCCCTGACCAAATGCTAAAAACCATTCCATTTATGGTCACCAAAGGCGAATGGGGTCGTGAAGACGGAAAGCCCTATCCTTGGCGCTTATTACGCCAGGCCAATGAAGCCTCTGGTGAAAGCGGTGAAGAGTGGGTATTTACTGATCTAGTTAAATTCTACGAGCTTTGGTCAGATGTTAACGGTACCCGCGTAGATTCACGTACCACTAACCCCGACGTCATGATCGACACCTATGTTGATGGCGATACCGTTTATGTGATCTTAGCCAACTTAGCTAACAACCAAGAACAAGTATTGTTGAATATGTTTGGCGCTGACACAGCCGCTGTCCAAGGCGTCACCGTTAAGCAGCTATTTCTGAATGGCGATGCTCCAGAACTAAGTGTTTCTGAGCTTAATACCGCTCCTGACTCGATTACCCTTGCTCCTGAAGCAACAGCCATCTTGGCTTATAGCTTTGACAGTTCACTACAAGTGAATGAGCAAGTAAGCGAACAGAAATACTACGCATCAACTTATTACGCTCCAATTCTGGCAAACCAAGCCACCAGTTTTACCATTACTGGCGTAAGTACTTCTGACTTCGGCGAAGCGGTTATTCGTATCGGCCTTGGCCGCGACCATGGCGCCTCACTGCAGCCTGTTGTAACTGTAAACGGTCAAGAAGTCGACGTACCTACTCAGTTTGCTGGTGACGACCAAGCTAAGCGCGATCGTTTCTTTGGCTTGATTGAAGTACCTGTAGCGATGTCCGCACTTAAAGCGAGTAACACCATTACGGTTACCTTCCCTGATGCCGGAGGCCACATCAGCTCCGTCACCATGGAAGCGAAGCAGTTCAGCAGCGATATTCGTGAGAAAAACGCCCCTGTTAGCGGTGTAAAAATCAGCCCTAGTAGCCAAATTCTAGCCATTGGTGATAGCTTACAAGTAACGGCTTCGGTATTGCCTTTCTTTGCTCAAAACCAAGCGCTTACTTACAGCTCAAGTGATGAAAGCATTGCAACCGTCGATCAGAATGGCCATGTGCAAACCTTAGCCGCAGGCCAAGTCAATATTGTTGCCACGTCCGAAGAAGGCTCATTTACTGCTGCTGCAACACTCACCGTAGAAGAACCTGTGACTGGCTCACTGAGCATTGATGATGCAAGCATCTATACCAGCACCGAGTACGTCTCCGGCGAGAGCATGGAAGTCAGCACCCTCTTTGAAGCGGGTACCGGCGAAACAGTAAGCGGTACTTATGGTGGCGTTCAATATTATTTGCGTGAAATGACAGCAAGCTGGGCCGTAGTTAAAGACGTTATTGCTTATGACGGCAGCGTCATTGGTCAACAACGCGGTACATCAACTGTAAGTATTCCTTTGGCAGGCGTTACACCTACAGCTGATTTACCAGAAGGCAACTTCTACTTCTTATACGCAAAAATGAACTCGACCGACGGCAATGACTATGCCATTGGTGGTGTTTCGCCAATTATTATTCTGGCAGGTGAAGACGAAGTTGTTGCTGCGGAACTGTCTTTTGACAACCCATCAAAGTACAGCAGCACAGACTACTATGTAGGCGGAGCCTTAAACATCACTGCTCAATTTGAAGCTGGCACCGACTTAACCGTAAACCCTTATAACGACGGTGTACGTTTTATCTTGCGCCACTTAAGAGCCGATTATTCACTTGTGTCCGATGTTGCTATCGCAGCTGACGTCACCAGTGTTGACCAGCAAAATGGCACTGCGCGTGTTAGCCTCAACCTATCCGGCCTTACCCCAAGCACCGAATTGCCTGAAGGTGAGTTCTACTTTATTCATGGTGAGTTTTACACAAGCGGTGGCACCCCGGTATACGCAGGCGGCATTCCCTACATCTCAATAGTAGATCCAGAGGGGCCTATTCCAGCTTCAGTCACCCTTGAAGATGCCTCGACTTACAGCAGCACGGAGTACAAATCTGGCGGCGTCATTGAAGCAACTGCAAGCTTTGAAGCGGGAAGCGATCGTAGCGTAAACGCATACAACGACGGTGTTCGTTTTGTCTTGCGCGAGCTAACAACCGGCTGGGCCATGGTTGCCGATATTGCGACAGCAGGTGATGTAAACAGTATTGGCAAACAAAATGGTTTTGCTAGTGCAAGCATAAGCCTTGAAGGTGTTACACCAACCGCTGAATTACCAGAAGAAAACTTCTACTATCTTTATGCAGAATTCTATACCGATGACGGTGTATTGGTTTATTCACAAGGCGTCACTCCTATCAACATTGTTGAAGGCGACGTAGAAGTACCAGTACCAGCCTCGATTGCTTTAGAAAATACGGATACCTACACCAGCACCACTTACTTAACCGATGGCGTACTAACGGTTTCTGCTGCCTACGATGCAGGTACAGGTCATACCATCAATGGATATAACGATGGTGTGCGTTTTGTATTGCGTGAAATCGATGCAGGCTGGACCACCTTTAACGACGTAGCTTGGGCCAGTGATGTAAACAGCATTGGCACCCGTAACGGTATTGCTACTGCTGAAATCCCTCTTGAAGGCTTAGTACCAAGTGCAGATCTACCTGAAGGCAGCTTCTACTATCTGTACGCTGAATTCTACGATGAGCTCGGCACCTTTATGTTTGTTGAACAAGGTGTATTCCCAATCACTATCGAAGACCCTTATGTTCCAGGTTCTTTAGTTTTGGAAAATGAGGCCGATTACAGTCGCACCTTCCTTAACAGCGAAAGCCTTGAACTAAGCGCAAACTTTGAAGCTGGTACTGACGCAACCGTAGACGGAGGAATTCAGTATTACCTTCGTGAAGTGGATGCAGCTTGGAATATCATCAATGATATCAACGTTAGTGATGATACAGCCTCAGGTCAGCAGACCGGTAGCAGTACTGCAACGATCTCACTTGCAGGCCTGACTCCATCAGCGGACCTTCCGGAAGGTCATATGTACTTCCTATTCGCCAGCTTCCTTGCTTCAGATGGCTTAAAGCACACTATTGGTGGAGCCTTCCCAATCATCGAAGCCGATACCGACAATGACGGTATTGGCAATAGCACCGATGAAGATGACGATAACGATGGCGTTGAAGACTCTATCGATGACTTCCCTCTTGATCCAAGTATTGGTGTATTAGGTGACTTCGATTGGGATCAAGACATCGACCGCAAAGACATTCGCGCCTTCTTGCGCTTGTTCCGCAACCCTGCTGACTTGAAGCCAGAATATGACTTTGACGGCAGCGGTAAGGTTACACCAAGAGATGTACGTGCACTTATGAGAATGTGTACTCGCAGAGCTTGTGCAACGCGTGATTGGTCTACCATTGATTGGAAAGAACTAAAGAAAAAGTCTCGCTGGAGACACTAAATACAGCTTAAGCTGATTAGCCACTTCAATACTGAAGTGGCTTTAAAGCCCGAACTTTCTGCTAAACGCGCTGAGCGTCTTAGTAAAAAGCTCGGGTTTTTTTATGCCTATAACTTTCCTTAATACTTTCCCTTCGAGCCCCCTCTTCCCCTGCCCAGCTTTATGGCGCCTATAACAACAAAGAACTTGATAGCATCATTGGCTAAAATCCTTGCCTTAAAATACCGCTATGCGTTTTTTTAGCCGCTTTAACCATCGTCTCTTATTATTAGGTCTGCTTATGTTTGTTGACTCCAGCTTCGCAAATGACCTTAATGGCTGCACCTCATCAAATAAAATATCTAGCCTTGCTCAGACACTTGATACAAGACTCAAACGCATTCAACAAGAGAGTAAACTCGTTGCCGCCAGTGCAGGCTTATTATGTGGCGATACACTCATTGGCATTAGTGCTTATGGCGAGCGAAAAAAAGGCAGCGGCATTGCGGTCAGTACGCAAGACCTATGGCATATAGGCTCTATTACCAAGTCAGTCACAGCTACACTGATCGCTCGTCTAATCGAGCAGGACAAATTACAGTGGCAAACACGCCTGGCTGAGATTTTCCCCAAAGAACAACTTCACCCAGAGGCCGCTCAAATTACCATTGAGCAATTAGCCCAACACCGCTCGGGCCTACCTGCCAATTTTTCATTTACAAGTGTTTTCCGTAAAGCAGGTGAAGGTAAAGAACGCATTGCCGCCAGACGAAAATTGGTACTAGAAACCCTAAAAGCCAAGCCACTTACCCCGCCCGGTAGCACGTTTTTATATTCAAATACCGGTTACAGCACACTTGGAGTTGTTGCAGAAGAGCTCATGGGCCAAACCTGGGAGCAGCAAATTGGCGAACAGGTTATGAGCCCCATCACTATTAATAATTATGGTTTTGGCGCCCCAAAAGACGATACAGGAAAACTAAGCCAGCCTCGTGGCCATAAGTCGATGCTTGGTTTTTACTTTTCGCTCGAAGACTTTGATAACAGCCCATTAATCGGCCCTGCCGGCACTTTGCATATGGATTTAAAAAGCCTACTGTACTACGGCCACGAGCACCTCAAAGGCGAACAGGGCCATAGCCAGCTTTTAAGTGAAGCCAACTTTAAGCAATTACATAAAGCGGAACTAAATAATTATGCGAGTGGCTGGATAGTCGAGCACAACGCCGAATTTTCATCAGGGCGCCAGCTTTGGCACAATGGCTCTAATACTGCTTGGTATGCCTTATTAACAATCGTGCCCGATTACAATGCTGTCATGGCCTTTACCAGCAATGACAGCAATATCGAACTTGCCCAAAAACAGGCCTGGGATCTTTTCTACGCCTTGATTCAAGATATGGATAAGGCAGCTAAAACCGAGCCCTAAGCAGAGTTAAACAAGGGTTTAATTAGGGCCCGTTAAGTGAGAGTTCAACTGGCTTAGAGGCTATTGGACCTACCTTTATTTACGCTCGTATAAGGCTTCTATCGTGCTCGTAGCAAGGGCATTAGCATTAATCATATACCCCACTAACGCGGAAGAAGCGCCTTCTGGCAGCTCTAATTTCTCAACAGAAAGAGCGTGAACGGTAAAACGATAACGGTGAACACCGTGCCCAGGAGGAGGACAGGCGCCGCCAAAAGAAGCCTGACCGTAATCATTGTTTATTTGCAAAGCCCCCTTGGCCAATAAGCCGCTATTTAAGGAACCGGCACCGGCCTTTAGTTCACTCACTGTGGCCGGAATATTAACAAGCTGCCAATGCCACCAACCACTGCCTGTTGGTGCATCTGGATCGTAAGCGGTAATGGCAAAACTCTTGGTTCCTTGTGGTGCGCCAGACCAAGACAACTGCGGTGAAATATCTCCTCCATCACAGCCAAACCCCTTAAACTCTTGAGCCTTAGACATAAAAGCCCCCTCTTTAATATCTGTGCTCGACAATGTTAAAGAAGCCGCCAATGTTGATAGGGAAATAAGCCCCAATAAAGAAATCAAAAGTACACGTGAGCTTGTCGCTAACAATGGTTTCATAAGTCATCCTGCCTTAATAAAAGTGTTTTCATTTAAAGAGACATCATCATAGCGAATCTGCTTTGGCTGTGTGCGCCCTGAAAAGCCAAGGTTTAGCCCTAAGGCGTCACCCTTGTTTTTCTCAGCTCAGACGGCGTTAAAGCAAAGCGCTCTTTAAAACGCTCTGTAAACCGAGAGGCGGATGAATAAGCACAGCGCTCAGCAATTAAACCAATGGCAAGCTCCGTCGTTTGTAATAAATGCAAACCCAAACCCAAGCGCACTTGATCTTTAATGGCTTGCACGCCGCTTCCTTCGGCACTTAAACGCCTACGTAGGGTAGATTCACTCAAAGCAAAATAAGTACAAAGCTCAGCCATACTATATTCTTTTGCAGGCTCCTTTCTAAAGAGTTCGTATATACGATAACTCAGCTTGGCATGCCCCACCGTTTTAAAAACGTCACCAAAACCTAAATGCTGCAATAACAAAAGCAATTCTTTTCTACGAGCAGCCCACAGCTCCTTAGGGGCCCACGTCACGCTTTCAACAAACTGCCTTAAACAAAGCTCAAGTGGTTCTGTAACAAGGCCAGTGCAATGTCGGGCCAAATGATGCTCGCTTAGCGTCGGTGTGCGGCACTGCTCTAAATGAGTAGGCATGGTATTTTCTAATACTGAAAAATCGTGTAATTCAAACTCAATTAATAAAGCTAAATACGGGTCAGCTTTAGGAATATTTCGCATATTGATGGCAGGATGATCAGACAAGAAAATAAACTGCCCAAGCCCACAAAAGAGCTCCCCCTTAGTACCTAATTGCTTTTCACCACCTAAGACCACAATAAGCATCGGTTTTAATACCGGCACATTATGTAACTTTTGCTCTCCTAGAGAACGATAGATAGAAAAAGGCAGCTCAAGTCCGGAAGATTCTGCGTAAGCCTGAGCGAGAGAAACAGAGCCAATAAGAGAATTCATAAGGTAATAAACGCATCAATAACACGCCTAGCAAGACGTGTTATTACTTGAAACAACGAATTAAGAAATAGAAGACAAACAGAAATACATGGCCAATTAACGAATGTTATAGCCTTTGCTATCCATACACGCCGCCATTGCACGGTTAAAGGTATTATTTTGCTCATCCAAAGTAGCTTGCGCCTGCTGAAGAGCCTGCTGCTGACGTGCTTGCTCTTGTTGAGCTTCCTGCTTTTGAGCACCTTTACTTGCCGATGCGGCGCCGGCAACAGCACCCACACTGCCCGCTGTGGTACGATCATTATCGTTCCAACGACCAACAGTTGACCCCACAATCGCACCGCGAGCGGCGCCGCGTAATACAGCCCTGTCATGACTCTTTTCTTGAGCGGGGTTCTTAGCTAAGTTTTCTTGGGCCAGAGCTTGAGCGCTAGGCGCCTTCTTGGGATCAAACCCCGTTTGTGATATCGCCCAAGTAGAACACTCATCGGTTTCTTTCGTCACCTGCTCGGGGCTTTGGCCCTTAGTAGGAAAATAAAAAACCTGCTCTGCACTTACAGTTCCGGCCTGGCTTAAAGTAACGGCAACAAAGAGTGCTTGTAATTTGTTCATTGTATTCCTCTTTTAAAGGCTAAAGCCTGTTCAGTTACAACATAAAAACGCAAGCTTAACGGGGCTTACACACAGGTCAAGAGTTCCATAGATTAAGTCATCAAGCAAATTAAACTAAAGCTGCTCAAGCGTGTAACCCTTGGCTTTTAGGCTGCGCAATAGACCATCTTCACCAACTAAATGCATAGCCCCCACCAAAACAAATTCTGTCGCTTCAGAAGCCATCATCGGTTCAAACTGCTGCATCCAATCTTTATTACGCTCAAGCAAAAGGCTGTCGTAAACATCAGGATAATCACGCTTAAACTCAACAATGAACTCCTTCTCCAATGAGGCCAAATCTCCTGAACGCCAAGCAGCCTTAATATCAGCCAAGATCTGCGGCAAACTCAGGATATCGTTTAAGGTATAAAGCACTAACTCATCTTCTTTACCCTGCCCTAAGGTACTCAACATCGCAATCTGCTGATCAGCCGTCTCAAGTGCTGTCAGCCCCTTTTTATCCTTCACGGCTTGATTATTAATGGTCTGCTCTACCCCCCATTCCGAGGTATAACCAAGCCGAGTTAACTCTATTGAAGCAAGCATAAGCGCAACACCACTGGCAGTAAAAGGAGCAAACTGTTGCATAGCCATGCCTCGACTTACAGCGTACTCATTGAGCTTTTGATAAGTCTCTGGCTTGAGCACTTGTTGCAGCATTTGCCCGTCTTTTGCCATTAGGGCCATACCCAAACGCACTTGGGTCGCAGGATCTTCCAATGCGCTGATATCGGCTTCAAAAACGATGGTATCAGCCGCCTGATAGGCTTGCTCATAAGCCTTAGGTAGAGGATGGTCGCTTTCTTTTAGTACATGTAGCGTGCCACCAAGATAAAAACTATTTTTACCCGAGCTGATTTTCCATACCGAACTAGAGGGGCCTTGCTCAGCATACGCTGACACCACAAAAAAACTCACAGTCAAACACATAAGACCAACAAAGGCCTGCGCTTTAAGCTTTAGTAATAATTGCATTGCTTTCACTTTATTCTCCAGATATCACGTATGTTAGGCACGATTAAATGACATGTCTGATAAGGCTTTTGCCTCTCGATGGGAGACCAATTCCGTCAAGCAGGCCAATTCATAATAATGGTTATTGTTAAACTCAAACTCATGAATAACTTGTAAAGCAACTTTCTTAGTATGAGCCGCAAACGAGCGAGTGTTTACCTTATTGATAAAAGTGACTAAAACAGGGTAACGATTGGCCATTGCTTGCAGAGCAAAATAAAACACGGCTTCAAATACACCTTGACCACGTACTGATTTGTCGACACAGACCGGGCCATATTGATAAGAGTTAACAACATCAAGGCGATAGCCTTCGTACTCTAGTTCCGACAGACCAGCGACCATATGTGCAAACATAGGCCAGCGAGACCAATATAGCCACGATGCAGCCATAACATACGCCACAATGGTTTCGCCTTTTTGAGCCACAAAAAGCCCCTGCTCTTTGTCAATAAGCTCTTTTAATTGCTCTTTGGTAAAAGCCGTAGTGATAAAACCATCTTTGCGATCGTCATCTGCAATGGTATCTATTTGGTAGCGAGCATGCAGCTCAAGAATCAGCTCAATATCTGCACGTTGAGCAAGACGATAAACAACATCCATGAGACTCCCTCTCTAAACATGAACTGAAGACAGATGCACAGCGAGTCTAAACTAACTAACAAACAAGATTAACACTCAAGAATCGACGCTGGCTTCTGCCATACAAACCAGTACGTGGGCACAACACTACCATCTGGCGCATTCCAACACGAGCCTTCCGCATTAACCGCACCCAGCTTTCGATAAAAAGCCTGAGCCTTAAGATTGTTTTGATTCACCAAAAGGCACAACTGCTGCTCTGGGCAATGCTGTAACAAGTAGGCAGCCAACCGCTTTAACAAGGCTTTACCAATTCCCCGCCCCTGTAAACCTGACTTCACGTGTAAGTTATCCAAATACGCTCCCCAACGCTCACTGCCTCGATAAAATAAAGCAGCAAAACCAAGCAGCTCACCGCTCTGCTCAGCAATAAAAACGACTTGATCTTTCACAGGTTTGGCAAAGCGCTGTTGCCATAAGCTTAGGCGCTCCTCTACTGCCTTCTCTGCCAAATATTCAGCCTGAAGTGCATCCTTATAATTCTGCTGCCAACTAAGTGCATGCAAAGCCGCAATTGCTGCGACATCATCTATACCTGCAATGCGGTAATTTATGTCTTTACTACTGTGCATTTTCCCCTCTTGACGATAAGCACCGATGCTTGCCCTTTATGGACAGGAGCTTAGAGCTATTATCGTGATATGACACTCACTTAAAAGATCAGCTCAACCTTGGTGCCCTTCTTCTCTTTAGACTGAACACTCACCTGACCACCATGGGCATGCATAATTTGGCGTGTTAGTGCCATGCCTATACCAGAGCCTTGCCGTTTTGTTGTAAAAAAAGGCACAAAAATCTGCTCGAGTACCTCATCTGTAATACCATTGCCATTATCTTGCACACTTATGACAACGGCACCAACACGCTGCTCAGCAATTAAATCTAACTGCTTGTCAACACAGCCCTCTAAAGCTTCAACTGCATTTTTAAGAAGGTTTAAAAGCACCTGCTCCAATTGTTGTTTATCGGCATGAACCGTCAAACTTGAAGGCGTGCAATTCCACGATAAAGCAATAGCATGCTGCTCACAAACGCTCTTATGCAAACGAGCCTGCTCGTCAAATAACAAATACAATTCAATGGGTTTTAATTCTGGCTTCGGAATTAAGCTTAACTTCCTATAACCTTGCACAAAACTCATAATACCTTGACTGCGCCCTGCGATGGTCTTCATTGCTTTAGTGGCATCATCTAATTCACTTTTAAGCTCATCACTTGGAAGTTGCAACAAATCATCTTGTAAAAGAATGTCTCGACATGTGGTCGCGAGGGAAACAATAGGGGTCACAGAGTTCATAACTTCGTGAGTTAGCACGCTAATTAAATTTCGCCAAGCAATGTATTCCGCATCCATGAGCTCTCGGCCGATATTTTCGATAGTGACTAAACACTGCTGTTTATTGTCTAATAGTGCATAGGTAGCAGACATCATTAGGCTCTGTTCAACCCCCTCTTTATGCACTTTCAACACTGTACGAGAGCCTGCATTTAACTGCACCAGCTTTTCACTTAAGCCTGGGTAATTAACATCTAGTTCACTGACATTATTAGGAGAGGCAAGACCAAATAGTTTTGCTGCAGCTAGATTGTATAAACTAAATCGACCAAGTTCATCAAAAGACAAAATCGCCACGGGAGCTTGCCGAACCAATGCGCGCAGAAAGCTATTTTCTGCCTCATGTTTAAGGCGTTCATCCTTAAACTTTTTACTCAACTCATTGAAGCTATGTTGTAAACTATGACTAAAGCTATTCCCACCAAGTTGCTGAGTAAAATCGCCACTCAAGGCGGCACTAAAAAATTGATCTGCGATGCGAAAACTTCGCTCAGCATAATGTATAAGGTAAAACACAGCCGCAACAGCCAACAGACCTACCAAGGTACTCGCTAATGGGTATTGGCCTTCATAAATTAATTTAACATCGAGCAGAACCAAGGCCACAATAATCAATAACTGAAGCAGAAACAGTAATTTAAAACGGATACGAAAATCCATAGCCCCTCCTTAAATTTCGTACTTTTTAATACGACGATACAGTGAAGCTCTAGTAATACCTAGCTCTTGAGCGGCATGGCTAATATTTCCCTTGTGTTTCTTAATGGCCTGTTCGATCGCCATTTTTTCTACCCGCTCTAAATTACAATCACTTAATAGGCCATCATCGCGTTCAAAAAAATCGGCTTTTGTCTCTGTTTGATCTAAGTATGAGCGACTCTGAGCTAAAAAATCCGACACATTTAGAATATCGTCATCACTTAATATAAGTGCACGTTCAACAGCGTGAGCGAGCTCGCGAACATTGCCTGGCCACGCATAAGCACATAGTTGTTTAAGTGCGTCGGGGCTCAGTCGCTTAGCAGGAATACGGTATTTTTCTGCACTTTTTTTAATAAAAAACTCTAAAAGCAAAGGAATATCAACAATACGTTCTCTTAATGCTGGCAACTCCAGCTGTACCGTATTAATTCTATAAAACAGATCAGCCCTAAAGCGCCCCTCATCGACCAGTTGCTGTAAAGGCATATTGGTAGCACAAATCAAGCGCACATCAACGACGGTGCTTTTATCTGCCCCCAGCGGGGTAACCTCTCGCGTTTCTAGCACGCGTAACAGCTTAGCTTGTAAGTGCAAAGGAAGGTTGCCGATTTCATCTAAGAATAAGGTGCCACCATTAGCAGCCTGAAAGCGCCCCGCTCTATCAGCTTGAGCCCCCGTAAATGCGCCCTTCTTGTGTCCAAACAGCTCACTTTCAAATAAGGTTTCAGGCACAGCACCTAAGTCAACACTAACCAGAAGTTCTGCTGCCCGCGGGCTTAAACGATGAATTTCATTGGCGATGACTTCTTTGCCAGTACCATTTTCGCCAAGCACCAACACATTCACATCCGTTGCAGCCGCACGCTGAGCCAGTTTCATGACCTGTTGCATCGCTGGAGCATCAGCAATAATGTCTTTTCGAGTAGGATTATGATGTTGCTTGAGGACTTTAACCTGCAGCCTGCTTTGAGCCAACAGCATGGCTGAGTTAAGAGTGGCCAGTAGTTTTTCGTTTTGCCAAGGCTTCAAAATAAAGTCAGCGGCACCTAGCTTAATAGCATTAACCGATGTTTCAATATCACCATAGGCCGTCATAAGTAAAACAACAGCATCACTTTGCACCTTAAGAATATACTGCAACCACTGCAAGCCCTCCTCCCCTGTATTAACACCAAGGGCAAAGTTCATATCTAGCAAAAAGATATCGATGGTTTCCGTTTTAAGGGCCTCAGCTAAAAGCTCAGGCCGCTCATAACAAAGCACCTTAGAAAAATGGCGTTTGAGCAAGAGCTCTGCTGCCAGCAGAATATCTCTGTCATCATCAATAACTGCAACACACGCTTGTTGTTTGGCCATACTTACTCATTCAAATGTTAAAACTTGCTTTATCTAGGCAGTGTTTTTTATCTACTGGGTATCGATCCTGCGCTATTACGCTACTGACTTTCGTATTACTAGAACCCGCCACACTGTTCATTCTGTATTTCACAAGCTGCAAAGTGTACGCCTGCGAACACCCACTGTATACACAGCGAACATAAGACCTAAGCAAAAAACCCTAAACCCTTGTTTTATATAGCATTTATTAGTTGGCACAAAGCTGGCAGTACTAGTTAGCATTGCACGGGCGCACTAAGCGCCGTCTAAATACACAAGCTCAAGCCTACATGGCTAAAAATAACTAGGTTACCCGCACACAGATGGATAAAAAGCTAACAAAAAGTAAAAAAAGTCGCTGGTATTGGGCTTTAAGTATTTGCGCACTGGCACTGCTTATTTATTTTGCTGCTTCTGCAACAAGCAGCGGTAATAGCTTTAGTGTTAACGGAGAACGCTTAAGTATCGCCAGCGCTCGCGATGCAATGTTTGAAGATTATTTAGCTCTACGAGTTTATGTTGAGCCTTATAAAACGGTTTATCTTGATGCGATTGAAGGCGGTCGAGTCGAACAAATATTTGTAGAAGAAGGCGAGCTCGTTAAGGCTGGCCAGCCCTTACTTGAATTAAGTAATACTGCATTGCAGCTCGATATTATTTCAAGAGAGGCGCAGGTGAGCGAACAACTCAATGATCTGCGTAATACCAAACTGGCCATAGAGCAAAATCGACTTAGTTTAAAACGTGACTTAGTGGACATTGATTATGAAATTAAACGGCTTAAGCGCCGCTTAGATCGCCGTCAAAAAGTAGCAGATTATATCGGTCAAGAAGAGATAGACAGTATCAGTGATGAGCTGGACTATATGAAAAAGCGGCGCGAACTGACACTTGAAAGCCAAGAAGCCGAAGAGCTTATGCGCATGGCTCAAATCGAGCAGCTTGAAGCTAATGTAAAACAACAAGAAAAGAACTTGGTTATAGCACGCTCTAATCTCGACAACCTCAATGTTACAGCCCCTCGTGATGGGCGCCTAAGTGACTTTAACGCCGAGATCGGTGAAAGCAAAGACAGGGGGGAGCGTCTTGGCCAAATAGACGATATCAGCCGTTACAAACTTAGCGGCAGTGTCAGCGAGTTCTACTTGCGGAAATTAGCCGTCGGGCAGCGTGCAGACCTTATAATAGAAGGCCAAAACTACGAGCTAGAGCTTAGCAAGATTTATCCTGAAGTACGCAATAACGAATTTGAAATTGACCTGCTCTTTGTCGATCAAGCTCCTGAATATATACGCCGTGGTCAAAGCTTAAAACCCCGCCTCAGTCTCAGTCAACGCGAACCAGCCCTGATTGTCGATAACGGCAGCTTCTTTCAAGAAAGTGGGGGGGCTTGGGTGTTTGTACTAAGTAAAGACGGCAGCCACGCCTACCGACGCGACGTACGTTTTGGTCGTCGCACCCCAGATCACCTAGAGATTCTCGAAGGCCTAGAGGCCGGCGAGAAAATTATCGTTTCTAGCTACAACAACTATCGCAATATAGATCGGATCCTAATTGAGGACTAAGCATGATACGCCTAGAAAACATCAACAAAATTTATCGTACTGCCGATGTCGAAACCACGGCACTTAACAATATTAACCTGCATATTAAACAGGGTGAGTTTTTATCCATCATGGGCCCCTCTGGCTGTGGTAAATCAACGCTGCTTAATACCCTAGGTATGTTAGACAGCCCAAGCTCCGGTGCCTATTTATTTAATGGTGAAGACATTAGTAAATATTCAGAGCGCCGTTTAGCTCAGAAACGCAAGGGCCATATTGGTTTTATATTTCAAAGTTTTAATTTAATTGACGAATTAAGCGTAGCCGAAAATATTGAACTACCTCTGCTTTATCAAGGTATGAGCAGTAGTAAACGTAAAGCGCGAGTCGATGAAGTAATGGCTCAAATGAATATCGCTCACCGTGCGTCACATATGCCTCAACAATTAAGCGGTGGGCAACAACAGCGTGTTGCCGTTGCCCGAGCGATCTCCTCACGGCCCGATGTAATTTTAGCGGATGAGCCAACGGGTAATCTCGACTCCAAACATGGAGATGAAGTTATGGATATCCTCAAGCAGCTCAATGAAGGCGGCACCACTATTTTAATGGTAACTCACAGCCAATATCACGCTGAATACGCCAATAGAATGATTCACTTGTTTGATGGCCAGTTAGTAAGTGAGAATCAAGTCAAAGCGGCGGCCAATTATGCTTAAAAACTACCTACTCATTGCTCTGCGAACCATCGCTAGCAATCGACTTTTTAGCGCTATTAACATACTAGGATTAGCACTGGGCTTAGCGGCATGTATGTTAATTATGCAATTTGTCAATTACGAGCGCAGTTACGATACACACTGGCAGAACAGCGATGATATTTACCGTATTACTCGTTATTACGGTGGTAATGACGACCATCTTGCAACGGTAGCGCCCCCTATTAAACCCCTTGTTGAATCGCGCTTTAGTGATGTCGAAGACATTACTCGCTTAGGCATAAGCGGCAACATGCCCCTTAGTTATGGCGACAAACACTTTAGTATCGAAAACTTATTGTGGGCAGATCAGAACGTATTTGATTTTTTCCAACTCGAGTTTATCGCAGGCGACCCTACTACTGCATTAAATCGCCACAGCACCTTGGTCATGACTGAAACGCAAGCCAAACGCTTTTTTGGAAAAGAAGACCCTATCGGTAAAAAGTTACTGATGTTTGGTAAATTTGATATTGAAGTAACTGGGGTTATTAAGGATCTACCAGAAAATACTCATTTAAATTTCAGCATGCTTGCATCACTCGTCAGTGTTGAGCGTGCTTATCCTCAAGCAATGAAAAGCTGGACTAACAACAGTAACTACACCTATATAAAAGTAAAAAAAGGCAGCGATATAGCGCAACTTAAAGATAAATTTGCAAGCCTACTAGGGGAAACTAACCCTGATATCGCAGACCAAAAATTAATACTTCAAGCCATCAAAGACATCCACCTACATTCCGACCTACGCTTTGAAATGCCTGGCAACGGTAGCTACATCACCATTATTAGCTTCAGCGCTGTGGCTTTGGTTATCTTGTTGATCGCCTGTATTAACTTTATGAATTTAAGTACTGCAAGAGCGACGCAGCGAGCCAAAGAAGTGGGTATGCGTAAAAGTGTGGGCGCAAGCCGCTTGCAACTCAGCATTCAATTTTTAGGTGAAGCTTGCCTGCTAACGGCTGCAGCTATGTTACTTGCCTGCGTCTTGGTTGAACTAAGCCTACCTTGGTTTGCAAATTTTGTAGATAGCCCACTGCAAAATGCTGATCTCTATACGACAAAACGTATCATGCAACTTATAGCCTTCACCCTCGCAGTCGGTTGTATAGCAGGCAGCTATCCAGCCTTTTACCTAAGCCACTTTAACCCCATTCAAGCTCTTAAAGGCCACGCCACACAAAGCACGACATCGATCAGACTAAGAAAAGGTTTGGTGCTGTTGCAGTTTGCTATCTCTATTTGCCTAATCATTTGTACAAGCATTGTTGTCCTGCAAACTAACTACGCAAGAAATATAGACCCAGGATATAGCCGTGCGCAAAATCTAGTATTAAGCACGCCTTATGCCGTTGGCTTACAAGATATGCTTTCGGTATATAAGGAAATGAGAGCACGATTAAGTCAACACCCAGGTATTTTATCCATCACTCATGCAGGCCAAGCACCGGCAAGCTCATTAAGAAATAGTGTCTTATTTTTTCCAGAAGACAGTGATTATTCAAATGACGAAGAGGCCAAAGTACTCGGTGTCGTAAGCATTGGTTTTAATTACATTGAGCATTACGATTTTAAACTTATCGCAGGGCGTTCATTTAGCGAGAGCCACAATGATGCCTATTCACGCTTTGCAAATAACGATCAACCTGTTGGAAAAATCAACATCATTATCAGCCGAGATTCCGCCAAGAAACTAGGCTATAGCCCTGAACAGGCTATTGGCAAAGTATTAAGAGAGAATGTAAATAGAACTCAACAAGATAGCAGCCTCATTAATCACTATACAATAATTGGTGTTGTGGAAGACGTTTTTTTTAGTTCCTTACTCGAAGAACAACAACCGATGGTGTATCAGTTGGTTGAAGAATCTAGCCAGAGTATCTCTATTAAAATCGATGCGGCCCATATGCAGAGCGCGCTTAAAGCTGTTGATGATACATGGAGAGAGCTCCTACCTAATCGCGCCATTAACCGCAGTTTTCTCGATGAGCGTTTTATCGCGATGTATGACAGCGAGGAAAAGCAAGCCACCATGCTCTCCATGTTTTCAGGCCTTGCCATACTTATTGCTTCGCTTGGGCTTTATGGTCTAGCAACCTTTAGCACCAACAGACGAACCAAAGAAATTGGCGTACGTAAAGTTCTAGGCGCCTCAGTACAAACCATTGTCTTATTACTCACAAAAGAGTTTAGTGTTTTAGTGCTTCTTGCCAATTTTATCGCATGGCCGCTGTCTTATTACGTAATGAGTTTATGGCTGGAACGATTTAGCCATACGATCACCTTAAGCCCAATCATCTTTATTAGCGCAAGTGTATTTGCCCTAGTTCTGGCTTGGCTTACCGTAGCCAGTCAAGCAGCAAAGGCGGCCATGACACGCCCCACCTTAAGCCTCCGCTATGAGTAAAAAGAGAGGCAAGCATGCTTTATAACTACCTGATTATTTCCTTAAGAAACCTTGTCGCTAATGCCCTCTATAGTGCTTTAAATATAGTCGGTTTAGCAATGGGTCTAGCAACATGCCTTCTTATTATTTGTTTTGTCGCGTTTGAAACCAGTTATGACAAAGAGCTAAAAGATGTAGATAGAACCTATAGGCTAAGCCGGCATTATGCTGCTGAGGATATGCATCTAGCAGCCGTGGCAGCGCCATTTACCCCATTATTAACAAGCCGTTTTGATGACATCGAAAGTATAGGTCAGCTAGGGTTAAGCTCAAGCATTCCGATGAGCCAAGGTGATTTCCACGCTCATGTCGACGATGTGTTGATGGCCGACAGCGCTATTTTTTCAGCTTTACCACTTGAGTTTATTAAAGGGGATGCCAAACATGCGTTAGATAAAATCAATACGATAGTGCTAACAGAAAGTGCGGCCAAACGCTTTTTTGGTGATCAAGAAGCTTTTGGTAATACCTTAATGGCTTATGAAGTACAGCCACTGGAAGTCACGGGCATCATCAAAGATTTGCCGCAAAATAGTCATCTGAACTTCAGCATGCTACTGGCTTTAGAAAACATGCGCCGCTATGTGCCAGAAGATTTCGACAACTGGGACTTTAACAACTTTTATACCTATGTGCGCTTAAAACCAGGAGTAGATAAACAACAACTTGAAAGTAAATTTCCAGCGCTTTTACAAGAGCTGGGTGAAGACATTGCTAAAGACCAAAGTCTGAGCTTACAGCCTGTACGTGACATACATCTACACTCGAATAAGATGTATGAAATGAAGCGTAATGGTAGCTTTGTTCTGGTTGCAAGTTTTGCCGCTGTGGCCCTTATTATTTTGCTTATTGCGTGCATCAATTTCATGAACTTAAGCACGGCACAGGCGAGTAAAAGAGCAAAAGAAGTGGGCATGCGAAAAACTGTGGGGGCAAGCCAAAGTCAACTCATCTTTCAGTTTATCAGTGAGAGTACATTGCTCTCTCTTTTTTCGATGCTGCTTGCTTTAGCGTTTGTCGAGCTTACGCTACCTATTTTTTCAAGTTTTATTCAACGTCCGCTTGATATCAGTATCATTTATAGCCCTGCCGCTTTATGTGGGCTCATACTAAGCATTATTGTTGTAGGCTGTTTTTCTGGAAGTTACCCTGCTTTTTACTTAGCAGCCTTTAAACCCACTCAGGTGCTAAAGGGTCAAAAACACCACGGTTTGCATGCACTTAACCTACGAAAAATACTTGTTACCATTCAGTTCTCACTGTCTATAGGACTAATAATTGCTACTACAGTAGTGGTTCAACAAGTGGCATTTGCCCGTGATCAAGACCCAGGTTATAACAAAGACCACAACGTGGTTATATCCCTAAGTTATGCCCAAGGCTTTGGCGATCGAAACGCTATGTATAGAGTATTACGTGAACGGCTCTTACAAAACCCAGATATCGTTTCAGTTGCAGCTGCACAACAATTGCCCACTATTGCACTTCGCGATATTTGGTCTTATGTACCCGAGGGGAAAAACATAGTCGCAGATACTATGGTCGCACTGCCAACACTAAATGCGGGTTATCGTTTTTTTGAGCACTACCAAATACCACTATTAGCTGGGCGTTATTTCTCAGAAGATAGAGGTGATCAATTTGTACAAGTACCCACTAATGCAAACCCTGTTGGATCAGGCATTGCAGTTATTAGCCGTGCAGCAGCTAAAGCACTTAACTACAGCCCAGAAGAAGCCGTTAATAAAATCATTAAAATCCCTTTCCCTCCGGGTTCAACCAACTACCGCATTGTCGGTGTTGTCGAAGATGTCCAGTTTGGCTCTCTACGCGATGAACCCAAACCTCAAGTTTACCACCTTGTTAAAAATGAAGAACGCTTTGTTAGCATTCGAATTAAACCTAAGCGTTTAAAACCCGCACTTAAGTTTATAGAAGACACTTGGAAGGGGATGGTTCCCAACCGTCCGATTAGCCAAACCCTTCTTGATGATAATTTTAATGCGATGTATCGAGCCGAAGATAAACAAGCTCAAGTCTTTGCCTTGTTCTCTTTATTGGCTATTGCGATTGCTTGCATGGGGCTATTTGGCTTAGCTGCTTTTACTGCAGATTCTCGAAAAAAAGAAATAGGCATTCGTAAAAGCTTAGGGGCCTCTGTTTTCGACATTGTAAAACTACTGACTCGAGATTTTAGTCTTCTTGTTTTGATTGCTAATGCTTTAGCTTGGCCTGTGACTTACATAGTGATGCAGAACTGGCTCTCTGGCTTTCATAAAAGTATCGACCTTAGCCCTTGGATTTTTATTAATGCAGGTTTTATTGCTTTAGTGATCGCATGGATCACCGTTGCAAGTCACGCTATGCGAAGCGCCATGATGCGCCCCATTCACAGTTTACGATACGAATAATATAAATAACTAATAAAAGGTAGATATCATGAAACAAATAAAGTGCTATTTAAATAAAAACTTGAACATCCATTTTAAAAACCACTACAAAAAACACTTTTTATACGCATTTGTTGGAAGCTTAGCACTGACCATCAGTGCTTGTTCAGGTACAACCAAGGATCAGCCATCAGCCAAACAACCTAATAAAGATATCGTGATCGCTAACTTTGAGGATGGTCGTATTCCAGACTACCTTTCAACGAATCATGGAAGCATGCATTTAGTAAAAGATAAAAACGCACTAGATGGGAAATATTCACTGAATGTAAAAGTACAAACTCAAGCTCACAATGAAGCAAGTTTAGACCTAAGGCCAACAAAAGCTTGGGATTGGAGCATGTATGAAGACTTCCACCTCGCATTTGATATTGCCAACTTTGGTGATGAAAGTGTGCAGGTGGACATCGACATGTTTGATAACAACGGCGACTTTTACTCTCGCGCTTTAGTGGTGCCCGTAGGTCCGGCTGAAACGTGGTACGCCAAAATGGATGGCCAAGATCAAATGGATCCTCCTTGGGCCACAGCCAATGAATTCAACTTTGCCTCTGGTTTTCGCAGTAACCCACCTACTTGGCAAAGTGACGACCACCAAGTGTTTTCTTTGTGGGGGAAAAAACGTCTGGACCTCAGCGCCATTACTGGTATTACCTTTAGTGTAAAAGGTATGTTGAGTGATAGAGAGTTCACTATCGACAATATTCGTTTACGTGCCAACCCTAAAATGGACAAAGACTTTTTAGTTGGTTTGATCGATCAGTACGGACAAAATACAAGAGTCGAATACAAAGGTAAAATACACAGCGATAAAGAACTCGCTCAAGTGCGAGATGCTGAGCTGGCCTCTCTGAGTGACAAAGCGTTTACTGGGCGTTCTAAATTTAACGGCTGGGCTGACGGCCCTCGCTTAAAAGCCAGCGGTCATTTCCGCACAGAAAAAATCGATGGCCAGTGGTGGCTGGTTGACCCTGAAGGTTATTTATACCTTTCTACCGGCATAGATATTTTGCGTTTATCCAATTCATCTACGCTGACCGGCTATGATTTTGACCAGAAATACGTTCCTAAACGCAGCAGTGATATGTTGGTATCGGAAGATGATCAACCCTTAAACCGTATTGCCGACGAAGCCCTGCCTTCTCGCAGCTTAGCCTCCGAAACCCGCAGTAAGATTTTTACTTGGTTGCCAGAATACAACGACGAACTAGGTAATCATTATGGTTACCGCCGAGAAACCCAAAGCGGCCCTCTTAAACACGGTGAAACTTATAGTTTTTACAGCGCCAACTTAGAACGTAAATACGGCGAAACAAGTCCTGAATCGTATTTAGATACTTGGCGTGAGATCACTTTAAAACGCATGCGCAACTGGGGTTTTACATCCTTAGGCAACTGGGCTCAAGAAGAGTATTACAGCAATGAGCAAATGCCCTATGTTGCCTTTGCCGATATTATTGGTGAGTTTGACACCCTAAGCAGTGGTTTTGATTTTTGGCACGGCGTGCCTGACCCTTGGGACCCTCGCTTTAAAGAGCGTGCGATCGCAGCCGTTGACGGCGTTGCCAAGCAAATTAATAACAGCCCTTGGTGCATGGGTATTTTTCTCGATAACGAACAAAGTTTTGGCCGTCTAGAAAGTGATGAGCTTCATTACGGCATCATTTTAAATACCTTAAAAATGGATGCGTCTGAAACTCATGCAAAAGCACACTTTAGTAAGATGATGAGAGACAAATACCAAAGCATTCAAGCACTCAATAAAGCTTGGGGTAAAAACATTAAATCTTGGCAAGACTTTGAAAAAGGCATCGACTCAAGCTTTAAAACAGAGCAACAAAAAGAAGACTACGCCCTGATGCTAAGTGCCTACGGTGATCAGTACTTTGGCACGGTAAATCGTGCACTTCAAGCAACGCTGCCACACCACCTATATCTAGGGTCCCGTCTGCCTGTTTGGGGCATGCCGATAGAAATCGTTGAGGCCGCCGGCCGCCATATGGATGTCATCACCTTTAATTTATATGAAGAAGGGCTTGTACCGAGCGAGTGGCAATTTATGGAAAACATCGATGCACCTGCACTGGTTGGTGAGTTCAGTTTTGGTTCAGCCGATGCAGGCCACGTACACCCAGGTATTATTATTGCCGCCGACCAAGATGATAGAGCCTTTAAATTTAAAAACTATCTCTACTCCGTACTCGATCACCCTAACTTTGTTGGCGCTCATATGTTCCAGTATATGGACAGCCCCATTCCTGGCCGCGCCTACGACGGCGAAAACTATAACAACGGTATGGTCAATGTCACCGACACACCTTATGAAGCGATGGTAGTAGCAGCTAAAGAGATAGGTGAAGAGCTTTATCAACGCCGTTATAATCAAAACAAATAAAACGGAAGATGTGGTTGGAGACGGAGTCACTGCCCTGTCTCCAACAATAACACTCAGGAACCAGGAACAATTAAGATGCAACGCCGTTACGACATAGATGCACTTCGAGTTATTGCGATATTTTTATTGATGCTTTACCACTCAGCGATAGTATTCCAATCTTGGGCAAGAGAATTTGTACAATTCCCTCAGAGTGACGAATCTTTAGAAGGCTTATGGTCACTTATGCTGGCACTAAACATATGGCGTATTCCATTGCTCTTTATTGTTTCTGGAATCGGCTTTGCTCTGATTATTAAGAAGCGCAATAAAAGACAATTATTGTCGGAGCGCTCTAAACGTATTTTACTACCCGCTATTTTTGGAACTATTTTTATAGTCCCCATTCACTACTGGCTATTTTATACAGGAACGAATCAATCGTATGCTTGGTCATTAAACCCAGGGCATCTATGGTTTCTATTTAACATATTCCTTTATGTGCTCATTGGTATCATTCCAATGTATGCACTTCGAGAGCTTAAGGTGAAAAACACCTTATTGATGGTTTATAGCTTACCGATACTACTAGCGATAGAATCGTTCCTGATACCTTATTCAGAATATTCTGCCTTCGCCTTTACATTACATGGCTTAACCGTTGGCGTAATCTGTTTTACTTATGGTTTTGCCTTAGCAAAATCAGAAAGTTGGGAGTTTTTAAGCAGAAGTGGTTTCATTCATTTAACACTCGCTCTAGCATTGTATCTATTTAGGGTTTTGCTCTGGCAAAATAAGCCCCCCACATTACTTCTGAGTACTGAAGCAAGCCTTTGGTTGCTATCTGCTTTGGGTTTATCTTATCGATATTTAAATAAAAAGTCGGCTTGGCTTACCTACCTTAGCCCTGCTGTCTACCCTATGTATATATTGCATATGATGGTTATGTATACGATATGTAAACTGATTCTACCGGTCTCCTTACCTGCTGAAGTTCAGTTTCTTATCATTGTGACCTGTACCATCTCTGTGAGCTACATTGGTTATTTGTTAGTCAAACCCATACCTTATGTTCGTGTATTACTTGGCATGCGATAGGCCTACGACCTTTAAGCATTGAAAGCTTAAAGAAATAGGGTAGAGAAAACTCTGCCCTAGATTTACTCAAGCAACTCTAAGACCTCAATATACACACCTTGCACATCGGCCTTATACAACCAACGCAAATTAAAATTCAACAAGTGCATACCGTAGACACGCTCTTCATCTAAAGCTTGATATTTAGGTCTAGGATCTTGCTGCAAGACTTGTTCAATTAAACGCTGTAGATTTATCGCTTGCTGCCCGTGTGTATTTTTATCATAGGAAATCTGTAACTGAGTAACTTGCTCTTGGGCCGCCTCCGAAAAACGAACGGCTAGCAGCTCAGGTTCGGTTTCGGCAAAGTCATTTGTAGCGTCTTTGCGTGCGTCTACGTAGGGAACATAGGGTTTAATATCAACCACGGGGGTTCCGTCTAATAAATCCAAACCCGATAACAGCAGCGTTACACCCTTAGATGTGTCTATACCTTCTAACTTAACCACAGACAACCCTAGGCGGTTGGGCCTGACTGGCGACCGGGTAGCAAACACCCCCATGCGTTTATTACCACCTAAGCGCGGTGGCCTTACGGTAGGTTTCCAATTGTTTTCAGGCACCGCGTGAAAAACAAACTGCAACCAAAGGTGACTGGCCGTCATTAAACCTTCAACACACTCTGGCCGGTTATAAGGCGCCAAAAGCTCAAGTGTTGCTTTTGCTTCGGAGGCCAAACCGGGTTGGCGGGGAATGCCAAATTTTTCTTTAAAACACGAATGTACGATGCCTATGCTCTGCATCTGATATGTGTGACTCACAACTACGCTCTGCTTTACCACTTGTAGTGCTCACTATAACCCAAGCGGCTTTCACGAGTGAATGTAACTGGAGGAAACTCAAACTAAAAAGAACAGCTTTTACTCGCTAGCATTTGCCAAGTTTGATATATTTTTTGTCTTTTCACCGCGCTTATTTTCAGCCCCCTCACCCTTATTCGTAAAATGGAACAAGCGAGCTATCTATGTTTTACCGCCTATGTACTGCCTTATTGCTTACATCTAGCCTAACACTACTGAACACAGGCTGTGCCCAACAGGAAATCAGCCAAGAGCCAGTTCAAGCCGAAGCTGAGCCTGTTCAGATGTTTGACAATATTTTCCGTCTTTGGGGCGCAGAAATGCATGACATGCACTCTGAACACACAGGCCGTGATTACCAAATCACCGTACGACTACCCAATGGCTACGACAGTAAAAACGACTACCCAGTTATCTACGTACTTGATGCTCAATGGCAACTGCCGCTGATCTATAACTTAGCCGGTGCGCTTTGGTACGATGCATCCATGCCCGATGTCATTTTGGTCGGTGTGGCCTGGAAAGACCTGAATCAACGCAATAAT
The DNA here is from genome assembly GCF_041346925.1 of Agaribacterium sp. ZY112. NCBI lineage: Bacteria > Pseudomonadati > Pseudomonadota > Gammaproteobacteria > Cellvibrionales > Cellvibrionaceae > Agaribacterium > Agaribacterium sp. ZY112. The sequence goes on along the minus strand of NZ_CP166840.1, from coordinate 2,194,767 downwards.
GATTTAAGCCCTGTGCCCACAGACTTTGCTCCGGAAGGTGGTGATGCCAAACTCTTTCAGGCCTTTTTTAACAAAGAGCTTATTCCAAGCATAGAAAGCAAATACGGCAAGGCTCCTAAGCGCGTCGTTACCGGTGGCTCCAGCAGCGCCTTATTTGTGTTCTACACCCTACTCACTGCGCCTGAGACCTTCGACGCCTATATCGCCAGCAGCCCTGTCGTTAGTTGGGGAGATAGCGTATTGATGAAAACACTCGCTGATACGCCACAAGATTATTTAAGCAGTAAAAAACAAGCTTATTTAGCTTGGGGAGAATACGAACACGCCTTTAACTACGGCGAGCAGGTCGAAGCCTTTGGCACTGCTCTGGCGGCTCGCGAGTTTACTAATTTAAGCTTTAACCAGCACGAAGTTAGCGGCGCTGGCCACTCGGCAGTAAACCCAGAAAGTTATACTCGTGGTTTGCAGTTTGTATTCCAAAAGCAAGATTTACCTCTATCTGAGGAACAACTAAAACACTGGGCAGGTCACTACCTTAGTGAAGACGGCAAAGACGAGTTTAAAATTATTGAGCGAGATGGACGCCTAGCTTACGCCTATCAAAATTACAAAGCCTTTACCCTAAAAGCCAATTCAACAAGCGAGCTTTATGGTCAAGGCGAAGGTTTGATTCTTAGCAGAACAGAAGACGGCCAGTTATTAAGCTGGTTCCACGGTACTCAGGTTTATTTTAATAAGCAATAAGGATAACTGGGGTAGAGTTGCGTCTTTATCCCAGCCCTATCAAAAAGAAAAACGGCAGCTGCTCATTCTGATGCCAGTGCGAGAAATATTCGGCACTACAATGACTGCTCGATCCCAGCGAGCAGAAATGTGCACTATCCGTTAGAACACCCAGAGATAAAGATGTTCCTGAACACCACCTCCGATTGCATGTCCATTATTGGTCAAGAACAGTCAAGAATCGGAAGTTTCTCATTTAAAAATGATATATTTAGCCCCCAACGAACACTTAACCATGCGTTTACAACTGGGTTTAAAAAACCACCAGAGCTATAACAACAGTCGCAAGGAGCAAAAATGGGTTTAGTATTTCTGCCAATATTTCTTATCCTCATCTTTCTTGGGAAATACATTACTAATCTAGTGTTCCCCTCCCTTCGTAAGGATTATTCCTCGCTAAACCTTGCTAAAAAAGTACTAATAAATTTATTAACTTTGTTGTTTGCACTACCAATGATTGCTCTTTGTCTCTACCTGCTTGACTCAAACTTCCCTAGTGCTGTTAATGGTTTTTCAAATAACGGAGCGATGCTACTATTTTTTATGGCGCCATTATTACTTGGTGCTTCCCTAGCATTAACTAAATTCGCAGCCATTAAAATCGTAAACCCCGATAAAAAAGATAAAAGCAACATATAACTGCACCATTACTTTAAGTATTTACAGTGAGATAAAGCGAAGGAATTAACAAATGCGCTACTTATTATTAGGCTTCTATTTTATAGCTGGGTCTGTATCTGCAAATAAGCTTTTTGTGGGATATGATCTTGGTGAAATGGCGTTTAATGATTTTCGTCACTTTTCAGGGGAAGCAGGTTTATCCTTTGAAGATAGCTGGAGGCTTACCATCGCGCATATGAATGTTGCGGCAACCGAAGCGCATTTATCAAGTAACTTTGCTACAGCGGTTGATGGCGATGGCGTCGAAGGTGATATATACGGTTATGAGCTATTTTTAACAAAACCGTTTTATAGCGGATGGTATCTTGGCGGCTCTGTTGGGTATTATTCAAATGAATACAGGAATATTCACACAAAGCAAAGCCTGAGCAATAGTTCGCCAACGATAGGCATCAAAGCTGGGTATCGCCAAGAATCCGCTTTCGGGGTGCCGTTTCTTTATTGGGATCTTGGTGTGCCTTTCAGATATACGATAGACCACTATGACGATACTGAACTTGGTGACGCGACCGTTAAAAGCAATCAATTCGAAAATAATATTTGGTTTAATATCGGTCTGCTTTTACAAATATAGTACCGTCTGTTAACGGCCCACACCTCCGACATCGTCTTGCTCTTCCCCTAGCAATAACTTAAGTTCCTTCCCTTGAAATAACTTAAGTTCCGTCCCTTGCTATATCTTAAAAGTATGAAGCCAGAGCGATTCACTCTGGCTTCATATTTACCCGCTTAAACCGAGCTTTAAGCTTAATGGAAAGGGAACAAGTAGTTCATCCAAGCGTTCATACGCAATAGCACTTTACGAATAACAGACAGGTGCTCAAAGTGATCCGAGTAGATGGCGCTCTGGCCAAAGGAGCCTCCGGGCACTTGATCATAGAGAGCGATAAACTCTGGATCATCAATTTCCAAGATCACAGGCACTCGACCCGGGTGGGTTTCTCGCTCACTACTTAACAGGTGGCCACCTGCCTGTAACTCACCCTGAGCCATTACTGGCAACACCGCTTTTACCTTGGCGCTAAAGACGCTACCGGGAATGGCATCAAAAGCCACTTCGGCTTCATAACCAGGTTTTAGACGTAAGGTGCTGTTTTGCCTAAACCAGCCCACATACTGATAGTGCTCATCGTGAATAAATACCATAACCGGTCGTAAAGGCATCGGCACAGCCATCATTCCGGGGTGCAAAAACTGCTGGGTCACCCAGCCGTCAGTAGGCGCACGTACGACACATTGCTCGAGATTGTAACGCGCGACACCCAGCTCCCCTTCTAATTGAGACACAAGCGCTTTGGCTTGGTCTAAATCACGCTGAGTACCCACTTTGCGGCGCACAAGCTCTTGCGCTCGCTCTTGATCAGCGTTAGCTGCCACCAAGCGACCTTCGAGCGACGACACTTTATCTTGAAAAGGTGCGGGGTCTATACGAAAGAGCACATCCCCTTGTTTAACCTTTTCATTAGCTTGCACGTTAACCTCAACCACTCGCCCTCTTACCGCAGGGATAATTGGGGTTGAAGCAAAGTACTCACGGCTTGTTTCTGAATAGGGATGGTTGTAGTTCATTATCACGATGATGGCACCGATCAAAAATAACCCACCTAAACCTGCGGTTGGCAAGGTCCACTTATTTAAAGGGATCTTAAATACTTTAAATACAACGGTGGCAAGCGCGACATAGGTTAATACCAATAAGATATCCATTAGCCCTGCCCTCCTTGTTGAGCTTGTTGCTCAATATCTTGAAGGCGCTCATTGAGAGAGCTAATTTGCTCTTGAGCTTGTTTAAGTTGAGCCTCGATACCCGAGCCGCCTTGTGCGCCGTCCGTAAAGCCCCAGCCTCTGTCCTCTCGATACAAAGTGGCCCAGATCCACAAAAAGGGCCAAAGCACATGTAAAGTAAATAAACTTACCCAGCCGGCAACATGTATGGCGTCTTGCTGCGGGTGATTGCGTTTTTTGGCGATTTCGTAAGGGATGTCGTGAATAACAATGACCCCATAAAACAAGGTAATAAAAACAAAAATGAGTAAGCCTAGGGCGAAGTAATCGAGCATCAATGCTCCTTATTGACGGTAAGAATCAAATCTTATTTTAACGCGAAAAGGCAACACACTATATAGTTGGCACTGCTATATAGCCTAAATAAGGCCAAGTAACTCAGCAACAAAGGCAGGATCAATAAATAACTAAAGATAAGAGATGAAGGAAGGAAAAAACGCCCTGCAAAATAGCAAGGCGTTTAATAAGGCTTAATTCTGAGCTTGACGTTCAAGTAAAATTAAACGACGCTCTTTTTCAATATCTAAGCGCTGCTTCAAAGCAACTATTCTAGATTTGAGTGTTTCAACCCAAGACTCAAGCACTTGTTGACGTGTCTTTTTCTTATGAAGACGCTTCTTTAAACGCTCAATTTTATGCTTTTTACGCTGAAGGCGTGGATCATTTGCTTTGTAATCCGCAATCGCAGCAGCAATCATCGCATCAACCTGCTCCTGAGTATAAGCATGACCATAAGCAGCAATACGCAGGCTGTCAGAATGACTAACACCGTTTACATCTTCAATGAACAAGGTGGCAATATATTCACCTTGTGAGGCAAGCTCAATATCAACAACAACACCGTTCACATCAAAGGCGGGCTCACAGAGCATGTCAGACATACATTTTTGCTCGATGGTCCATGTAAACTCAGCGTTTTCAAAACCAGCTTCAACGGTTGAGTTGTAGCCGCTTAAAGTTACTCGATCAAGAACATACTGATCCGGGCCTGCAACAGCATCAACAGCAAACGGGGTGACTTCACTATCTAAATAGTCGGCAATACCATCTCTGTCACTATCGTCATTAAGAACATTGCCATCGGCATTACTATCTTCGGCTAAGGTGAGAACACCATCACCGTCATCATCGCTGTCTATATAATCTGGCAAACCATCAAAATCGCTGTCTGTAAGTAACTCGTCATTATTGTGTAAGCTATCTAGGTCAAAATCGTGCAGTAAGGCTGGCTTAAAAGTCGCATGACCGCCATCTGACATATCGTGCCCTATTTGAGAGAAATCATTGGACAAAACAAGTCCCCCCTCTTCCGTAATACAGCTCAGATTCCCTTGATTAATACTTGGCCCAACAAGAATCGCTACAGTACTAATAGAACGGGCATTTAAAGCACCTGCTAAATCACAGACCCCTTGTGTCTCAAGCGGATAAGGATTGCCATCGGTTAAGAGAACTAAAATACGTTTATGATTTGGGTCCAATGAGTACATGTCAAACTCATCCATCGCCAGTTCAACGGCTGTACGAGTATGGGTTCGCCCCTTCACAAATTCGGTCTCTGCAATTTTAGAAGCTAGAGCATCACGATCTTGATTATCACCAAGAGAGTGAATCACCTGCGCACCGGTTGAATATCGAATAACCCCTACTTGTGCTTGCTCAAGCTGGTAAGAAGATGCCAGCTCGGCCACATAACGCTTTTCATCTTCAAAGGCTTCATCACCCACGCTTCCTGATGCATCCATAAGAATGACCACATTGGCGCTAGGTGCTGCATTGACACTAAATGCAAACAAACACGAAAAACACGCATATATACTATGTCGAATTAACTTCACTGTTACTCCCTTCACTGTTACACCCCTCACTCTTAACGTCCCTTAAAGAACCCAAATGGCTTAATAAATGATGTCCAAATAAACTGAGCGCGCATTTTATGACCTAAATCACATTTTTCCAATAGAAAAAGAGATAAAAACATTCTTTTTATAAACAAAAAGAGCAAAAAACCAGCAAATAAAAGACAATAAAGCCAAGAATGAGACAATAAGACGGGGGCGCCCCAAAAAAACAAACCATATAAACGACATTTACGCAAGACCATAACCGTATTACCCGCTCTAATTGCGCTCATTGAATAGAGCTGCAGTATTAAGCTCCACTCCTCCCCCATATGCCCCCATTGATTCAGTGCAGCAAAACAAGCCTTATAGACCAAAACACTTAAAGTGTGATGCGATAAAGCGATTACTTAATATAGCTCAAATTTCTGACGCCAAGACTCTAAATCAAGACAAATAAACCCTTATAAATCAACAACTTAACAGATAAGTTTTACGAGTTCCCTCACTAATATCTATTCATTCTATTGAGCTTTTTCAAGGCTTGCTATTACTAGAGACATGCTTCATTCATTGACTATTCTCTACATCGGAATTTGAAACATGTTCAAAAAAATTAGCTCTATTTTATTTGTATTATTTGTAGGTTATGGCCTATCTGCTTGCAGCAGCGGTGGCTCTGACAGTAATGCCTCCGCTCAAGGAGCAGACACAAATACGGACAACGTAAATACCGACTCGGGCTCCAACGATCCATTTCAGCTCAGCGAAGCCGTTGATAGCAGCGAGCTCACCTTGCCCAGTAAGTTAGAGGTTGTCACCAATGAAAACTAATCAGAACTTTAAAAAGCTTGGTCTCTCTTTGGCAATCTCAGCCATTTGCTGCAGCCCCGCTTGGGCCGCATTTGATGATGCTGGCACAGATTACCGCACCGACGAACAACGCAGCCATGTATGGAATGAAGCTCTTGAGCCATTAGAACTGGCAAACAGTATTTTATGTTTTACCGATCAAATGCGTACCACAGACTTTGTTAACGATGGCCCGTATTTAGTCCTCGCTGACGAAGAGCGCTGCTTTGGTAGCGATGATGATTCTGGAGGCTCTGGCAGTAGCGCACCGCAATATGTAGAAGTGATTGTTGATGTCACTCGTGAATCGGACTTATCCCCCTTAGTTATCAGTGCATGGATGCCAGAGATGGGCGATGATGAGCACTCCCAAGCGATTAAGTTTAAAGCCTTGATTGCCGAAGGCGCCAGCGAGAGTAATCCTTTTGGTACCTTCATTTTTAACTTCGACTTTTTCAACAACATCGAAGACAGTAACCGTCGAGGCGGCGGTGAATTACGCACCGTTGATATAGAAAACCATATAGGTTTCACCCTATTCGAAAGTGATCAACGCGGTGATCATGTCTCATCACAAAGCGCCAGCGCCGTCATGACCAATGACCGCAGTGAAGGCTACGCCTTAACCGCAGTGCAATGGGGTGACTTCGGCCACGCAAGTGCCTTGGCTTTTAACGATGACCATGTGTTAGTACAGGGTGCGGACAACTACGACAGCCTCGGCTTTCAAAATGGTGACAACGAAGGCCAATGCTTAAGCCGTACAGAGTTTAATGACACGGTACACCGCTATGACTTATACGATGCCGAGACAGGAGAACGCGTAGAGCTTAATTCTGGTTTCTCCTTCCGCTATGACAGTGACGGTAACGATGTCAATGATAGCCACGGCCATGTGGGTTATTGGGGCATATGGACCGATGACGAAAACGCATTAGCTGACGGTGATGAAATCACCAAAGAAAACTTTAACAACAATAGTAACCCCGAGACCTTTACCGTAGTTAGAGCGCCCGGCAAGCTAATAAAGAAAACCGTCGAGCGCTTAAGTCTTGATGACGCCGCAGGCATAGACTTTCAATACTGGAGTCATGAAGCTCAAGAGGCCGGCTACAATAATTTCCTAGTTCAATATCGTGAAAATGGTTTTTATATCGTAGCCGGAATGAGCCACGGCCAGGACGGAGAGCAAATTACCGAACTGACTCCCACACTGATCCAGCTTGAAAGCTTCGATAGCCTCTATATGCACAGTGAGCAACTTGGTGGTGAGGTACGCTATCAAAGTGGCGATACACACTTAAGCTTCTATCAAGAACAGGTGATCAATGGTGCAGGAGATGTCTTTGCCAATGGCGCCTTAGAATTACACTGTTTTGAGCGCTGCCCGATTGGCACTCTAGAAGCGAGTGACTTACAAAACTATGACGGTGTTAACAGCCCTTACGAGGCCATCGGCGACGATGCGATTGTTTATAGCTTTGGCGAGACGGGAAGCAACGCCTTAACACTTGTGCGCGACAGTAATAGTGAGCCTGTGGTTTTAGCGAGCTCAGTTAGTGTCAGTGACATGCAAAGCTCATCTCACCAATGGGGCGTCGCTTCTGGCATGTTAGTCGACGCCGCTACCGCAGCAACCTTGCAAAACCACTGGGACGTTTACGATCCTGAAGTGGTAAGTACCTTTTATATATGGGAAACCGGCCCTAACAATTGGAACCAACTAAGTGCCGTTAAGGATAGCGACGGCAACTTTATTAGCTTTGATAAACCCATTCAAATTCGTTACACCCACAGCGACGCCAAAGATCGCAGTGGTGATGCTCGCGACTTTGATGGCCAAGTCTTTATGCTGAACTACGGAGGTAATGGCGATTTCTGGGGCATTCCGCACCAGCAAGAAAGTGAACGCCACCAGCCACTTTTTGCTATTGCCGATGGTGCAGCCGTTGACAGCGATAACAATTTTGTTGTCAAAGCTCGTGAAATTGAACAGCAGATGGCCACTGCCGATGGTCAGTGCTCAAGCTTAACAATTCAAGAGCCCGCTGCCGCTGTACCAACTGAAACACAAAACAGTGCTGATATTGGAACCATGCCAACCATTACTGATGCAGCTAAAGTGATTGCCGGCGAAATTCAAATCAGCGATTAAGCTTGTTATAGCGCTTTAGCAGTTCACTGTTTTAAAACACTATCGTTATACGGCCTCTTTTGAGGCCTTTTTTATATCTAACAATCTCCGATTAATAAAAGTATTAATTATAGAGAAGCCACTTCTATGCCATAAGTTTTTAAAATAGAACCGTTTTGACGAAAGTATTCAGCAACTGATTTAAGGTAGCTCGCCTCGGCACTTAGGTGTTGGCTTTGCGCTGCAGCTAAACGACTCTGTAAATCAAGTACGTAAAAACTGGTAGATCGTCCTACTGCCATTTTTTCTTCTTCTGCTTTTAAGGTTTGTTCAGCTAGCAGCACTGAACGCTTAGCCGCTTCTACACGCAAGCGTTCATTTTCAACTTGAAATGCCGAAGTATCTAAATCTAATAATATCTGTTGCTCAAAACGCTTTAACTCAATACGTGATTGAGAGAGCTTAATTTCACTTAGCTTAGTTTGTGAACGGCCCCTTTTATTGGTTATTGGCACCGAAAAATTAACACCAAGATAGTGCCCATCTTGGCCATTAGCTCGATAATTATCATAAGCTGAAGAAAAGTCAGCATCACCACTTAAACCACTGCCCTGATAACGTAGAACCAGATCTAATTGTGGTAAGCGGTTGCGTTTATCCCTATCCAGCTCAACTTGACTATTGTTTTTTTGTAATTCGGCAATACGAAAATCAGGGCGCATCTTTAAAGCTTGCTCAAAATCAGACGCAGCATCAAACATTTGATGCTTAAAACGAGGAAGCTGACCAACATCGATGCTGTAAGTTAATAAGTCTTGCTGCTCATTTGAGATTAAAGCCTTAAGACGGTTTTCTCGAAAACGTAAGTTCTGCTCAGCTCGAATAACCGCATCTTGCCTAAGCGCATAAGTAGCATCCGGGCGATACAAGTCGGAAGAAGCAGCCCGACCTAAACGATGGCGCTCACGTTCTTCATCTAAGGTCTGCTTTGCTAGATCTCGATTCTGCTTTGCAATCACTAGCGACTGTTCTGCCGCATAGACATCGACATAAGCAAAAACAACATCAACAACTATGTGCATCAGTGCTTGCTCTAGCTGTAAACGGCTAATTTTTTCTCCATTTTTAGCTAAACGAACATCGGAGTTAGCCGCTGCCCTACCAGCGCCCTTCAGCAAAGGTTGAACAACTTCAACAGAAGTAAAATAGCCTGAGCCTTGCGCACTGGGTACACTGGCATCAAAGGCTGTTGCATCCACGCCTAAATTCCAACGGGTTCCCAGTGAAGACTGCCCCCTTAAACCTGTCGCTGCAACCTCTTGCTCGCTGCCTTTAGGTAAATCGACAATTGCTGCCTGTGTACGCCCCTGGCTCTGACTATAAGAGGCAAAAAATTCAGGCTCATGTACAGCTCGGGCTAAATCTAAGGCTTGTTTTGCAAGCTCAGGTTCTAATGAAGAGAACTGTAGTTGGTAGTTATTCGCTAAAGCTAAATCAATAGCTTGTTTTAATTCCAGCGCTATTACTTTACGCTTTAACGCTGTTGGTTTAAGCCCTGATTCTAGCGCTGTACTAAATACGGAGCTTACCTCCTGCTCAGGCTTTACACTTGTAACAATGGTAATTGACGCACTCGCTTCAGAGCTTGAATCTAACTCTTCTGCACACACCTTTGTCATAACCAATGTACTTTGAAAAAAAATAGCAATAACAGGTAATGTATATAAATAAACTCGCTTAAACATCGTTATTAAGGGCCCTAAACAGGCCCCTCCTTAAATTACTTATGGTGAATATTAAAAGCTAAACTGACGCATTAAGTGCTAAATTAGGATTCATCTGAGATGAGCGCCAAGCAGGTAAAAGCATGGCTAGAGCAAGAACAGCTAGAACCAAAGCCGTGCAAAATACATAAAAGGACAAAACAGGGAGATCATAACCAACATTAGTAACCGGTCCATTAGACAGAGCTTGCTCCATCAAACGCCCAAGCATATCAGCCAAAGCCAAACCAATACTCAAACCAATAAGTAACTGCCAGCGCATAGTTTTTAACACCAACCAAACGATGTTTTTAGGTCCTGCTCCCAATGCCATATGTATGCCATATTCGCGCTTTTTCTGCTGAGCAGTAAAGGACGCAATACCATAAAGACCAGCCGAAGCCATAAGCAAAGCGACAAAGGCAAAACTTAAAATAAAGTTAGTAATAATAACCACAAATAAATCACGCTCTTCAAACAAATCTTCAAGCGTTCGATATACATCCATAGGCGCAAGCTTAGTACTTAACTTAGCAATCGCCTTATTAACCTGAGGAGCATAAGTTGCCACCGATCCTTCAGCGGTAACATAGACATGCATCACTCGGCTTACCCACTGCCTATTGCTTATATAGATCTCAACATAAGGAGCAATACGACCAAGTTCTTTTGCCGCTTGATAACCTTTAGTTGAGGTCACCGGAGAGGTGACACCAACAATGGTCAACCAGGGTGTCCACTCATCTTTAAGCCTATTTTGTGGCTCCCAGTTATTCCCCGGCTGGCGAACACGAATACGTTTGCCTAACACATTACCGTCGGGAAAGTACTCGTCTACAAAGGCCTGGTTAACAACGGTAACAGGTCTACTGCTTGCGTTATCCGACTTATTAAAGAAACGCCCCTGCAAAGGGGTGGCGCCTAAGGTTTGAAAAAACGCTTCTGTGACAATATTGGCATTAGTTTGAATTTTATCTTTATCCGAACTTAGACCACGTCCCTCAACATCTAAATCGCGGATAAGCTCAAATTCGTTCATGCCATGAACAAAAGAGACCTCTTTAATACCTGGGATAGCGCGAATATTACGCTCGGCATTATCGTAAAAAGCAATAACGCTATCGGCTTGCTCAAAACCTGCTTCGTGACTTATGTAAAGAGTATTCATTAATACTGACGCTTCATCATAAGGCAGTTTTCTATCCATTTGATCTTTAGTTAAACTTGCAAACATTAAAGCAATGATAAGTAAAACTAAGGTAAGGGAAATTTGGCTAGTTACCAACACCTTACCTGTCTTGCTAGCACTCATTCCACTTGTTGTTCTTGCATTGTCTTTAAGTGCATCTGCATTGTATTTAGAGGCGATTTTCAATAGTGGTGAAAGGCTAGAGATCAGTACGGAAAACAACATAATTGCAATACCGTAAGAAAAAACATTGAGGTCTACACTCATATCCCACCAATACGGAATCTCGCTATAATTATCAGACAGAATCGTCCAAATATAACGACCAGCCCATGCAGCCATTAAAAATGAAAAAAAGGTTCCCACTGATGCAATTACCAGTGCGTCCATAAGCACTTGTAGAATAATTTCACGACGCTTTGCACCAAGCACCTTACGCATATTCAACTCAAACTGGCGCTTACTGATACGCGCCAACAGAAGATTGCTAACATTGGCGCAAGCGATCAATAACACAAACAAGGAACCAATAATTAAAATAAATAAGATCGCGCTGAGTTCATCATCAACAATGATTTTTGAAAAATCTTGAACCTTAACCTGACTGTGATATTTATTCTTTTCCGGTTTAAGAGTTTGCTGCTGACGGGCAATAGCATCAAGATCGGCCTTGGCCTGTTCCATACTCACGCCCTCTTTTAATGTTCCAAAGATAGTCGCTAAAAAGGTACTTTCTTGAGTAGGATCTTTTTCCCAACGCCAGTCGTAAGGTTTCCAAAGCTCTTGAGCAAAAGGAAAACGAAAACCCTCGGGCATAACTCCAATAATGGTGTGCACCGTGCCATCAAGCAATAGAGTACTACCAATAGCATCGTCACTGCCTTCAAACTCGTTCTGCCAAAGGGTGTAACCAATAACCACAACATCCTCACCCGAGGTGACATCGTCTTCTGTGGCAATACGGCCGAGAATCGCATCTTGGCCTATCATAGTAAAAAAATTACCGCTGACTCGGCCTGCCTGATAACGGGCTACATTATCGCTGCCGTCGGGTCTGTGTACCGCGTAGCTCAAATAATGAAAAGCCACTAATTCATCAAAGATCGTGCTGTCTCGCTTCATCGCTTCATAATCATCAATAGCAATGCCACGTAAATTACGATAGTCCCCTTCTTGGACTTGTCGATGCCAATCCACACTCACTAAGTCACCTTTATTGGCAAATTTAGGCGTGTCCCACATCATCATATTAGCCATGCTAAACATGGTTAAAGCCATGGAAAGGCCAATAGCTAAGACTAAAACGGCAATCACGCTTGTACTTAAATTTTTGTAAAATAAGCGCAAGCTATAATATAAATTTCCTAATAAATTCATTTATCTATCCCTCCTAATTAAGCTCGAATTTCGCTTAAAAGAGAATGATCGTCATTGATAGAGCCGTTCTCATCAACAACGTGACCATCAAAGAGATGAACAACACGCGAGGCATGGCTGTTATATCGGTCATCGTGAGTCACCATAACAATGGTCGCGCCACCATCGTGCAACTCCGATAATAACTCCATCGCTTTTTCACCATTACTTGAGTCGAGGTTACCGGTTGGCTCATCTGCCAATAGCACTGATGGTTTTCCCGCTAAAGCCCGAGCAATAGCAACACGCTGCTGCTGACCACCACTTAATTGATTGGGAAGGTGTTTATTACGATGAGCCATTTGTACACGTTCAAGAACTTCTTGCACTCGCTCTTTACGCTTAGCTTTAGCCATACCACTATAAATAAGTGGAAGCTCTACATTTTCTGCAACAGTCATATCGGCAATCAAATTAAAACTTTGGAAGATAAAACCAATTTCTTGATTGCGTATCCGAGTTTGATCCGCAGTACCCAGCTCACTGACATCATGGCCATTTAATTGATAACGCCCCCCAGTGGGCGAATCCAACAAGCCCATAATGGAGAGCAGAGTCGACTTACCACAGCCAGAAGGCCCTGCAATAGAAAGGAATTCACCTTTATGGATATCAAAACTCACGCCACTGAGTGCATGTGTTTCAATATCATCGGTGTAATACACTTTAGTAATGTCATTTAATTGAATAAGTGGTGTTGTCATCTCTATTTCTCGCTCTTTTCGATATTCGTTCGTATATGTTTCGCATCATGCGTTGCATACGGGAAATAATGGGTTTATTACTGTTTGCTTTAAATTAATTTAATTAACTCGAATGCTTGAGTGGGCCGACCAATCTGTGGTGTCAGATAAAATAATTTCATCACCTGGTTTAAGCCCATCTACTACCTCGATGGTATTGATCGATGTACGACCAAAAAGTACTTTCACTTGTTCTGCAACATCACTTCCAGGAATAAAGCGAAAGACTTTGATATGGCTCTCTGCACGTGCATAGATAGGGCGATCGACATAAACAACATTGTTAATACGTTGAATTTCTATGCTGGCTTCTATGCTGGAATTAGGGCGTATGCCTTTAGGTAGGTCTTCACTTATCTTAATGTCTACTGCAACCATGCCATCAACAACATTTGGATCTATACGATGCACAAAGCCTTTAACAATGCCACTGCGCGTATCAACTCCCGCTTTTAAACCCAGTGTTAAGCGTTTGGCTTGATGTTCAGAAACCTTAATTTCAGCACGTAATTTATTTGGATTCACCACTTGCGCCAAGCTTTGGCCAATACTGACTTGCTGCCCTTCTTTTAAAGTTTGCTGCTGTAATAGGCCATCAAAACCCGCTTTCACAGAAAGCGCGTCTGCCTGCTCTTGCAATAGGGCCAGCCTAGCGCGGCTTTGCTCAAGCAGGCTCTCTTGCGCATGAAGCTGGGCCGCAATACTTTTTTCGGCCAGTTCATAGCGCTGCTTCTCTAGAGCCAACTCGGCCTTAAGACGCTGAAGTTTTAGCGCCGAACGCTGTTTAGCTTGCTCGGACTCTAAACCGCGTTCAAACAATTGCTGGTCAATACTTGCATCAAGCTCAGTCTGTTTAAACTCTGATTCAGTTCGGCTTAGTGAGGATTGACTCTGAAGCAAAGAACTTTGTAACTCGGCCTTACGAACTAAAAAATTCGCTTCGTCGGTCAGTAGCTGCAGTTCTGCATTTTGCTTTTGCTGGCTCAGTTCTGGATTACTTAATTCCATGATCACGGTATCGGCGCTTACTTGAGCGCCAGGCAGTACTAACACCCGCTCAACTCGGCCGGCACTGCGTGCAGAGATCCAGCGAATTTGCTCGGGTTCTAGGGTACCGACACCATGTAATTCATGTTTCATTTCACCGTGATTTACGATGCCGCGAAAGACCAGTTCTTGATCGACTTGATAAGGCCCCGGTCTGTGCATTATTAAAAAGGCACAGACCGCAACAAAAGCAAAGGCCCCCGCGCCCATCATTGCACGCTTTTTAAGTCGGTTTTTTCTAGCCAGTTCAGGCCGACGTACATCCATGATTCTGTCTCATTATTAATATCGACAGTAACAAATGTAAGAATCATGCCAAGTCTAAAAAATCAAATAAGCCATTGATTTATAATGGTTTTTAAAAACCACCTCAAACATCCCGTTATTCCAGTCCCATTTTCGAAACTACTTGTGTCTCGAAAATGGAACGCAACTAGGCTAAGGCTATAAAGGCAGTGTGATGCAGGCTGTGCAGCCGGGGCCGGCTTTATTATTAACCAAATCTAATCGCCCCTTATGCGCTTCAATAATTTGGCGAGAGAGCACTAAACCAATACCACTACCTTGGGGCTTTGTCGTGAAATACGGAATAAACAAGTTATCTGGGTTCTCAATACCACAACCTTGATCTTTTACCATTATTGTTAGCTCCGCCGCCTGAGCATACCAGCTCAGCTCTACTTCTTGCTGCTGCGTACTCGCTTCGTGCGCATTTTTAATTAAATTAATCAAGACTTGCTCTATCTGAGCGCTGTCGATATCAATTTTTAGCTCTGGCCCAAGCTTTAGCGATAAAGAGCACTGAGGATAATCTGCGACGATTCTTTCTAATAAGCTTGAGACTAGGGTTTCTTGTTTTTGTGGTGCAGGCAGGCGTGCAAGCTGACTGTAACTGTTAACCAAGCGGTTTAAATTATCGATACGAGCATCAATAATCCTTAAGCCTTCCGTAAAGTCATCCTGCCAACCATCGTAGAGCTGACCTCGATTTAAAGTACGACTCATACTTCCCACCGTTGTTTTTAACGGTGTTAATGCATTATTGATTTCATGAGAAAGGATACGGGTGAGTTTTCTCCAAGCCTCTAACTCTTCTTCCCTCAAGTCACGACCAATATCTGCCAACATAAAGAACTGATAAGGTAAGCCTTGCTGCCTATAAGCGCTGTGTTTAACTAACCAACGACTTTTCCGCAGAGGGAAGCTATGCTCATGTACGCTAGTATGTGCAGCTAATTGAGCAAAAGTTAAGTCAAGCTCATCAATAGCCATGCCTTCAAGTTCATGAGCAGATTTAGCAAACAGCTCAGCCCCATAGCGATTAGCCATGACCAACTTTTTATTGTTATCAAATAGAAAGACGGCAAGATCCACCTCGGCCAAGATCCTTGCCATGAGTTTTTGAGTTTCATAAACACTACTTCGACTAATCGCTAAAAAATCAGCCACGCCGTTTAACTCACGCTGAACGGTATTAACAATATCGGAGCTTTTAGTAACGCTAGAGCGCAATGAATAGTCATTCTCTCGAAAGCTCATTAGTATATTTGCAACAGCCTGCCACGGCCGATATGAGCTATACCAATGCGCTAATAAGAAAAAGGCGGTAGGTAAAAGTACGACAACCAACATAGTCAGCACTTCTAAAGCATCGTATTTACCGAGGTACAATAAAAAAATGATGGCAAAGAAACTAGGTAATAAAGCCAATATGCTAAAGCTATAACTTCGCTGTAAGCCTACAAGACGCCAAAGCATGAACTTGCTTAATTTTTTCCTATTCATGACAAATCAAAGCCGTGTTTACTTAGCTTTCGGTAAAACGCACTGCGGCTCACCCCTAAGGCTTTAGCGGCTTCATCGGGCTTTCTCATATGTTTGACTAAAGCAGCATCAAGCATATCGTACTCAACTTGAGCTAGGGTTTTACCTTCAAAACTGTACTCACTAGAAGTTAATGAACCCAGCCCTGATGAATGAGTACTCTGCTCCACTTGAGCTAAACCGAGCTCGCTAATACCTATAGGAGCCCCCCGACTTAATAAAACGGCTCGCTCAATACTGTGCTCAAGCTCCCTAATATTTCCAGGCCAAGAGTGGCTTTGCATAAGTTGATAAGCGCTATCACTAAACCCTAGCTCTGATTTATTGTATTTCTCTTTAAAGCGTACTAAGAAATAATCAGCCAACACAGGGATGTCTTCCACTCGTTCGCGCAGTGCTGGGATACGAATAGACAAGGTATTAATACGATAAAATAAATCTTGCCTAAAGCGCCCCTCGCTGACTTCTTGCTGTAGATCAGCATTGGTCGCACAAATAATTCGCACATCGGCACTGCGAGTACGCGAGCTTCCAACTCGCTCAAACTCCCCAGTTTCTAACAAGTGCAATAAAACCGCCTGCTGCTTTTCAGTAATATTGGCAATTTCATCTAAAAATAAGGTGCCACCATCGGCAAGCTCATAGCGCCCTATACGCTGAGCGTCTGCGCCTGTGAATGCACCTTTTTCATGGCCAAATATTTCACTTTCGAAAACACTTTCAGCCAGAGCCCCCATATTCACACTGATAAAAGGGCCGCCTTTTCTATCACTTAGATCATGACAAAGCCTGGCCATACGAGTTTTACCCGTACCATTTTCACCCGAAAGTAACAGCCCCGCATCCGAGCTCGCCATACACTCAAAGTCTTGCACTAAGTCCTTCATCACAGCCGAATTAGTACTGAGCTCGGTTTTTTGCTGCTCCTTGAGAATGCGGTTTTCGCTCTCCAGATGACTCTGGCGTTGCAGTGCTCGTGTTAATGCAACTTGCGTTTTGACAATGCTGAGTAAGCGTTCAACATCCCAGGGTTTGCAAATAAAGTCATTCGCACCGAGCTTCATGGCTTCTACAGCCATTTCAACAGAAGCCCATGCTGTCATCACCACAATAGGAACGTGCTCGTGTTGCTTGCGAATAAGCTCTATCAGATTCAAGCCTTCATGCCCCGAGGTTGTATCCGACTGATAGTTCATATCCAGTAAGATCAGATCAAACACTTGCTCCTTAATGGCTCGCTCGACCTGAGCAGGAGAACTTGCTCCGCGAGACTGTATACCCTCACTTTTAAACAGCAATTCGGCAGAACGCCTTATATCACCTTGATCATCTGCCACTAATATACAAAGTGGCGCTACTTGTTCTGCCATTACACTCTCACTTCCATTGCCTATAACGGCCTTAAACACAAGATAGATAGCAGATAACGCAACCTACTTAGGCCTTTTCTCAGTCATTATATAGAGCCTGCCGTGCAAGCCGCAAAACTGCTAAAATAGGTGGCTGCTTTGCTAACAAAGAATACTGCCATGCTTATCAACTGGTACCCGGGCCATATGCACAAAGCCCAAAAAGAAGTGCGCAAGATCATGCCATCGGTCGATATTGTGATAGAGGTCTGTGATGCCCGCCTACCTTTCTCCAGTGCCAACCCTATGCTAGAACAGATCCGCGCAAACAAACCCAGCCTAAAGGTGCTAACTAAAAGTGACTTAGCCGACCCTAAAGCAACTAAGCTCTGGCTAGACGCCCTATGCCAAGGCGATAGTAGCGATGCCCTGGCAATCACCAAAGATAATCCAAGTATTGCCCGCACTATTCCAGATCGCGCCCGCAAGCTGCTAAAAGGCCGAGCGAATCAATTTAAAGCTATTAAGGCCCTGATTTTAGGTATTCCGAATGTCGGTAAATCGACCTTGATTAATACTTTGGCAGGAAAAAAAATTGCCTCTGTAGGTAATGAACCAGCCGTGACCAAAGCTCAACAAAAAATAAAAATTGCCGATGACTTTTTGTTAATAGACAGCCCCGGTATGACTTGGCCCGGTTCAAAAAGTGAAATTGTAAATTACCGGCTTGCGACCAGCGGCGCAATAAGAGATACCGCAATGTCCTATGATGATGTAGGTATTTTTGCTGCTGAATTTATGGCTGAACGCTATCCCGAGCAGTTGATGAAAGCATATCAACTGCCTTCACTAAAAGAAGAAGGCTGGCAAATACTGGAACAAATAGCTAAAAAGCGAGGCTGCATGCAACGCGGCGGAGCCGACTTTCAGCGCGTTGGGGAATTACTCGTACGTGAATTAAGAGCAGGAAAACTAGGCCGCATCACCTTAGAGCAGCCCGGTGCCGACTGCGACCATTTAAAGACAAACTAGGAAAACTCATGAGCAGCTCCACACACACCACGGCATTCACTGTCCGCGATTATGAACTCGATATGCAAGGCGTCGTGAATAACGGCGTTTACAACAATTATTTTGAGCATGCCCGCCATGAGTTTTTATTGAGCAAAGGTGTCGACTTTGCCGCTCTCGCTCAACAAGGTATCAACCTAGTCGTTGCACGCATAGAAACGGATTATAAGCGCTCTTTACGTAGCGGCGACCGTTTTAAAGTCGAAACAGAAGTGCACAAGCTATCGAGACTTAAGTTTAATTTCTCTCAACGTATCGTGACTGAACACGGTGATATTGCTGCTCAAGCCTTGGTGACCGGTGTCGCTGTTGATGCCGAAAGCCTGCGCCCGATGAAACTTGATAACTTAGATATGCTGTTTGAGAACAACTAAAAACGTATTCAACCTATAAGTGCAAGCAAGAGCCGAGAGCCTCAACTAAGCTGAATAAGGTCCACACCGCTCTACTCGCATAGGTCACAGATGACACGCTCAATCTTGCGCCTTTTGATATCTCTCTTTGTACTCAGCCCAGTACTAACTTGTTATGCGCTAGAGACTGTGAGTGTGGGCCTGCAGTTCTCACGAGGAGATCAGCGTTTACAGGTACAGCGACAAATCAAGCGGTTTGAGCAATCCAACCCAGATATAAAAATAGACTTATGGGCTTATTCCGAAACAAACTACACCGGCAATATTGAACTCTGGCTAAGCCAACAAAGCGGGCCTCAGTTGCTAATGTGGTACGGGGGACAACGGCTTAAGCACTATATTGAACACCAGTCCTTACAGAACATCGATAACTTCTGGCAAACTGAACAACTAGAACATGCTTTTGCCAAACCAGTAAGCGCAACAGCGAATTATAAAGGGCATAACTATGCCATACCGCTTTCTTACTCACTCTATTCCCTGTACTACACCGAGGCACCTTTTAAGCAGCTCGGCATTTCAATACCAAGCACTTGGCAAGAAGTCTTAAGAGCCTGCAAATTATTTGATGAGGAAGACTTAAGCTTATTTAGTTTTGGGGGGCA
Organism: Agaribacterium sp. ZY112; assembly: GCF_041346925.1. NCBI lineage: Bacteria > Pseudomonadati > Pseudomonadota > Gammaproteobacteria > Cellvibrionales > Cellvibrionaceae > Agaribacterium > Agaribacterium sp. ZY112. The sequence goes on along the minus strand of NZ_CP166840.1, from coordinate 2,175,271 downwards.
AACACAGTGGTCTGTTCACGGCTGGTTTGACTACCTAAATCTACGCATCAATGGCTTAGAGTTCTATGAACAGTTACTAAGTGGAGTGCTTAGCTATGAAGACCCAAAAGTTAAACGTGTCTTTGACCACTGGGCCGCTTTACTAAACACAAATTGTTTTAACGCAAACCATTTACAGCTGACCAATAAAAAGGCTTTCCCACGTTTACTGCATAAGCTTTCAGGCATGATGTTACTAAATAATATTCCTGAGGTAGGCGCGCCGAATATTGAAATCAAGCGAGTAAAATACAACCCTTTTCCAACCATTAACGACAAACACGCCCCCTATACTCTTAGCCCAGTTAATGTCCTTGTTGTACCAAGTTATACCAAACTAAGCCCTGCGGTGTTAAAAGTCATGAGCTTATTTGCAAGTGCGGAATTTCAGTATGCGATGAACGGCCCTGTTGGTCGTCCACCCGCAAGAAATGACCACTCCTTAGAGCTTAATGAAAAAGCTCAAAAGCTGGCTCAGGCCATTCGCCAAAGCCCCGGTGGCGTGCAATACTTTGACAGGGATACAGATATTAGATTCGCCTCTCAGACGCCTCAGATCATGTTGGAATTTATGCAGCACAGGGATTCAACTAGAGCTTGTAAGGAGTTAGAGCAACTGCGTCAACAATTACTTCACATTGATCGGACTCTGTCAGAAGAATAAGCTAGCGAAAACGTTCAGCGAGCTTGCGTTGATGCGCCGCAAGCTCTGACAACTCACCACTAATATCAACCGTCATCCCAGCTTGAGCTTTAGCTTCCTCAGAAAGCTGCGCCATAGCACGAGTATTACCTTCTATGTCTTGCGCAGTACTGGCCTGCTCTTCTGCTGCAGCGGCAATACGCTGACTTAACAAATCGATATTTTCAACCGAAGCAGTAACAGACTCCAAAGCCCCCACCACGGCCCCCATCTCATCAACACTACTGGATGCCAAACCTAAACAGCTCTCCATCGCCGACGAAGTTCCCTCAGTCGCATCAGATAAGTTCGTAATGATGTTTTCGATATCTTGAGTGGAATCTTGTGTGCGCTGAGCTAGCGTCCTAACCTCATCGGCAACAACAGCAAAACCTCGTCCCTGATCCCCTGCTCGTGCAGCTTCAATCGCAGCATTTAAAGCAAGTAAATTTGTTTGTTCTGCAATGCCACGGATCACATTAACAACTGAGGCTATTTGCTCACTATCATTACTAAGCTTTTCGACTAAAGAGCCAAGGCTTGAAACTCGATCAGCCAAGCGATTAATTTCGTCTTGAGCTTGCTGCAGAATAGCTTTTCCCGATTCTACTTCACTCACTGCCATTTGTGTTGCATCAGAGCTTGCACTAGCTCCTTCAGCCACTTCTTGAACTGCTTGAGCCATTTGCTCTATAGCATTGGCTACAGCAGCAACCTCTCCTTGCTGACGCTGCATAGCGTCATCCCCTGCTTGAGCTTGAAGCTGAGTATTGTAACTTTTCTCGCTAAGCGCCTGAGCAGACTCAACAAAACGCCCAAGCGCCGTTCTTAAACGAGCTTGAGCGGCAATTTGTCCAAGGCGAATTTCTCCTAGAGAATTACAACTACCGGTATAAATATAAGCAGCTATGGGGTCGTGAATAATGTCTCTAGCCCCTTCTAATGAGCTCTGTAAATACACAGTAAATATCAACTGCGCTAACACACCGGCCCCAATACCTGAAACTAAAGCCGCAATCACAACCGTGGCAAAGCTCAACCCAACTAATGTACCGAAAACAAAAAAGAAACACAGAGCAGCTAAAAAAGAGACAATCGACAACATATAACGCTGCCATAAAACAAATAGCCAGGGCAGTGCCGCCTGCCCCTTATTCATCCGCTTATAGACATACTCTGCTCGTTTAACGGCAGCTCGCTCAGGTTTAATACGAACAGACTCATAGCCGCTTATTGTCTTACCTTTACGTAACGGTGTTATATAAGCATCGACCCAGTAAAAGGCCCCGTCCTTACAGCGGTTTTTTAAAACCCCCATCCATGGCTTACCAAACTGCAAATCCCTCCACAGCATCTTAAACGCTGTTTGTGGCATTTCGGGATGACGAACAATATTGTGAGCCTGACCAATAAGCTCTTCTTTTGAATATTTTCCAACATCACAGAATGTTTGATTACAGTAAGTTATGACGCCTTTGCTATCTGTTGCAGATACCATTTCATCCCCTTCTTGTAATACAACCTCTTTTTGCATTACAGGCTCGCTATGACGCATACCTATGTCTTCCTTATCAATCTTATACCGAAGAAGTATAGACAAGAGTTTCAGTAACACGGGCTGTCACGCTGACACTCAGCAGCCCCTCCACCAGTAGCTGATCTTTGACTCACAACAATATTAGGTCATACTAATATTGACAACCCTTAACATTAGCACTATCTTATATTCAACATTAGAAAACACTAATCTTAAGGAGAGGCAAATGAGCCACTTTCAACAAGTAACTAAAGACATCAATAGCAAACTAGCCGAATTCCAAAAACGTATGCCTGAAACCATGAAAGGCTTTGGTCAAATGGCTTCTGTCAGCAAAAAAGACAGTGCCCTAGACGCTAAAACAAAAGAGCTAATAGCAACAGCTATTGCAATTGCTGCACGCTGTGAAGGTTGCTTAGGCTTTCATGCTAAGGCTTGCGTAAAACTTGGAGTTAACCGAGAAGAATTTGAGTCGATGCTCGAAGTAGCCATGTATATGGGCGGTGGGCCTTCAGTCATGACAGCAGCAGAAGCCATGAACGCTTATGAAGAATTTGGCGGAGAAAGCCTATAATAGGTCTATAAACCGTTCTGTTTAAGCCCGCTCTTGCGGGCTTAAACTTATATATCCCTCCCCCGCATATTTCCACTTTAATAGACAAGGCACGCTCAGACAAATAGCTGTCGCCACAAGTAAAGCCCCTCTTAATAAAGACTCGTAATCTATACACATGCCCAAGGACAACGCCGTACAAGGACTTGGGAAAGTTAACGACACAAATAAAAGGAAATGATTATGTTGGTACTTACTCGTAAAAAAGGCGAAGTGTTAATGGTTGGCGATGATGTGGTGATTACATTTTTAGAGACTCGCGGCAACCAAGTTAAGGTAGGCATAGAAGCTCCTCGCGATGTTGCAATACACCGTAAAGAAATTTACGACCGTATCCAAGCAGAGCGCGCTGCAAACGATGCGAGCATCTCAGTAGGCTCATAATAGCCATGAATTAACTAAAGCAGCTAGGTGAGCCTTAACACTAGGCTCACCTAGCTGCTCACGAGTAAAGACATTAAAAACCTTTTACTTTCTTTCTTTTTAACCAACGGAAAAAAGCAACCAAAACAAAACCTAAGCGGAAGAGATCAAAGCTCCTATCCTCACCGCCATATAACTCGGGTTTAAACTCTTTACAGCCGTATTTTTTCATACACTGCTGCCAAAGTTCGATACGATCTGCCGTATTAACGAGCTGATTAATCTCACGTTTGCCCCCCCTCTTTTCTTGGTCGAAAGGGTTTCGTACAACAACCTCGTCAATAATCGCTATTTTTTTCTGGTCAGAACCGCCAATAATATTGTGATACCACCAGTCCATCCCCCAACCAGGCAATACGCCATCATAGACCTCAAGAAACTTAATGAGTTTATCGCTAGAGAATAGGGGACAATTCATTTCTACAAAATTTGTAAAGCGATAACGATAAGCTGGATCTTGCCGCGTATGCTCAAAACTAATCTTTCCATCAGCACTAAAACTCGGCTGTAAAACCCACAGGTCCAAGTCCCGACGCAGCTTAAACAAAGTGACTAAACGCGGTGAATCGATCTCGATATCATCGTCAAGCACCATCACGGATTCATAGTGAGAAAGGGACTTTGTGGCTTCGTAAAAAGCTTTGAGATTTTGAAACTTACTGCCCTTTCTTCTATAAGCAAAATCTACTTCACTTAAATACTCGGGCTCTGCATCGCCGTAGTAAAACACGACAAGATCAAATTCTTTTCGCCCTACCCCCTTAGTCCAGAGTTTAATACGAGCTTGATCACCAACCGAACTGAATACCAAGAAACGTTTCTTCGGCTGGAAGCTTATTTTCTGTTCAAGAAGCATAGGATAAATAAAAGCTTAATTATGATGAGCAAGTATACGCTCAGGAGAAAAACAATAGTAGTTAAGCTCGCCAACAATGTTCCACCTTAATTCGGACTATAAAGACAGAGTAAAGCTTCCCAAGTAGTCACTACAACTACTGAATAGAGCCTGATAAACCTCGGAGGATTAACACAACCCTACGGCGGCTGCACTAAGAAGAAAACCAAAGGTGGCTCTTATCACAAAGAAACTCAAGCTCATCACCTGAAGTAAAGTGCCATAGATTAAAAGACATAAAAAAACCCGAGCTATTGCTAACTCGGGTTTTTTCTTAATAAGAGCCTGACGATGACCTACTCTCACATGGGGACTCCCCACACTACCATCGGCGATACGTCGTTTCACTACTGAGTTCGGAATGGGGTCAGGTGGTACCAACGCTCTATGGTCGTCAGGCAAAACTGGTGGCCAACTCTCTCGAGTCAATCAACGTCGCTAAGCTTTCGCTTCAGCGCAGTTTGCCAAATTCTTAGTGGTTCTAAAGTTAATATCTACTCTACAAATGCTTCTAACTCAAACCAAATCTCTGTAACGATTCTTCTTGGTCTGTCTTTCAACATAACAAATTCATCTCTGTTATATGGTCAAGCCTCACGGGCAATTAGTATTGGTTAGCTCAACGCCTCACAGCGCTTCCACACCCAACCTATCAACGTCGTAGTCTTCAACGGCCCTTTAGGGGGTCAAGCCCCAGGGAAATCTTATCTTGAAGGAGGCTTCCCGCTTAGATGCTTTCAGCGGTTATCCCGTCCGAACGTAGCTACCGGGCAATGCCATTGGCATGACAACCCGAACACCAGGGGTTCGTCCACTCCGGTCCTCTCGTACTAGGAGCAGCTCTTCTCAAATTTCCAACGCCCACGGCAGATAGGGACCGAACTGTCTCACGACGTTCTAAACCCAGCTCGCGTACCACTTTAAATGGCGAACAGCCATACCCTTGGGACCGGCTTCAGCCCCAGGATGTGATGAGCCGACATCGAGGTGCCAAACACCGCCGTCGATGTGAACTCTTGGGCGGTATCAGCCTGTTATCCCCGGAGTACCTTTTATCCGTTGAGCGACGACCCTTCCATACAGAATCGCCGGATCACTATGACCTACTTTCGTACCTGCTCGACTTGTCAGTCTCGCAGTCAAGCTGGCTTGTGCCATTACACTAACCGCATGATTTCCGACCATGCTTAGCCAACCTTCGTGCTCCTCCGTTACTCTTTGGGAGGAGACCGCCCCAGTCAAACTACCCACCATACACTGTCCTCAATCCCGGTAAGGGACCAGAGTTAGAACCTCAAACATACCAGGCTGGTATTTCAAGTGTGGCTCCACATTATCTAGCGACAACGCTTCAAAGCCTCCCAGCTATCCTACACAAGTAGGCTCAAAGTTCAGTGCAAAGCTGTAGTAAAGGTTCACGGGGTCTTTCCGTCTAGCCGCGGGTATACGGCATCTTAACCGCAATTTCAATTTCACTGAGTCTCGGGTGGAGACAGCGTGGCCATCGTTACGCCATTCGTGCAGGTCGGAACTTACCCGACAAGGAATTTCGCTACCTTAGGACCGTTATAGTTACGGCCGCCGTTTACCGGGGCTTCGATCAAGAGCTTCGCATACGCTAACCCCATCAATTAACCTTCCGGCACCGGGCAGGCGTCATACCCTATACGTCCACTTTCGTGTTTGCAGAGTACTATGTTTTTAATAAACAGTCGCAGCCACCTGGTCACTTCGACCGGCCTCAGCTTAAGCAGCAAGTGCCATCACCAAAACCGGCGTACCTTCTCCCGAAGTTACGGTACCATTTTGCCTAGTTCCTTCACCCGAGTTCTCTCAAGCGCCTTGGTATTCTCTACCTGATCACCTGTGTCGGTTTACAGTACGGTCAACTGTAACCTGAAGCTTAGAAGTTTTTCCTGGAAGCATGGCATCAACCACTTCGCCCAAAAGAGGGCTCGTCATCAATTCTCGGCCTTAGGGATCCGGATTTGCCTAAATCCCCAGCCTACTACCTTAAACACGGACAACCATCGCCGTGCTGGCCTAGCCTTCTCCGTCACTCCATCGCAGTTACAGTCGGTACAGGAATATTAACCTGTTTCCCATCGACTACGCATCTCTGCCTCGCCTTAGGGGCCGACTCACCCTTCCCCGATTAACGTTGGAAAGGAAACCTTGATCTTCCGGCGGGGGAGTTTTTCACTCCCCTTGTCGTTACTCATGTCAGCATTCGCACTTGTGATACCTCCAGCATGCTTTTCAACACACCTTCACAGGCTTACACAACGCTCCCCTACCACTTACTCAAAGAGTAAATCCGCAGCTTCGGTACACTATTTAGCCCCGGTAAATCTTCCGCGCAGGCCGACTCGACTAGTGAGCTATTACGCTTTCTTTAAAGGATGGCTGCTTCTAAGCCAACCTCCTAGCTGTCTAAGCCTTCCCACATCGTTTCCCACTTAATAGTGTTTAGGGACCTTAGCTGGCGGTCTGGGTTGTTGCCCTCTTGACAACGGACGTTAGCACCCGCTGTCTGTCTGCCATACTCATACTCCACGGTATTCGGAGTTTGCAAAGGGTTGGTAAGTCGGGATGACCCCCTAGCCTTAACAGTGCTCTACCCCCGTGGGTAATATATGACGCACTACCTAAATAGTTTTCGGGGAGAACCAGCTATCTCCCGGCTTGATTAGCCTTTCACTCCGACCCACAGGTCATCCCCTAACTTTTCAACGTTAGTGGGTTCGGTCCTCCAGTTGATGTTACTCAACCTTCAACCTGCCCATGGGTAGATCGCCGGGTTTCGGGTCTAATGCCTGCAACTAAACGCCCTATTAAGACTCGGTTTCCCTACGGCTCCCCTAAACGGTTAACCTTGCTACAGACAATAAGTCGCTGACCCATTATACAAAAGGTACGCAGTCACTCCGAAGAGCTCCTACTGCTTGTACGCACACGGTTTCAGGATCTATTTCACTCCCCTCACAGGGGTTCTTTTCGCCTTTCCCTCACGGTACTGGTTCACTATCGGTCAGTTGAGAGTATTTAGCCTTGGAGGATGGTCCCCCCATCTTCAGACAAGATATCACGTGTCCCGTCCTACTTAATATGTAACTATTGAAACTTCATGTACGGGGCTATCACCCTGTATCGCCAGACTTTCCAGACTGTTCCACTATTTCAACAATTATCGGCTGGTCCCCTTTCGCTCGCCGCTACTAAGGGAATCTCGGTTGATTTCTTTTCCTCCGGGTACTTAGATGTTTCAGTTCCCCGGGTTCGCTTCGTACACCTATGTATTCAGTGCACGATAGTCCTAAAGGACTGGGTTCCCCCATTCAGAAATGTTCGGATCAATGCTTGTGTGCCAACTCCCCGAACCTTATCGCAGGCTCCTACGTCTTTCATCGCCTTCAACTGCCAAGGCATCCACCGTGTGCGCTTATTCACTTGACCATATAACACAAATGAATTTTGCTGATACGACTTTAGTTGAACACATCTAATTCATACGAATTAAACACATTCACTACGCCAAGAATAATCACTTCACAGAAATCTTACGCTTGAGTTAGAAACTCATTCATAAATATTTGTAAATATTATGATTACTTTAGAATCCACATTTTTAAAGAACAACTCACTGAAAAGAACTGCTGTTCCCCTAGCGAGGACGCGCATAATACACTGATATTTTTAAGGGTCAACGCTTTTTCTAAGTTTTTTCCAATTTATTAAACTTAGTACAAAGCGTAACCAAGCCGACGGAATATCCCCGCCTCTATAGCGGCAGCGCGCCCTTATAGGACCTTCATGCTACTATAAGCTCTTCTATTGATTTGCAACCAAGCCTTAAAGTTCATGCGTAAATCCCTGCAACCTAAATCTATCTTTATCGTACGCCTTAGCTCGCTTGGCGATGTCGTTATGGCTAGCCCTATCGCAGAGGTCTTAAAGCAACAGTTCCCAAAGTCTCGTATTGTTTGGGCGGTACAAAAAGAAAGTGCTGAAATTCTGCAGAACAACCCGTGGATAGATGAACTCTTCATATGGGATAAAAACCATTGGAAGGAGCTTTGGCAACAACGGAAGTGGAAAGAGCTTTGGAATGAAATACGCAAAACACGAACGGAACTACGAGCACAACGGTTTGATATCGCCCTAGATCTGCAAGGCCTTTTAAAAAGTGGCTTTTTTACTTGGTTAAGTGGAGCCAAACAACGAATCGGCATCGGATCTCGCGAAGGAAGCTACTGGTTTATGCATAAAATGGTCAGTAGGAATGTCGCCAATCGTGAGCAGATGGGAGCCGACTACCGCTATCTCGTAAATCAGATGGGCTGGAATGATCATCAATGGCGTGTGGACATCACTTGTGATGATGAATCCAAAGAACATGCAGATGAGCTACTCGCAAAAACATGTAAGCCCGATGAAAAGTTTGCCGTAATTTGCCCCTTCACTACACGGGAACAAAAACACTGGAGTGATGACTACTGGCAACAATTAGTGCTGCGTATTCGAGGACGCTACCAGCTAAAAACGATTATTCTTGGAGCCCGCCACGAAGGTACGAAAGGGCAACAACTCGCAAGGCGTTGCGGGGCAATAAATCTTGCAGGGCAAACAGGCTTACAAGATGCAATCAATATTATGCGCAAAGCCAGTATCGTTATTGGTGTCGATAATGGTTTAACTCATATTAGCCAAGCAATGACTGTTCCTTCGCTCGCCCTTTTTGGGCCAAGCTGCCCTTATCGCCATAGTGGTTGTGATAATAGCCGAGTTTTGTTTATGGACCTCAACTGCTCCCCATGCAAACGTAAGCCAAGCTGTGGTGGAACTTACGACTGCATGAAAGATCTCAATCCTGACTTTGTACTGGCAGAGATTAAACGTTTATTTAAAGTGCAAGCCCTCATTGAGGAAGACGATTAAACTCGAGCCATTCATAAACCTGCTCACGCAAGACACTTAAAGGTAAAGCGCCTTGCGCTAAAATAACATCGTGAAATTCACGAATATCAAAACGCTCACCAAGACTTTGTTTTGCCTCCGCCCTTAAGGTTAATATCTCTCTCATGCCAACATAATAGGCCGTTGCCTGTGAAGGCATCACCATATAGCGCTCAATAGCTCGACGACAATCACGCTCAGAGTTAGGCGTATTTTCAACTAAATAATTAATGGCCTGTTCACGACTCCATTTTTTTGAGTGCAAACCAGTATCTACAACCAAGCGTGTAGCTCGCCATAGCTCCATTGCTAAACGACCAAAATCAGAATATGGATCCTCATATAAGCCCATCTCTTTCGGTATGCGCTCCGAATAAAGCCCCCAACCTTCGATATAAGCGGTGTAACCTCCAAACTTTCTAAACTTTGGAATGCCCTTTAACTCCTGAGCAATCGCAATTTGCATATGGTGTCCAGGTAAAGCTTCGTGGTAAGCCAGTGCCTCCATTTGGTATTTACTAACATCTTTCATATTATAAAGATTAACGTAATAGCGGCCGGGGCGTGAACCATCCGGAGCTGGGCGCTGGTAAAATGCCTTACCCGCAGACTTTTCGCGAAAAGCTTCAACAGGCTTCACCTCTAACTCAGCCAAAGGCTTAGTAATAAACAACTCATCAAGACGGGAACTCATCACATCAATATAGGCTTGATTCGCCTCTAAATATGCCTTTCGACCACGCTCATCATCAGAGAAATAGAACTGACTGTCTGTACGCATAAACTCAAAAAAATCAGCAAGATCACCATTAAAACCAACTGCTTTTTTTATGCCTTTCATTTCCGCATGAATACGATCAACATTATCCAAACCTATCTGATGAATCTCGTCTGCAGTTAGAGCAGTCGTGGTCGTACGAGTTAATTTAACCGAATAATATTCTTTACCCTCAGGTAACGCCCATACACCATTACTGCTTTTTGTTTGCGATTCCAGTTCCTGTAAATAAGCAATAAGCTCTATATAAGCAGGTCTAAATTTCTCTAATAAGGCCTGTTTTGCTTGCTGTTGAAGCTTTTCAGCATTCGCAAAAGAAGCTGTTTTCTTTTTAAAATCAGCCCATAT